>NZ_JAHIDY010000002.1:35568-259075 GCF_018732265.1 Pseudomonas sp. TAE6080
TGGCTTGGCGGCTGGTTTCGCGGCAGCAGTTTTAGCAGCTGGCTTGGCGGCTGGTTTTGCGGCAGCAGTTTTAGCAACTGGCTTGGCGGCTGGTTTTGCGGCAGCAGTTTTAGCAGCTGGCTTGGCGGCTGGTTTCGCAGCAGCAGTTTTAGCAGCTGGCTTGGCGGCTGGTTTCACAGGCGCTTTTTTAGCAGCAGGCTTGGCCGCAACTTTAGCCGGTGCCTTGGCAGCAACTGCCTTGGCCGGTGTACGAGTGCTCAACACTTTAGCCACCGCTTCTTTCACGCGACCAACGCCCTGCGCCAGTTTCAGGCTTTCTTGGGCATCGCGCTTGAGTTGAAGGATGTAGGTGCGGGTTTCGGATTGACGATCCTTGAGGGCATCGAGCAAGTCCTCAAGTTCTTTTACGGCGCCCTTGGCTTTGGTTTGTGCCTTGGCTTTGCCGGCGGTCGCGGCGTCTTGCAGTTTGGTGCGGGATTTATGCAGTTTTTCCTGAGCCTTGCCGCGTTGCTTTTCCAGCTTGGCGAGCAATTTTTCTGCATCAGCCAAGGCTTGTGAGCAAGCACTTTCCAAATGTTCGAGCAGGCTGCCCGAGAGTTGTTGGAGCAAGTGCAACGGGGTATTAACAGGCTTCTGTTTGGCCGACATGGTTTACCTCCTGGCTGACGTGGGTGCGGCTCATACTAGCCCTCTGCTCTTACCGCCGCTAGGGCATGTTGACAGTATCGAATGCGTTGCGTTGCACCGCACAGAAATTCTTATCGATATAACGAAAAACCACTCCGTTATTTACCCCTCCACACTGGCATAATCCACCGCACTTTCGGCTGGAGAATACCCATGTCGCGTTACCTTTTTTTCATCCTGGGTTTGTCGCTTTCAGTGGCCAACGCGAGTGAGCCGGCGGCGTCCAAAGACAGCCACGACCTGGCCTACAGCCTGGGCGCCAGCCTGGGCGAGCGCCTGCGCCAGGAAGTCCCCGACCTGCAGATACAGGCCTTGCTCGACGGCCTCAAGCAAGCCTATCAAGGCAAGCCCCTGGCACTGGATGACGCACGCATCGAACAGATTCTGGCCCAGCACGAAGCGCAGGCAAGCATCGAGTCACAGGTGCCGCAAAGCGAAAAGGCACTGGCCACCGAACAGAAATTTCTCAGCACGGAAAAAGCCAAGTCCGGCGTGCGTGAATTGGCTGACGGCATCCTGCTCACCGAACTGACTCCCGGCAGCGGGAAAAAACCGGGCGCCAATGACCGGGTGCAAGTGAAGTATGTTGGTCGATTGCCCGATGGGACGATTTTCGATCAGAGCGCGCAGCCCCAATGGTTTCGCCTGGACAGTGTGATCAGCGGCTGGCAAAGCGCGTTGCAACAGATGCCGGTTGGCGCGAAATGGCGCCTGGTGATTCCATCGACACAAGCCTATGGCGCAGACGGTGCAGGCGAGTTGATCGCGCCTTACACACCACTGGTTTTCGAGATTGAGTTGCTCGCCGCGGGTGCCTGAACCCAACGAAAAACGGTGCGCCATGCGCACCGTTTTGTGTCTTGCCGCCGGGGCTCAAGCCTGGGTTGCAGGCTCTTCCTTGTGGGCGTTGTGCAGCACTTCGATCAGGCAGTCTTCCAGTTCGAAACGCTCATGGAGCAGGCCGCCAAGCTCTTTGAATTTCGCGGCAACACACTCGCCTTTATCACAAAGGTCGTTGAAGGCGAGGAGCTTTTCGGTGATGACATCAATGCGCGGGTAAATGGTCTCGGCCAATTCCAGGCCACGTTGGTCGTCGAAAGCCTCGGCCTCCTTGGTCAGTTGCTCATAGACCCCGAAGTGCCCTGCCGAAACGTAATCCACCAGGACTCCACAGAATTCCTGCAAGGGCCCACGGTTCTCAGCCAACGCCTCAGGCTTCTCGCCAAGCGCATCAAAGGAGCGGACCAGTTCGTGACGTGCCTTCAACCAGCTATCGATCAGCTTGTGCACACCACCCCAGCGTTCCTGAGCATTCTGACAACTTTCCAACATGATGATCTCTTCCCTTATGGGCGGTGCCGCTTTTGCCCGCGCAACACTTCGAGGATAAAGCGGCAACCGGACAACGCCGCATCGAACAAACTGTTTCAATAACGCGTGCGGGCCAGATTATGCCCGCATGACTATGGCTTCAAGGTACGCAGACCAGAAAGTTCATACAAGTGTTTAATCCCTTCCTACGCCCCAACACACCCAATCAGTGCTTCACGAACCGCAAACCCTGACCGGACAACAAGCGGGAAAACTGCGTTGCCCCCAGTATCAGCATGGCCACGAAGAACAGCAGGCTCCACTCCGGGATGCTCAGGTCGAACAACGTCCAGTTGATTTCCACACAGTCGACGGTGCCCTTGAATGCCAATTGCAGAGCTTGCCCCAGCGACAGGTTATCGATCATGTACTCCAGGCTTGGCCAGCAGTTGGGCATCTGGTCAGGGGGGATGTTCTGCAATAACACCTGGCGCACCGCCGTCACTGCACCGAGCAACGCACACCCCGTGCTCGCCGCCCAATACAAGTAAATGCCTACACGCCTGGGGCCATGGATCGCTGCTATCAGGTTGATCAGCGTGAACACCGCCAACAGGCTGCGCTGGATCAGGCACAGGAAACAAGGTCGCAAAAGAGCCCCGTATTCCAGATAAAAAGACGCGCCCAACGTCAACACACCGGCCATGAACGCCAGGAAGAACAAGGAGCGTGAGGGGGCCAAAGACATTGTTTATCCGCAACGCAAGAGATAGGTAGTTACGGTAGAGGAAAGACCTTACCCCTTTCAATACGCGCTGGAGCAGACGCTTCCGCGAGATTGCAGGGATATCCCGTCAGAGGGCAGGTAATTTTACGTGATGCCGTGTGGGAAACCACCTCAATCCCCTAAAGCCCGCAAAACCGAAGGATTTTGAAGAGTTGGTTGCCAGATGCTTCTGAGCCAACCCTTCAAAATATCCTACGTTAAACCCGGGCAGGCACCGGTAGCGGTGAAGCCAGCAGGCGACTGTCCAACAGACCCAGGCCCTCCTGGAACAGTTGATTACTGCGCTCGGTATCACCCAACTGCGCCAGCAACCGCGCCAACTCGGCACAGGCCTCGGGGTTGCGTTGCACCTGCAGGCTGCTTTCCAGATAGTCCCGCGCCTTGCCCCACAAACTGTTTTGCAGGCAGAGCCGACCCAGCGTCAGCAGCAGGCTGGCATCCCCCGGATGGTCCTTGAGCCAGCCTTCGGCGAATTTCAACTGGCGGGCCGGATCGCCACCGCGCAGCAGGCCATACAAGCGGATCAGGTGACTGTCGTAACCGCGCTTGATCGCGCCACGCAAAGCCTCCTCGGCCTTGGCATCGGCGCCCAGTTGACGCAATTGTTCGGCATAAGCCAGCACCAGTTGCGGCTCCTGGCGCTGGGCCGAGGTCAATTGCTGCCAGGCCCGCTCAAGGGATTGCAGGCCGGCTTCACCGTGCTCTTCGCGCTGGACGGCCAGGCTCAGGTTTTCACCCCAGGCCCGGCGCTCCAGATCTGCCAGCTCGGTGGCGGGCAGCACTTTATCCTTGCGCAGTTCCGGCAATAGCCGGATCACCGAGGACCAGTCACCCCGCTGCTGGTGCAAGCGCTGGAGCTGACGCAACACCTGGGCGTTGTGCGGATGGCGCTCATGCATGGCCTGTAGCGTCACCAGGGCGGCATCCGTGTCGCCACGGTCCATCTGCAACTGTGCGTGGCTCAAAGCAATGGCCAACTCGGCCTGGGGCTGACGCTCCAGGGCACGCTCCAGCAAGCTGTCAGACTCTTCATAACGCCCCTGCTCGTTGGCTGCCCGGGCCGCACCGAGGTAATACAGCAAGGGTTGGCGCTCAGCTTGCGCAGCACGGTGCAAATGCCGCTCCGCACTGGCCCAACGCCCTTCCGCCAGGTCCATCTGACCCTGTTCGATAGCCACCTGCACCCGCCGGCTACGGTTACGCCGCGACCAGGGATTGACCACGCCACCGGAGGTCGTCACCAGGCCCAGCAACACCCGCAGCAGGTAGATCGCCAGACCGACGACAAACACCGCCACCAGGGTCGACCACAGGCCAGACTCGTAATGCAGCACATGGGGATAGCTGATCAGCACATAGCCGGTGTGTTTCGAGATGCCCACCGCCAGCGCCAGGGCGAGCGCAATCGCCAGCACGAGGATCACATAGAAACGCTTCATCGGCGTTACTCCTGGGTCGCCGGCTTACCGGCGGAAGCCTTGGCTTCGTCGGCAGACAGATGGCGGCGTTCAAGGTAAGCCTGCACCGCAGACAAACTCGCGGCGAGGTCCGGGGTCACCACCGAGACGGCCTTGGGCTCAAGTTCGGTGATGCGCGCCAGCATGGCCTGGCTTTGCGGGTTGTCCTGGTTGAAGTTGCCCTGCAACACACTGCGGGCCTCACCCAACGCGCGGGCGTACACCGCTGGCTCGCCATTGAGCGCGGCCCATTGTGCTTGCTCAAGCGCCAGGCTCAGGGCCAGTCGCACCTGGTTCAGGCCTTGGCCTGCCAGCAGCGGACGGATGTTGTCGTCGGGGTTGAAATCAATACGGAAGTAGCGGGAAATCTGCTCCCACCATTGGCTCCAGCGACTGTCCGTATCGGTAGTCGGGCGGCCCTGTGCGGTTTCTTGAAGCTGGAACTCCGGGGAAACGGCTGCCAACTGCACCACCTGGTCACGCAAGGCAGCCAACTGCAAGTACAGCCCGGTACGATCCGGCTGCTCGACACTGCGCAACGCCGCCAGGCTCTTGGCCAACTGCTCACGGGCGGCGTAGGAGCCGGGGTCGCTCTGCTCACGCAGGATCTCATCGGCACCCTGCACCAGCGCCTGGGCGCTGTTGATGTCCTGCAGCGCTGACAGGCGCAGGCTGGCCAGACGCAACAAGTGCTCGGCCTCAGCCAGGCGCCAATCCTTGCGGCTGGCGCCCAGGACGGTTTCCAAACGCTGGTTCAGGCGTTGCTGGTCGCCCTGCAACTGCGCCACCAACCGACGGCGCTCCTCCAACTCATCAGCGCCCGGCAATTGTGCCAGGCGTGCGGCCAACTGCTGTTGTGCCTGCTTGATGCCCTGGGCTTGTTCGTCCAGGGTCTGTACCTGGCCAAACTGCTGCTGGCTGCTGGCTTGCAGGGCCCGGACCTGCCAGATCCCCCAGCCGCCGGCCGCAACACCTGCGGCACCGAGCAACAAGGCGAAGACCGCCAGGCCGTTACCACGGCGAGGCGCAGTGACCGGGGTCTCAACAGGCGCATCAAGCGCGGGCTGAGCTTCATCTTTAGGCAAGGCTGTTTCGCTCACGTGTCCATCCTTTGCGTTATTAGAGAGTGGGAACGGGCTGGCTCCGTAACGCCACTAGCAAAGCCGCGGCACTGGCACCGCGACAATCCACAACTTTTTCCGCGCCCGCCGCCCGCGCCATTTCGGCGACGCGTGGACTGGGCACGAACAACGGCAACTGTGCCACGCGTGGCCAATCGGCGCCGGCGAGCGCTTGCAGATGCAAAAAACCCTGCCCACTGCTGACCACCACGCCGTTCAAGCGTTCCACTTCAATGCGCTGCATCAGCACACCGGTGTCGTAGGCCGGAAGAAAACGACGATACAACTCCAGATAATCGACACTAGCACCTTGGCCGCGTAAACGCTCAGCCAGCAACTCGCGCCCACCCTGCCCGCGCAGGATCAAGACACGGGCAGCGTCGACAGCGACAGCCTCGCGCAACCTGGGCAAAGCAAGCAAGGCCTCGCTGTCATCCCCAAGCTCGGGGTAACTCACGTCCAGGCCATGCTCGGCCAGGACCTGGGCTGTTGCCGCACCGACGCTGAACCACGGCAAGCTCGGCACTGCTGGCGCGTATCGATCGAGCAATTGCAGCGCCAGGCGCGCGGCCGGCTTGCTCACGACGATCACTGCGCAATAGCGATCCAGGTCCTGGAAAACCACCGAGTGTTCGCCAGTAAAGGGCAAGGCTTCGGTTTCCAGCAACGCCAGGCTGCTGCTGAAGATACCGGCATCAGACAACGACACCGCCAGGGCTGCCGATTCCTCGGCAGGCCGCGTCAGCAGCACACGCCAGCCGGTCACTGCGGACCGGCCTCGCCATATACTTTTTGCAGAATGGCGCCGGCGCCTTTTGCCAGGAGTTCTTCGGCCACCTGCACACCCAGGCTCGCGGCGTCGGCTTGTGGCCCGCGGATTTCGGCGGTGAGCAGCAAGCCACCGTCGGGGTCGCCCACCAGGCCGCGCAGCCAGAGGTTGTCGCCCTCAAGCACCGCGTAACAGGCGATCGGCACCTGGCAACCACCGTTGAGATGTTTGTTCAATGCGCGCTCGGCGGTGACGCGAATTTCGGTTTGCTGGTGATCCAGAGGCTTGAGCAGCGCCTGGATTTCGCGGTCAGCGGTGCGGCATTCGATACCGACGGCACCCTGGCCACCCGCAGGCAGGCTGTCTTCGACGCTGATGGCAGAGGTGATGCGTTCTTCAAAGCCCAGGCGAATCAGGCCAGCGGCCGCCAGGATGATCGCGTCGTACTCGCCGGCATCCAGCTTGGCCAGGCGGGTGTTGACGTTGCCCCGCAGGAAACGGATCTGCAGGTCTGGGCGGCGGGTCAGCAGTTGCGCCTGGCGACGCAGGCTGGAGGTGCCGACGATGCTGCCCTGCGGCAGTTCATCCAGGGAGGCGTAGGTATTGGATACGAATGCATCACGCGGGTCTTCACGCTCGCAGATGCAATACAGGCCCAGTCCCTCGGGGAAATCCATCGGCACGTCTTTCATCGAGTGCACGGCGATGTCGGCTTCATTCTCCAACAGGGCGGTTTCCAGCTCTTTGACGAACAGGCCCTTGCCACCGATTTTCGACAGCGGCGAGTCGAGCAGCTTGTCGCCGCGACTGACCATGGGTACCAGGGACACCGTGAGGCCCGGATGGGCCTGTTCAAGGCGGGCTTTGACGTATTCGGCCTGCCACAAGGCCAGGGCGCTTTTACGGGTGGCGATGCGGATTTCGCGAGAGGACATGGATCAATCCGTACTGAATAGATACGGCAGATAATAACAGCTCAGGCACAAGCGCCTTGATTTGAATCAGCAAGTGCGGGGCCTCCCTGGCCGCATCGCACCGGGATATGGGATATGCACATCGCCGTAACCCTTGGGCTAAAGCTGCTGCATCATCTTGCGCACGCCTGCGACATGGCGCCGGCTGACGATCAACGCGTCGCCGTTGAGCCCTTTGAGGAATAACTGGAAATGCCCCAGGGGCGTGCGCTGCAGGCGCTCGATGCGCTCGCGGGCCACCAGCGCATTGCGGTGGATACGCACGAAGCGCTCGCCGAATTCATCTTCCAGGGCCTTGAGCGGCTCATCGAGCAGCACTTCACCGTGCTCGTGACGCAAGGTCACGTACTTGTGATCGGCAATAAAATAAACCACCTGATCCACAGGAATCAGCTCAATGCCCTTGCGGGTCCTGGCGCTGATGTGGCTGCGCGGGCCGTTGCCACTTTGCGCTGCGGGCTGGGTCAGGGCGGCAAGCTGGACGCGATTGGGTCGCTCCGCCTTCTTCAAGGCCTTGAGCACTGCATCGGCAGAGACCGGTTTGACCAGGAAGCTGACACCACTGGCCGCCAGGGCATCCGAGGAAAATTCCTCCTCGGTGGCGCACAACACCAGTGCTGGCGGCGACTCGCGCTCGCTCAACCGGGCGGCTACCTGCAAGCCATCGAGGCCCGGCATGCGGATATCGAGGAGCACGACATCCGGCTTCAGGCTTTCGATCAAGGTCAAGGCCTCGTCGCCACTTGCGGCGCTCGGCTCTAGGGCAGTGTATCCCTCAAGCTCACTGACCATACGGCTCAGTCGCTCGCGGGCTTGGGGTTCGTCATCAACGATCAGGACATTCATATTGCGCTGGATTCCTGCGTGAGTCTCGCACAAGGATAGCGTAGACAGGTGCGGTGACTTCCGTCACGGCGATCCACGCTAAGACTAGCGGGAGCGGCAAAAAGTGCCCCGAGAGCGGCACCAATATTTACCCGGACCTGTTCAATACCGCCAGAAGCCCGATACCGCAGGGCATCGTCATAGGGTTTGCTGATACACAATATGAACACCCCCTCTACTTTATGGTTAGCCTGGAGTTCGACTTCACCACCCGGCAATGGTGCACTGCACCCCTGTCAGTGGAACTGTAGACGCTCATGAAGACGATATAGCTCAATCGTCAAATATCGTTTCAATAAACACCCCATGTTTACCTCAGGAATCGCCCGCGTTAAAGCCCTTATGCAATCCTGCCTCCAGTCTCATCCCGGACGCGGTCGACGGCAAGGCACTTTGCCACCCATCAAACAAATAAAAATGCCGATGCGGCGTATCAACGCCTCCACGGGCAACCCTGTTATTATCGGCGGCACACTTTCATGCCCTCTTTTAAGCAGATCACGAGCGAATCCATGAGCACCGACAAGACCAACCAGTCCTGGGGCGGCCGCTTCAGTGAGCCCGTCGACGCCTTCGTCGCGCGCTTCACCGCCTCCGTCACCTTCGACCAGCGCCTCTATCGCCACGACATCATGGGCTCCATCGCCCACGCCACCATGCTGGCCAAGGTCGGCGTGCTGACCGATGCCGAGCGCGACAGCATCATCGATGGCCTGACCACCATCCGTGGCGAAATCGAGGCTGGCACCTTCGACTGGCGCGTGGACCTTGAAGATGTGCACATGAACATCGAGGCGCGCCTTACCGACCGCATCGGCGTGACCGGCAAGAAGCTGCACACCGGACGTAGCCGCAACGACCAGGTGGCCACCGATATCCGCCTGTGGCTGCGTGATGAAATCGACTTGATCCTGGGCGAAATCACCCGCCTGCAAAAAGGCCTGCTGGAGCAGGCCGAGCGTGAATCGGACACCATCATGCCCGGCTTCACCCACCTGCAGACCGCGCAGCCCGTGACTTTCGGCCACCACCTGCTGGCCTGGTTCGAAATGCTCAGCCGCGACTACGAGCGCCTGGTCGATTGCCGCAAACGCGCCAACCGCATGCCGCTGGGCAGCGCCGCGCTGGCGGGCACCACCTACCCGATCGACCGCGAATACACCGCGCAACTGCTGGGTTTTGACGCAGTCGGCGGTAACTCCCTGGACGGCGTGTCGGATCGTGACTTCGCCATTGAGTTCTGCGCCGCGGCCAGCATCGCGATGATGCACTTGTCGCGGTTCTCCGAAGAACTGGTGCTGTGGACCAGCGCGCAGTTCCAGTTCATCGACCTGCCGGATCGTTTCTGCACCGGCAGTTCGATCATGCCGCAAAAGAAAAACCCTGACGTGCCAGAGCTGGTTCGTGGCAAGAGCGGCCGTGTTTTCGGGGCCTTGATGGGCCTGCTGACCCTGATGAAGGGCCAGCCCCTGGCCTACAACAAGGACAACCAGGAAGACAAGGAACCGTTGTTCGACGCCGCCGACACCCTGCGCGACTCGCTGCGTGCGTTTGCCGACATGATCCCGGCGATCAAGCCCAAGCACGCGATCATGCGTGAAGCGGCCCTGCGCGGTTTCTCCACCGCCACTGACCTTGCGGACTACCTGGTGCGCCGTGGCCTGCCGTTCCGTGATTGCCATGAAATTGTCGGGCATGCCGTGAAATACGGCGTGGACACTGGCAAGGACCTGGCGGAAATGAGCCTGGAAGAGCTGCGTAAGTTCAGCGACCAGATCGAGCAGGACGTGTTCGCGGTGCTGACCCTGGAAGGTTCGGTGAATGCCCGCAACCACATCGGCGGCACCGCACCGGCCCAGGTCAAGGCCGCCGTTGCGCGCGGCCAGGCACTGCTCGCCAGCCGCTAAAAGCATCGCAGGCAAGCCAGCTCCCACCTTTGACCGGGGCCTTCAATCTACCTCGGTCAACTGTGGGAGCAGGCTTGTGTGGGAGCTGGCTTGCCTGCGATAGCATCACCTTAGTGTCACTGACACACCGAGGTGCCTGCATCGCGGGCAAGCCCAGCTCCCACAGTTATTACTTCTTCGTCGCGATCATCGCCATGAAGGCTGGCATCGCCGCCTCCTTGTCCGCCGCCACTCGCTGGGCGTTAGGCATGTCTTGCAGCTTCTTCAGCAAGGCCCTGGCCTGCGGAAACTCAGCCAACAGATCCAGGCCAAACAGCTTCCCACCGACCGCACACGCCAAGTCCACGCTGTACAGGAAGTACAAGTCGGCCAGCGTAAGACTCTCCCCCGCCACATACGGCGCAAACTTGCCGTGGCGCCCCAGCGACGCAATCCCCAGCAGCAGCTCGGCCCTGGACTTGTCCTTGATCGCCTCTGGCACCGACATGCCAAAGAACGCCTCGGCATAACACGCGCGGGCTGGCAGTTCGATGTACAACTCGATTTCCCTGCACAACGCCAACACCTGGGCACGCTGGAACGCATCGCCAGGCAGCAGGGCCGGGCCCGACTGTGTCTGTTCGAGGTATTCGAGAATCACGCTGGTTTCGTTGATGAAGCCTTTTTCGACCTTCAGCACCGGCACCTTGCCGCGCGGGCTCACCGCCAGGGCTTCGGGGGTTTGCCCGGCATAAAACGGCACTTCCTCGAAGGGCAAGCCCTTTTCCAGGAGCGCCAGCTTGACCATGTTGTAGTAGTTACTGACCGAAAATCCGTAGAGCTTGAGCATCACAAAGCCTCCAGGCCGTGCAGGGGGTTGGCTGGGTAGGTTATAGATCGTGATGAGCCACCTGACCAGCAGCATCACCTGGCTGAATGGGGGTAAACTGGCGCCCTTTCCTGACAGGAGGCTGCCATGAGCGAGCCAACCGATATCGACAACGACGAAGAAGAGTTCGCCGAGTCCACCCTGACCCAAGCGATCGAAAACCAGATCGAAAGCGACAACCCGCCTGCGGCCAAGGCCACGTTCAACAAACTGACCCTGGTGGGCTACGAGCGCGAAGACATCCTGAACCTGATGGCCCACGTGCTGGCCGTCGAAATCGACGCGATGCTGGAAGAAGACCGCCCGTTCAATACCGATTGGTATGAAACGGCGCTGCGCGCACTGCCAGAGCTGCCGCCCGAAAACCAGTAACCCTGCCCTTTTTGGAGCGAGCTTGTTCGCGAAAAACCTGAGCGCGCCGCGGTTACTCAACTGCCCCGCGTCAACGTTAGCGCTTTTCGCGTGCAAGCTTGCTCCTACACACTGGACAGTTCGCTCAAGTACGTTCACCTTAGGCTCTGCTAGCGTCTGACAATTCCTAGAACGTCTGGAGTCCTTATGTCGTATACCCCTGAGTTGGTTGCCGAACTGGAAATCCTTGCACTTTTTTCCCTGGGTAGCACCCAGGAAGGTCTGAAAGTCCACCAGACCGCCGCTCCCACTGCCATTGCTGCTGCCAAGCGCCTGTTCGAGAAAAAACTGATCGACCAGCCAGATGGCGGCTACCTGACCAGCCTGGGTCGTGACGCCGCAGAACAAGCCCAGACCTTGCTGACGATTCTGACCACCGCGACCACCAAAGAAGCCGCTTGATACCTCGTATCGCCCACGGGATCCTCTGTTCATGGATTCCGCGGGTACTCCTGCGCCCGCGATAAAATTCTGACGTCAAAAACAGATTCCTCTTAAACCTCCTACGGTTCTGTCTGTAAACTCCTACACGGCTGCCCACGCCGGGCCCTGCGAGCCATTGAGTTCGACATGACCAGTACCCATGAAATCCGCCCTGACTTGGATGAAGGCATTGACCGCAAGGTACTGGCCCAACTGCGCGCGCGTTTCCTGACCCTCAACGCAGGCCGCATGGCCCGTGCCATCGAAGGCCTGACCCCACGCCAGCAAAGCGTGCTGGCGCTGCTGCCGCTGTTTTTCCACGTCAATCACCCGCTGCTGCCTGGCTATGTCTCGGGCAGCACCCCGGCCGGGCTGTCGAATTTTGAACCGGACGCCCAGGTCCTGGCCGAAGCCCAACGCCTGACCCGCTCGTTTTCCTACAAGCCACGCCACGGCAACCCGCCAACCCCGATCCACGGTCTGTTTCTGATGGGCAGCCTCGGCACACTGGCCCAAGCCGACCAGAGCGATATGGACGTATGGGTCTGCCACGCCGAGGACCTGGACGAGAGCGAACTGGGCGAATTGCGCAAGAAATGCCAGTTGCTGGAGACCTGGGCCCTGAGCATGGGGGCCGAGGCGCACTTTTTCCTGATCGAACCCAAGCGCTTTGTACAGGGTGGTCGCGATACCCAGCTCAGTTCGGATGACTGCGGTACCAGCCAGCACTATCTATTGCTGGACGAGTTCTACCGCACCGCTATCTGGCTGGCCGGGCGCACGCCGATCTGGTGGCTGGTGCCGGTCTACGAAGAAGCGCGCTATGCCGAATTTACCCACGCGCTGATTTCCAAACGTTTTATCCGCGCCGACGAAACCCTCGACCTCGGGCATCTGGCTCATATTCCACCGGGAGAATTCATCGGCGCCGGTTTGTGGCAACTGTTCAAGGGCATCGAGTCACCCTATAAGTCCGTGCTCAAGTTGTTGCTGACCGAGGTGTATGCCAGCGAGCACCCCAAGGTGCAGTGCCTGAGCCTGCGCTTCAAACGCGCGGTGTTCGCCAACCAGCTGGATCTGGATGAGCTGGACCCGTACATCGTGGTCTATCGGCGTATCGAGGAATACCTGCTGGGCCGCAACGAGCCCGAGCGCCTGGAATTGGTGCGGCGCAGCCTGTACCTGAAGGTCAACCGCAAGCTCACCACCGGCCAGCGCACCACCGGGTGGCAACGTGCGCTGCTGGAGCGTCTGGCCAATGAATGGGGCTGGGACCCGCGACAACTGGCCCTGCTCGATAGCCGCAGCCAGTGGAAAGTGCGCCAGGTGGCGTCCGAGCGCCGCGCGCTGGTCAACGAGCTCAATTACAGCTATCGCTTCCTGACCCAGTTCGCCCGCACCGAGCAGACCGTCAGCCTAATCAACAAACGCGACCTCAATGTGCTGGGCCGGCGCCTGTACGCCGCCTTTGAACGCAAGGCCGGCAAAGTCGAGTTCATCAACCCCGGGATTGCCCCGGACCTGGCCGAAGACACCCTCACCCTGGTCCACTCGCCCAACCGCAAGGAGCCGGGCCAGTCCCATTGGGGCCTGTACAACGGCAGCCTGACCGCACTGGAATGGGAGCATTTTGCCCCGATCAAACGCAGCCGGGACCTGCTGGAGATGCTCACCTGGTGCCATCGCAACGGTGTGATCGACAGCAGCACCCGCCTGGCCTTGCACCCGGGCACCAGCGACTTGAGCGAGTTCGAGCTGTTCAACCTGCTGGGCAGCCTGCAACAGACCGTCGCCCTGCCCCTGGCCGCAGTCGATGAGGAGCGCTTGCTGCGCACAGCGATACCCGATGAAGTGCTACTGCTGGTCAACGTCGGTGTCGACCCGCTCAAGCACCACCGCGATTTGAATATCCTGATGACCACCGAGCGCACCGACTCGTTGAGTTACGCCGGCGTCAGGGAAAACCTGGTGCTGACCCTGGATCAGGTGACGCTCAACAGCTGGAACGAGGTGATGGTCAGCCGCTACGAGGGGCCCCACGCCCTGCTCGACTGCCTACGCGACTATCTGAACCAGTTGCCGCGCAACCAACTGCCACGGCTGCGGGTGCGCTGTTTCTGCCACAACCGGGCACAGTTCATTGCCCAGCGTGTGGAAGAGATTTTCGATACCGCGCAAAACCTGATGCTCAGCCAGCTCAACCACCGCTACCTGATCCAGGTGCAACAGCATTATCACGTCATGGAACTGGCCCCGGGGCAAGCCACTCACGTGCCACTTGCCAGCCAGCAGGCGCTGGTGGATTACCTCAGCGAAGAATTGGCCAGCTACAGCCCGCTGCACCTGGATGCCATGGCTCTCGAAGACCACGACCTGGCAGCCTTGCTGCCCATGGGCCAGGCCGATTGTGTGCAAGTGTTTTATCGCATCAACGAGGGCTTCGCCGAGCTGTACGTGCTCGACGAGTTCAATGCCCTCTGGCAACAGTGCCTGCCGTTTCACGATGAACAGAGCCTGTTGGTGCCATTGCAACGCTTCCTGCAATCGGTCATTTATCGGCGTGACGCGCTGTCACCGCTGGACCCGCAGCAGCCACTGGGGGCTGTGCAGGTGCTGTATTACCAACTGTCATCGGCAGGCGGCCGCGCCCGTCGGGTCGAGCCACGACCCGCGCCCCAGACGCCGGCCAACAAACCGTTCTACGACGTGCAGGCAATTATCGGCAAAGGTGCGCCAGGGCAGGTGGGGATTACCCTGTACTGCAATCAGCGGGAGTTTTGCGAACTGGAATTTGGCGACCAACTGTTTGCAGTCGTCGCCCAGGAGATCGTCGGGCAGCGCCGGGAAACCGAGCGCTATCGTTGCTACATCACCGACCTGGACCTGTCCGGCCTGCTCGGTGATGTTCAAAGCCCGAGCAATCTGTACCTGCGCTACAAGGCCGAGTTGGAGCAGGCGCTCAACCAGGCGTTGAACCAGGTTTAGAGTGGGAACGCGCCGCCGTCCTTGGGCTGGCCTTCGACGCTCAGCAACTCAAGCTTGAGGGTCTTGCCGCCCGGGGCTGGCCAATCGATATGCTGGCCGACTTGCAGGCCCAGCAACGCACTGCCCACCGGGGCCAGGATCGAAATTTTGCCTTCGTCGGCATTCGCATCCTTGGGGTAGACCAGGGTCAGGTGATAGTCCTTGCCGCTGCTTTGCTCACGGCAATGCACGCTGGAGTTCATGGTCACGACACCGGCAGGCACTTCATCGTGGCCGACCACTTCGTCAGCGCGGTCAAGTTCGGCTTGCAGGGCGATGACGCCTGGCAATTTGTCGTCCATACGGTCGATCAGTTGCTCAAGACGTTGCACATCGAGACGGGTGAGGATGATGGAAGGTGCAGTCATGATTGCGGCAGTCTCCTTTTTTTCTGCACAAAAAAGCAAAACCCCGCCAGGAAAAGGCGGGGTTCTCACGGACCTCGATGAGTTGAGGCGTACCCGGACACTACCACAGCACAACAAATAAACAAGATGGGCCGGCCTGAAGGTCAGGCGCCGGCCTTGCGTTGCTCGGCCTGGGCGACAATCACGCGGCGCCGCTGATCGTCAGCGGAGCGCCATTCCCGGATGTCTTCCACGTGTCGGAAGCAGCCAAGGCAGACTTTTTGCTCATCCAGCCGACACAAACTGATACAAGGTGACGGCACTGCCGGGCTGACATTACTGAACAGCGGCTTGGGCGGGCGGACGGTAGCGGGCTGGCTCACGATCAGAGACCTTCGAATTCCAACTCGACATCCGCCTGCTCACGCACAATGCGCTCAAGCATCTCGCCCAGTTGTTCTTCACTCTTGTCACACATCCAACGCTCGCTTTCTTCGTCGTAGTCGAAGTGAAAGCCGCCGGAGCGCGCCGCCAACCAGAGCTGACGCAGCGGCTCCTGGCGACTGAAGATCAGTTGGCTGCCATTCTCGAACTTGACGGTGAGCACACCGGCGGAGTTCTCCTGATCCAGGTCTTCGCCACTTTCATCGAAAATATCCTCCAGCACTTGCTGGGTCGCATCGACCAGGTCGTGGAAGCGGGCTTCGGTCAAACTCATGGTGGGAACCTCAAAAAGTGTCTACTCACGCTCAAGCGGCGCACAATACGGACGCGCCATGATGATTGCAAAGGATACCGATTTCATTCCCGTCAGCCGCGTGAAATATCCGCGATGGATGTAGGCCACTTCACGACATACTCGGCAAAGCCCCGCCGGACGGGTGTCCCGGCGCATAGGCAAGCTGGCGGGTGGTCGGTATACTCGGGCGCAATTAATGCATATTCAAGGATTTAGCCATGAAGCGCCTGATCTCTTCCCTTGCTGCGCTCGTCGCGGTCGCTTGCCTCGTCAGTGCCTGTGGTCAAAAAGGCCCGCTGTACCTGCCCGATGACAGCAAAGACCCGAATGAACAGGCGCAAACGTCGCAATCCAAAGCGCACAAGCACGACACCAACTAAGGGAACATCATGGACGCTTTTAACTACCGGGACGGCGAGCTGTTCGCGGAAGGCGTGGCGCTGTCCGCGATTGCCGAACGCTTCGGTACCCCGACCTACGTGTACTCCCGTGCCCACATCGAAGCGCAATACCGCTCCTTTACCGATGCGCTCGACGGCGTACCGCACCTGGTGTGCTACGCGGTCAAGGCCAACTCCAACCTCGGCGTGCTCAATGTCCTGGCGCGCCTGGGCGCTGGTTTCGACATCGTGTCCCGTGGCGAGCTGGAACGTGTACTGGCCGCTGGCGGCCAGGCTGACAAAATCGTGTTCTCCGGTGTCGGCAAGACCCGCGAAGACATGCGCCGCGCCCTGGAAGTAGGCGTGCATTGCTTCAACATCGAATCCACCGACGAGCTGGAGCGCCTGCAAGTGGTAGCCGCCGAGATGGGCGTGCGTGCGCCGATCTCCCTGCGCGTCAACCCGGACGTCGATGCCGGCACCCACCCGTACATTTCCACCGGTCTCAAAGAAAACAAGTTCGGCATCGCCATTGCCGACGCCGAAGACGTGTACATCCGTGCCGCCCAGTTGCCAAACCTGGAAGTGCTGGGTGTGGACTGCCATATCGGCTCGCAATTGACCACTTTGCCACCGTTCATCGACGCCCTCGATCGCCTGCTGGCACTGATCGACCGCCTCGGCGAGTGCGGCATCTACCTGCACCACATCGACCTCGGTGGTGGCGTGGGCGTGCGTTATCGCGATGAAGAGCCGCCGCTGATTGCCGACTATATCCAGGCCGTGCGCGAGCGCATCGAAGGCCGCGACCTGACGCTGATGTTTGAGCCGGGCCGCTATATTGTCGCCAATGCGGGCGTGCTGCTGACCCAGGTCGAGTACCTCAAGCACACCGAACACAAGGATTTCGCCATCGTCGATGCGGCGATGAACGACCTGATCCGCCCGGCGCTGTACCAGGCCTGGATGAATGTCACCGCCGTGACGCCGCGCGCAAGCGTTGCCCGCGCCTATGACATCGTCGGCCCGATCTGCGAGACCGGCGACTTCCTGGCCAAGGACCGTGAACTGGCCCTGGAAGAAGGCGATCTGCTGGCCGTGCATTCGGCCGGTGCCTATGGGTTTGTCATGAGCTCCAACTACAACACCCGCGGGCGTACCGCCGAAGTGTTGGTGGACGGTGATCAAGCGTTTGAAGTGCGTCGCCGCGAGACGGTAGCCGAGTTGTTTGCTGGCGAAAGCCTGCTGCCGGAGTAATCCCATGCTGCTGCGTTTTACCAAGATGCACGGCCTGGGCAATGACTTCATGGTCCTTGACCTGGTCAGCCAGCACGCGCACATCCTGCCCAAGCACGCCAAGCTGTGGGGCGACCGCCATACCGGCATCGGCTTCGATCAGTTGCTGATCGTCGAGGCGCCGAGCAACCCGGAGGTGGATTTCCGTTATCGGATCTTCAACTCCGACGGTTCCGAAGTGGAACAGTGCGGCAACGGTGCGCGATGCTTCGCCCGTTTTGTGCTGGACAAGCGCCTGACCGCCAAACGGCAGATTCGCGTCGAGACCAAAAGCGGCATTATCGAACTGGATATCCGCAGCGACGGCCAGATCAGCGTCGATATGGGCGCCCCACGCCTGGTACCAGCCGATATTCCGTTCCAGGCTGACGCCCAGGCGCTGAGTTATCCGCTGGATGTCGACGGCACCGTCGTCGAGGTGGCAGCCGTGTCCATGGGCAACCCCCATGCCGTGCTGCGGGTCAACGACATCAACAATGCGCCGGTGCATGAACTGGGGCCGAAGATCGAACATCACCCGCGCTTTCCGGCACGGGTCAACGTCGGTTTCCTGCAGGTCATCGACCGCTCCCGTGCGCAACTGCGTGTGTGGGAGCGCGGCGCCGGGGAAACCCAGGCTTGCGGCACTGGCGCCTGCGCCGCTGCCGTGGCTGCGATCAGCCAGGGCTGGATGGATTCGCCACTGTTGATCGACCTGCCCGGCGGACGCCTGTCCATCGAATGGGCAGGCCCAGGCCAACCGGTGAAAATGACCGGCCCGGCATCCCGTGTATACGAAGGACAAGTCCGTCTATGAGAGCGCCTCGCCAATGACCGATAAGCCCCAGGCTCCCGCCAAGCAGCCCGAAGGATCCCCTTGCGAAAGCCTGGAGGCAGCGGCCGTCGCCGCTTACCTGGAGGCTAATCCGGACTTCTTCGTCGAACACGAAGAACTGCTGCCGGCCTTGCGCATTCCCCACCAGCGCGGCGATACCGTGTCGCTGGTGGAGCGGCAGATGAAAATCCTGCGCGAGCGCAACATCGAGATGCGCCATCGACTCTCGCAACTGATGGACGTGGCCCGCGACAACGACCGTCTGTTCGACAAGACCCGCCGCCTGATCCTGGCGCTGCTGGATGCAGGCAGCCTGGAAGACCTGACCATTGCCGTCGAAGACAGCCTGCGCCAGGACTTCCAGGTGCCGTTTGTCAGCCTGATCCTGTTCAGCGACAACCCGATGCCGGTTGGGCGCTGGGTCAAGGGCAGCGAGGCGCAGACCGCCATTGGTGGCCTGCTGTCGGAAGGCAAGACCATCAGCGGCACCCTGCGTGAGCATGAGTTGGACTTCCTGTTTGGCGAGGACCAGCGCGTGCAGATCGGCTCTACTGCCGTAGTCGCCCTCAGCCATCAAGGCTTGCACGGCGTCCTGGCCATCGCCAGCCGTGATCCGCAGCACTACAAGAGCACCGTAGGCACGCTGTTTTTGACCTACATTGCCGAAGTGTTGAGCCGCAGCCTGCCGCGCTTCACCACCGCCCTGCGCGCGGTGCGCTAGCCATGGAACGACAACTGGACGCCTACTGCGCTCATCTGCGCAGCGAGCGCCAGGTGTCTCCCCATACGCTGGAAGCCTATCGGCGGGACTTGAACAAGGTCCTGGCGTTCTGCGAGAAACAACAGATCGGCAGCTGGAAGGCCCTCGATATCCAGGGCCTGCGCAGCCTGATTGCCCGCCTGCACCAGCAAGGCCAATCCTCACGCAGCCTGGCGCGCCTGCTGTCAGCGGTGCGCGGCCTCTATCACTACCTCAACCGCGAAGGCCTGTGCGATCACGACCCGGCCAACGGCCTGGCACCGCCCAAGGGCGAACGCCGCCTGCCCAAGACCCTGGATGCCGATCGCACCCTGCAACTGCTGGATGGCGCGGTCGAGGATGACTTCCTGGCGCACCGTGACCAGGCGATCCTGGAGCTGCTCTACTCTTCGGGCCTGCGCCTGTCGGAGCTGACCAGCCTCAACCTCGATCAGTTGGACCTGGCCGATGGCCTGGTGCAAGTGCACGGCAAAGGCAGCAAGACCCGCGTGCTGCCCATCGGCAAAAAAGCCCGCGACGCCCTGCTGATATGGCTGCCCCTGCGGGCCTTGAGCAATCCGCCGGACGCTGCGGTGTTTGTCAGCCAGCAAGGCCGACGCCTCGGGCCACGGGCCATTCAGTTGCGGGTCAAGGCCGCCGGCGAGCGGGAGCTGGGGCAAAACCTGCATCCGCACATGCTGCGGCACTCCTTTGCCAGCCACCTGCTGGAATCATCACAAGACTTGCGCGCGGTGCAGGAACTGCTCGGCCACTCGGATATCAAGACCACCCAGATCTACACCCACCTGGACTTCCAGCACCTGGCGACGGTGTACGACAGCGCCCATCCACGGGCCAAACGCGTTAAAGGCGGCGACTCATGAGTATCAAGCTAATCACCTTCGACCTGGACGATACCCTGTGGGATAACGTCCCCGTCATCATCAGCGCCGAAGCATCGATGCGCCAATGGCTGGCCACCCATGCGTCCAAGGTCGGCGACTTGCCCCTGGAGCATTTCGCCAGCCTGCGCCAGCAGGTGTTGCAGCGTCATCCCGAGCTCAAACACCGGATCAGCATCCTGCGCCACCGGGTGCTGATGCACGCCTTTGAAGAGGCCGGTTACCCACAACCGCAAGCTACGCAAATGGCCGATACCTGCTATGAGGCGTTCATTCACGCGCGACACCAGCTCACGGTATTCCCGGAAGCCGAGCCGATGCTTCATGCCCTGCGCCAACACTTTCTGCTGGGAGTGATCACCAATGGCAATGCCGATGTACAGCGCGTGGGCCTGGCGGATTACTTCCACTTTGCCCTGCGGGCCGAAGATATCGGCATCGCCAAGCCGGATGTGCGCTTGTTTCAGGAAGCATTGCAGCGTGGCGGAGTGGAGGCCAGTGCGGCGGTGCATATTGGCGATCATCCGGGTGATGACATCGCCGGGGCGCAGCAGGCGGGGCTGCGGGCAGTGTGGTTCAACCCGACGGGCAAGGCCTGGGAAGGCGAGAAATTGCCGGATGCGCAGATTCGTAGCCTAGCCGAATTGCCGGAGCTGCTGACCCGCTGGTAGTAACACCCACATTTGGGTTTGGGCTGCGGTGGCCGACCGAAATTTGTTTCGCCCATGAAAAAGCCCGCAGCGACGGCGGGCTTTTTCAGCAAGCAAGTAACCGACCTCAGATAGGACGGCTGCCGTACTTGTTATCCGGCTTTTTCGGTGGATCTGCCACCACGTTGGCCTCGACTTCCTGCACTTTGCCGCCCTTGGCGAGGAATTCTTCCATCGCGCGGGCCAGCGCATCGCGCTCTTTGTTCTTGGCTTCAACGCTTGGCAACTCGTCAACCGACACAGCAGCCTTGGCCTTGCCTTTGGCTGTCGGGGCCGGCGCGTCATCGCCGCCGTCGTCGTCAGCTACGTCTTCGGCAGCCGCCTCAAGACCTTCTTCGGTTTCATCGTCGTCACCTACTTCGAGGTCGTCGTTTTCCAGATCATCGTCGCTCATGTTCTACCTCATGACTTGCGAAAAGCAGATTAGTTATAGCCCAGCTTCACCATCTGTCGAAGGCTGCCGGAAAAAAATCAACGTCCACCGGATAACCAGTGGCTTATGCCCCATCACCATGCAAAGTGGCGAGGACTTCACGAGCACCGTCATGATCACGCTGCTCGTCCAGATAAACGCTTTGCCATGTGCCCATCACCAAGTGGCCGGACTTGACCGGCAAACTCAGTTGGTGGCTCGACAGGCTACCCTTGAAATAACCCGGGGCCTGGCCCGCAGAGTAATCAGAGCCTGTTGCCACCTACAGTTATGCGCCCATCGGCGCGCATTCTAGCGCGCTCTGGGAAAAAACAAAGTGCCGAATACGCCTACATGCCTGTAAGACATTCGCACAGTGAAAAGTACCTTGTGGATCCGATCACAAACTCGGCACAAAAAATCTCACACGCTTTCATGACAGCAAATACCAGACAAAAAAATGCCCGGCAAGCCGGGCATGTTTTTTTCAAGCGTACTTACAAGTTGTAGCCGCGTTCGTTGTGCTCCGCCAGGTCCAGGCCAACAGCCTCTTCCTCTTCGGTTACCCGCAGGCCAATGGTCAGGTCCAGCGCCTTGAGAATCACAAAGGTCACGATACCGGTATAGATCACGGTGAAACCAACGCCCTTGGCCTGGATCCAGACCTGTGCAGCGATGTCGGTCACCGTGCCGAAGCCACCGAGGATCGGGGCTGCGAACACACCAGTGAGGATCGCGCCGACGATACCGCCGACACCGTGCACACCGAAGGCATCCAGGGAGTCATCGTAGCCCAGCTTGCGTTTGAGGCTGGTGGCGCAGAAGAAGCAGATCACACCCGAAGCCAGGCCGATCACCAGGGCGCCCATCGGGCCCACGGTACCGGCGGCCGGCGTAACGGCCACCAGGCCGGCAACCACACCGGAGGCGATGCCCAGGGCGCTTGGTTTGCCGTGGGTGATCCACTCGGCGAACATCCAGCCCAGTGCCGCAGCAGCGGTGGCGATCTGGGTCACCAGCATCGCCATGCCGGCCGTGCCGTTGGCCGCTGCAGCGGAGCCGGCGTTGAAGCCGAACCAGCCGATCCACAGCATTGCCGCACCGATCAGGGTGTAGCCCAGGTTATGCGGGGCCATCGGCGTAGTCGGGTAGCCTTTACGCTTGCCGAGCACGATGCACGCTACCAGGCCAGCCACACCGGCGTTGATGTGCACCACGGTGCCGCCAGCGAAGTCCAGCACGCCCCAGTCCCACATCAGGCCACCGTTGCCGCTCCAGACCATGTGCGCGATCGGCGCATAGACCAGGGTGAACCAGATGGCCATGAACAGCAGCATGGCGGAGAACTTCATGCGCTCAGCAAACGCACCGACGATCAGCGCCGGGGTGATGATCGCGAAGGTCATCTGGAAGGTAATGAACACCGCTTCCGGGAACAGCGCCGCAGGGCCTGTGATGCTGGACGGAGTGACACCCGCCAGGAACGCCTTGCCCATGCCGCCGAAGAACGAGTTGAAGTTGACGACGCCCTGCTCCATGCCAGTCGTGTCGAACGCAATGCTGTAGCCGTAGACGACCCACAGGATGCTGATCAGACCGGTAATGGCGAAACACTGCATCATCACGGAAAGAATATTCTTGGAGCGGACCATGCCGCCGTAGAACAGCGCGAGGCCAGGGATGGTCATGAACAGCACCAATGCGGTGGCTGTCAGCATCCAGGCGGTGTCGCCGGAGTTGAGGACTGGAGCCGCCACTTCGTCTGCCGCCATGGCCAGGCTGGGCATTACGATGGACAACAGGGCTCCTAGCCCTGCGAATTTACGCAGAGTCATATTGTTTTCTCCTGGGGCGTTGGGGTTTGGCGGCTTAGATTGCGTCGGTATCGGTTTCGCCGGTACGGATGCGAATAGCCTGTTCCAGATTGACCACGAAGATCTTGCCGTCACCGATCTTGCCGGTGTTGGCCGCCTTGGTTATCGCCTCGATAACCCGATCAAGATCCTTGTCGTCAATGGCGACATCAATCTTCACCTTCGGCAGGAAATCGACTACGTATTCCGCGCCGCGATACAGCTCGGTATGACCCTTCTGCCGACCGAAGCCTTTGACCTCAGTGACGGTAATGCCCTGCACGCCGATCTCGGACAGTGACTCGCGTACATCGTCCAACTTGAACGGCTTGATGATGGCAGTGACTAGCTTCATGAAAACTCTCTCCCGAATTGGTGGACTTGCCCCAGGAAAACAAACCCGTCTCAAGTCTAAGCGCAGTGCCTGGCTTTGTAACGCATCGTCGCCTCGGCAATTGCCTTTGCGACGCCAGCTAACCGTTGGTGACGAAACATGTACCCTGGTCCGTCAGCGCACTGCATTCGTCACAGCGACTGCATCAGTGCATGGGTCATGATCGTCTAAGCAGAAACCTTGCCAGCTCCGTAAAAATCACTGAAATCAATCCGTTGCCGGCTTACGTCCACCCATGGGCCCGTGCAGCGGCCTGGATACGCACAAAAACAGTGCACCACCATTCAGGCCAATGCGCGAAAACCGTGCGCAGGGCACATGAAAAAGACTATAGGCACTGCGTGATACACTGCCGACCAACTGTTTTCCGGAATGTTTCCCATGCTCGCGCCCAAAGACCTCCTCGACGCCCTGAGCGGCCACGCCTCTCGCCTGTTCAGCGGCGACACCCCGCTGCCCCGCAATGAAATCGAAAGCCAGTTCAAGGCGCTGCTGCAAAGCGGGTTCAGCAAACTGGACCTGGTCAGCCGCGAGGAATTCGACAGCCAGATGGTGGTCCTGGCCCGCACCCGCGCGCGGTTGGAGAGCCTGGAAGCGAAGGTGGCGGAGCTGGAAGCACGGCTGAATCCCAGCGAGCAATAACACGCCGCCCCTGTAGGAGCGAGCTTGCTCGCGAAAAACCTGAGAACGCCGCGTGCATCCAGAAGCCCCGCGTTATCGTTGACGTTTTTCGCGAGCAAGCTCGCTCCTACATGGATACGTTCTGTAAAACCTGCGCACGGCATCTTCCCCTCCCTCGTCTACCCTTGAAAAACCCGCAGGAAGCGGTCGCCCATTTCAAGGATCGAGCATGTCCCTCGCCATCGTCCACAGCCGCGCCCAGATCGGCGTCGAAGCCCCTGCCGTCACGGTCGAAGTGCATATGGCCAATGGCTTGCCGTCGCTGACGTTGGTGGGCCTGCCGGAGACCGCCGTCAAGGAAAGCAAGGACCGCGTGCGCAGCGCCATTCTCAACAGCGCGCTGCAGTACCCCGCACGCCGCATCACCCTCAACCTGGCGCCCGCCGACCTGCCCAAGGACGGCGGGCGTTTTGACTTGGCGATTGCCTTGGGGATTCTCGCGGCCAGTGTGCAGGTGCCCGCGCTGGAGCTGGATGACGTGGAGTGTCTTGGCGAACTCGCCCTGTCCGGCGAGGTGCGAGCGGTGAAAGGCGTATTACCGGCGGCCCTGGCTGCACGCAAGGCCGGGCGCACACTGATCGTGCCTCGGGCCAATGCCGAGGAGGCGTGCCTGGCCTCCGGGCTGAAGGTGATTGCAGTGGATCACCTGCTGCAAGTGGTGGCACACCTGAATGGGCTGGTGCCGATCGAACCTTACAAGTCCGACGGGTTGCTGTACCTGAACAAGCCGTACCCGGACCTGAGCGAAGTGCAGGGCCAACTTGCCGCCAAGCGCGCGCTGCTGATTGCCGCAGCCGGTGCCCACAACCTGCTGTTCAGCGGACCACCCGGCACCGGCAAGACCTTGCTCGCCAGCCGCCTGCCCGGCTTGCTGCCGCCGCTGAGCGAACAAGAAGCCCTGGAAGTGGCGGCGATCCAGTCGGTGGTCAGCCTCGCCCCTTTGAGCCACTGGCCCCACCGGCCATTCCGTCAGCCGCACCATTCAGCATCCGGGCCGGCGCTGGTAGGTGGCGGTTCGAAACCCCAGCCTGGGGAAATCACCCTGGCCCATCACGGGGTGCTGTTTCTCGATGAATTGCCGGAGTTTGATCGCAAGGTACTTGAGGTGCTGCGCGAGCCGCTGGAGTCCGGGCATATCGTGATTTCCCGCGCGCGCGACCGCGTGAGCTTCCCGGCGAGGTTTCAACTGGTCGCGGCGATGAACCCCTGCCCCTGCGGCTACCTGGGCGAACCCAGCGGGCGCTGCCGTTGCACGCCGGAACAGATCCAGCGCTACCGCAACAAACTCTCCGGGCCGTTGCTGGACCGCATCGACCTGCACCTGACCGTCGCCCGGGAAAGCACCGCACTGAACCCGGCCAGGCAAACCGGCAATGACACGGCCAGCGCTTCAGCCCTTGTCGCCAGCGCCAGGGATCGCCAGCAGCAACGCCAGGGTTGTGCAAATGCCTTCCTCGACCTGACGGGCCTGCGGCGCCACTGCCTGCTCTCAAAAGTCGATGAAGGCTGGCTGGAAACCGCCTGCGAGCGTCTGACCTTGTCGTTGCGCGCAGCTCATCGGCTACTCAAGGTCGCACGCACCCTGGCGGATCTGGAGCAGGCAGACAGCATCACGCGCAATCATTTGGCCGAAGCGTTGCAGTACCGGCCGGCAGCCATGAATTAAAGCGCCCTGGGCAAATCCAGCAACAGCCCCGCAACTTCCATCACCTCCTCCAGCACAGCTTCTGCCGACTCAACAGAGGGTTTGAGCAACAGGTCATCGGTATAGCCCATCGTCACGGCAAAGATCTGGCGTGCAGCACGGCTGGACGAATCGCAGCGAAACACCCCGGTGGCGATCCCCTGCTCGATCACTTCGGCGAGCATGGCTTGCCACTGGGCATTGATCAGCAGATACGCCTGGGCCAGTTCCGCGTCATGCATCGCTTCATCCCAGGCATCCAGCCAGAGTGCCCAGCCAGCATCGGCGGTGCATGGCAGGCAGCCACGCAGGAAGCCCACCAGGGCCTCAAGCGGCGGTGCATCCGCCAACGGCGCGCGCACTTCGTCCAGTTGCTCATTGGCAAAGCGGATGAATGCTTCGCGGCGCAGTTCTTTCCAGTCGCTGAAGTAGTGATACACGTGGCTGCGGGACAATCCGGCATGCTCCGCCAGGTCGCGGGTGGAGACATCGGCAAAACCCTTGCTGCGAAACAGCTCCAGGGCAGCAGCGATGATCTGGTCTTTACGGTCGATACGCGACATGGGCAATTCCTTACGGGCACCGGCAGATAAGCGGCGCTTGCTTTTTGAGCGACTGCTCAAGGATACTTGAGCGGTCGCTCAATAGTAGCGCCTATTACTCCTTTGGTGCACCCATGCCATCCGTAACGCCACACATCCTGATCGAAGAAAGCAAGAAAATCGGCCAGCAATCCGCCAGCCAAACCCTCAAGGCAATCGCCAAGGCCTATCCCGGCAAGCTGTTCTGCACGCTGTCACTGGTCGCGCTGGAGAACGCATTGCTGCTGGCCTATCCCCTGTTTGCCGGTTTTGCGGTGGACTCGATCCTGCGCGGCGATGCCGGCAGTGCGTTGTTCTATGCGGCGGTGGTGATGGCTTTCTGGGTAGTCGGTGCCGCACGCCGGGCCCTGGATACCCGCACCTTCACCCGGATCTACGCCGATCTTGCCGTACCGGTGATTCTCAATCAGCGCCTGCAAAATCACAGCACGTCAAAGGCCGCCGCGCGGGTGGTACTGGCGCGGGACTTTGTCGATTTCTTCGAAAAACATGTGCCAATTATTGCAACGGCCTTGGTGTCCATCGTCGGTGCAGCCGTGATGTTATTGGTGATTGAACCTTGGGTTGGCCTGGCTTGTTTTGCCGCGCTGGCGATATGCATCACCCTGCTGCCGCGCTTTGCCCGTCGTAACGAGCAACTGCACGAACGGTTGAACAACCGCCTGGAGAAGGAGATCGGCCTGGTAGAGAAAGTCGGCGCCCAAACCCTGCGACGCCATTATCAACTGCTGTCGCGCCTGCGGATCTGGCTGTCGGACCGCGAGGCCGCTGCCTACCTGTTCATCGGCGCGCTGGCCGCGCTGCTGTTCATCGTCGCGATCAGCCAACTGGCCTTGTCGCCTGCGGTCAAGGCCGGCCATATCTATGCAGTGATGACCTATCTGTGGACCTTTGTCAGCAGCCTCGACGAAGCGCCAGGGATGGTTGATCAACTGGCGCGGCTCAAGGACATCGGCAAACGGGTGGACCCGGGGCTGGGGGACTGATCAGCCTTAGCGGAACCGATCCACTTCCTGGCGCAACCCTGCCGCCAGGGTCTCCAGTTCCTTGGCGGTAACGGCCAGGTTCGACACCACTTCACGCTGCTCGCTATTGGCCAGGGCGATGCTCTGCAGGTTGCTGCTGAGCAGGGTTGCGGTGCTGCTCTGCTCCTGGGTGGCGGTGGTGATCGCGGCAAACTGCTGGCCGGCCGAGCGGCTTTGTTCGTCAATGCGTGCCAGGGCCGACGCGACGTCGGCATTGCGCGACAGGCCTTCCTGCATCAGCACATTACCCTGCTCCATGGTGCTGATGGCATTGCCGGTTTCCTGCTGGATGCTCTGGATCATCCCGGAAATTTCATCGGTGGCCTGACGGGTACGCGACGCCAGGTTGCGCACTTCATCGGCGACCACCGCAAACCCACGCCCTTGCTCCCCGGCCCTTGCCGCCTCGATGGCGGCGTTCAACGCCAGCAGGTTGGTCTGGTCGGCAATCGAGGTGATCACCCCGACAATCCCACCGATTTCCTGGGAGCGCTGGCCCAGGGTATTGATCACTGTGGCCGTGCTGTTGAGTGCCGTGGCGATATGCTCCAGGGACGACGACGCCTCCTGCATCGAATCACGCCCGATGCGGGTCTGCTGCGCATTTTCCTGGGCCAGGCGTTCGGTATTGCCCATGTTGTCGGCGATGTTCAACGAGGTCGCGCTGAACTCTTCCACCGCGCCGGCCATGCTGGTGATCTCGCCGGACTGCTGCTCCATGCCTTCATAGGCCCCACCCGAAAGGCCCGACAGCGCCTGGGCACGGCTATTGACCTCCTCGGCCGCCTTGCGGATATGCGAGACCATGGTCGACAGGGCCTCGCCCATCTGGTTGAAACTGCGTGCCAACTGACCGATTTCGTCATGGCTGGACACATTCAGCCGCGCACTCAGATCACCCGCGCCCAGGGCCTCGGCCTGGCGCACCAGATCGCCCAGGGGCTGCAACTTGCTGCGCAGCAACCAGACCGCCGCGCCCACGGCCAGCAGCATCGCCAACACACTGCCGATCACCAGGCGGATACCCACCGCCCAGGTCACGGCGCGAATCTCGGCCTTGGGCATGCTCGCCACTACCGACCACGGGCCACCGTCAAACGGCACCGCAACGCTGTAGAAGTCTTCGCTCTGGTCACTCCAGAAACGTCCCTGGCCAGGTTTTTGCGCCAACTCCAGGATCACGGGCACCGCCTGCTCCAACGCCTGCACACCGGCAGGCGGCACCAGCCAGTGTTTTTGCTCGTCCAGCAGCGCCAGCGAGCCGGTCTGGCCAATGCGGAAACGCTTGAGGTTGGCGAACTGGGCGTTCTGCGCATCGGTGTAGTCAAAGCCGATAAACAACACCGCGATCACCTTGCCGCTGGCATCGCGTACCGGGCTGTACTGGGTCATGTAGGAACGTTCGAACAGCACCGCGCGGCCAATGTAGCTCTGCCCGGCGAGCAGGCGCTGGTAGGCCGGCCCCTGGCGATCCAGCACCGTGCCGATGGCGCGGTTGCCGTCCTGTTTGGTCAGGGAGGTGCTGATGCGGATGAAATCTTCGCCACTGCGCACAAACACCGTGGCCACGCCGCCGGACATCTGCTTGAACTCATCGACTTCGTCGAAGTTGTTGTTCAGCACTTCATCGCCCAGGTACAGGCTCGGGGTCTGCACCCCGGCTACGTTCACCCTCTGCTCGGGGCGTACGCTCAAACCGGCGCCGAAGCGCTTTTCGAATAGCCCGCTCAAACGCTGGGTGCTTTCGCGCAAGGTGCTGTGGAAGGTATTGAGTTGGTCGGCGAGCAAACGCGCTTCGCTGGCCAGGTGTTCTTCGCGGGTCTGCAGGTTGGCCGAATCAAGGGAACGCAGGGCAAACACGGTGCTGCCGCTGATCACGACAGCCAATATGACCGCCAGGGCAAGGCCCAGTTGCGAAGCTATGCGGGCGCGGGGTTGAGACATGACAGCTCCTGGCCGAGGCCGGATCATCCTGATCTCATAGCGCTAATCGGCGAATTTCTTGAAATAGGGGGCACGCTGGGCCGCGGCGTATTGGCGGCTCCGACACCCCTTACTTCGGCGGCCTGGATCAATACTTGAGCAAATCACAGGGGTATCACCCAAACACAGGGTTTGCGGGCGCTGCATCGATTCAGTCGAGTTGCTCGACCGCCGGCAATTCCATGGCCCGGACCTCGCTTTGCAGGAAGTCCGACAACCGGCGCAGGCGCTCACCGCCGGGACGGGTCTTCGGCCAAACCAGGTAATAGCTTTCGCCGCTGGCCACTGCGGTCGGCCACGGTAGGCTCAAGCGTCCCTGGGCGACATCTTCGGCCACCATCAGCAGATCGCCCATGGACACACCATAGCCCCGGGCAGCGGCAATCATGCCCAGTTCCAGCGTATCGAACACCTGCCCACCCTTGATCGCCACCCGCGCAGCCAATCCCGTGCGTTGCAGCCAACGTCGCCAGTCACGGCGATCCGGCGTGGGGTGCAGCAGTTCAGCGCTGGCCAGGCGCGCCACATCCCAGGGGCCATCGTTGAGCAAATTCGGGGCGCCTACCGGGATCAGCAACTCGGGAAACAGGTAACTGGCCTCCCAGTCCGCAGGAAAATGCCCATCGCTGAGCAGGACCGCGCAGTCGAACGGCTCCTGATTGAAGTCCACTTCATCGATGCTCATCCACGCGCTGGTCAACTGCACCTCATTGCCCGGCTGTAGGTGCCGGAAGCGACTCAACCGCGCCAGCAACCAACGCATGGTCAAGGTGGACGGGGCCTTCATGCGCAGGATGTCATCTTCGGCATTCAAGGTATGGCAGGCGCGCTCCAGGGCGGCAAACCCTTCACGCACGCCCGGCAGCAGCAGGCGTGCCGACTCGGTGAGCTGCAAGGTGCGCCCGCTGCGCTGGAACAGGCGGCAGGCGAAGTGCTCTTCCAGGGTGCGGATATGCCGGCTGACCGCACTTTGGGTAATCGACAACTCCTCGGCCGCGCGGGTGAAGGAGTTGTGCCGGGAGGCAGCTTCAAATGCGCGCAAGGCATACAGCGGAGGAAGACGGCGAGACATGAGGAAAACTCCGACGGCACGATCCCGAAACCCTACCAGAATCATCCTTGCATGAGTTTTAATCATGCGAACGATCGCATTTATCCCTTTGTGCAAAGCGCTGAGAGCGCCGAGAATCAACCCTTGCACCCCTTCCTGAATTATTGAGCGTGATGATCATGCAGCATCCGGCGCGTACCGAACTCTGGGCCATTCTGCGGCTGTCAGGGCCGTTGATTGCCTCACAGTTGGCGCACATGCTGATGGTGCTGACCGACACCCTGATGATGGCCCGCCTGAGCCCCGAAGCCCTGGCCGGCGGCGGGCTGGGTGCGGCGAGCTATTCGTTTGTGTCGATCTTTTGCATCGGCGTGATTGCCGCCGTGGGCACCCTGGTCGCTATTCGCCAGGGCGCCGGCGACATCGAAGGTGCCACCCGCCTGACTCAGGCCGGGCTCTGGCTGGCCTGGCTGATGGCGCTGGTGGCCGGCTTGCTGCTGTGGAACCTCAAGCCAGTGCTGCTGCTGTTCGGCCAGACCGAAACCAACGTGCAGTCGGCCGGCCAGTTCCTGATGATCCTGCCGTTCGCCCTGCCCGGCTACCTGACGTTCATGGCCCTGCGCGGCTTCACCAGCGCCATCGGCAAAGCCACGCCGGTCATGGTGATCAGCCTGTGCGGCACGGTGATCAACTACCTGCTCAACCATGCATTGATCGAAGGCATGTTCGGCCTGCCCAAGCTGGGCCTGATGGGCATTGGCCTGGTCACCGCGATTGTCGCCAACTGCATGGCCCTGGCACTGTTGTGGTACATCAAATACAACCGTGCCTACGCGGCCTATCCACTGGGCAAGGGCCTGCTGCGTCCCAACCTGCACTATTTGCGCGAACTGTGGCGCCTGGGCCTGCCGATTGGCGGCACCTATGCGGTGGAAGTCGGGTTGTTCGCCTTCGCTGCGCTGTGCATGGGCACCATGGGCAGTACGCAGTTGGCCGCGCATCAGATTGCCCTGCAAATCGTCTCGGTGGCGTTCATGGTGCCGGCGGGCATGTCCTATGCCGTGACCATGCGCATCGGCTTGCACTACGGCGGCGGTCAGTTACTCGACGCACGGCTGGCCGGGCGGGTCGGGATTACCTTTGGCGCGACGGTAATGCTGGGGTTCGCCATGGTGTTCTGGCTGTTCTCGGACCCGCTGATCGGCCTGTTCCTGGACCATGACGACCCAGCCTTCGCCCAGGTGATCAGCCTGGCCGTCAGCCTGTTGGCCGTGGCTGCGTGGTTCGAGCTGTTCGATGGCGTGCAGACCATCGCCATGGGCTGCATTCGTGGGCTCAAGGATGCCAAGACCACCTTCCTCGTCGGCCTGGGTTGCTACTGGTTGATTGGCGCACCCGCGGCCTGGTTGATGGCGTTTACCCTGGACTGGGGACCGACTGGCGTATGGTGGGGCTTGGCGCTGGGCCTGGCCTGTGCGGCGATTACCCTGACGTGGGCGTTTGAAAGAAAGATGAAGCGGATGATTGCCCAGGAACCGCAAATCGACACGGCCCCACAGCCGAACTGAAGCATGTACTCGGTCAATGTGGGAGCTGGCTTGCCTGCTCCCACATTTTTGATTGGGTTTACACAGTCAGATCACTTCACCCAACAACGCCTGTTGGCTGCTGCCAAATGTCAGGTATTCCACCAACTCCGGCAACGGCAATGGCTTGCTGATCAGGTAACCCTGGGCCTGGTCGCAGCCAAACAGACGCAACAACGCCAGTTGCTCAGGCGTCTCCACACCTTCGGCCACCACTTCCAGGTTGAGGTTATGGGCCAGGTTGATCATGGCGTGCACCAGCTTGCGGTTTTCCTCGCGCTCTTCCATGCCACCGACAAAGCTCTTGTCGATCTTGAGCAGGGCAATCGGCAGGCTGTTGAGGTGTACGAAGGATGAAAACCCGGTACCAAAGTCATCCAGGGAAAAACGCACACCCAGGCGGCCCAAGGCATCCATGGTCTGCTTGACCAGGTCGCTGCGGCGCATCACGGCGGTTTCGGTAAGCTCGAATTCCAGCCATTGCGCCTCCACCCCGCGTTCGGCAATCAGCCGGCTCAAGGTCGACAGCAACTGACTGTCCTGAAACTGGCGAAACGACAGGTTGACCGCCATGTGCAGCGCCGGCAGGCCGCGTTCGCGCAGGTCCTGCATATCGCGCAGGGCACGGGAAATCACCCAGTAGCCCAACGGCACGATCAGGCCGCTCTGCTCGGCCAACGGCACGAACTCGCTCGGCGGCAACAGGCCGCGCTCGCCATGGCGCCAGCGCACCAGGGCTTCGAGGCCGACGATATGCCCATCGTCCAGGTCCAGGCGCGGTTGGTAATGCAGCTCCAGTTCGTCACGGCGCAGCGCCCGGCGCAGTTCGCTTTCCAGGTCGGCAAGGCTGCGGGCATTGCGGTTAATACGCTCGTTGAAGATATGAAAGGTGCAGCCCTGGGTGCTCTTGGCCTGTTGCATGGCGATATGCGCGTGCCACATCAACGGGTCGGCGCCGGCCTTGGCGCGGGCGTGGGCCACACCGAGGCTGCAACCGATCAGCAGGCTCTCGCCGTCGACCCAGTAAGGTTCGGCCATGGCCTCGGTGATACGTTCGGCCATCCACTCGGCGCGTTGCGGCGCGCGACGGGTGTCGATCAGCAAGGCAAATTCGTCACTGCCCAGGCGCGCCAGTTGGTCGCCGGCTTCAAGCTGGCTCTTGAGCCGCGAGACCACTTGCAGGATCAGCCGGTCGCCCGCCTGGTGGCCGAGGGCATCGTTGGCGTGACGAAAGTTGTCCAGGTCCAGGTGACCGAGGGCCAGGCCCCGCCCGTCGTTTTCCGCCAGGCGTGCGGCCAGCAGGGTCTGGAACCCCTGGCGATTGGCGATGCCAGTCAGCGGATCTTGTTCGGCCAGGCGTTGCAGGGTGTTTTCCAGCAAGCCGCGCTCGCGCACATGGCGCAGGCAGCGGCGCACCGTATCGACATCAAACGCACCGAGGATCAGCCAGTCACTGGCGCCCAGCGGCGCAACCAGCGGCTCCTGCTCCAGCAGCAAGACGGTCGGCAGGCTGCAACGGCCCGGGCCGGGTTGCAGGCTGGGGGTGGTCAGCAAGACGGCCGTGCGGTCGTCATCGAACAGGCTGCTCACCGACTCCCAGTTTGGCGCACTGATCAGCACTGCCCCGTCGCCCATCGGCGCCAGGCACTCGCGCAACAACGCTGCCCACGTAGGCGTATCGGCCAATAGCAGCAAACGCAAGGGTTCGACAGGCGTAGACAAGCTAGCTCCCTAGACTGTGCAAGATTTCGTTGGCGGCGGGCATTATGACGTGCAGCCTGATAATCACCAATGATATTGGTTATCAAATACGCGCAGTGCGGCTCTAGATCGAACGATAGACCCAAAAACCCCGCACATCCTGCGTCAAAGTAACAAAAGCGGCAAATTTAGATCGAGTGGTACGTCACACTGTCGTTCAGAGGCAGCAGAATCTTGCCAGCCTGTTAAAATGCCCGCCCTTTTGAACAATGACTCCCAAAATTCCGTATGTCCCGACTCAATCCCCGGCAGCAAGAAGCCGTGAACTACGTCGGCGGCCCTCTATTGGTGCTCGCCGGTGCTGGCTCCGGCAAAACCAGCGTGATCACCCGCAAGATCGCGCACTTGATCCAGAACTGTGGCATCCGTGCCCAGTACATCGTCGCCATGACCTTTACCAACAAGGCCGCGCGCGAGATGAAAGAGCGCGTCGGCACCCTGCTCAAGGGTGGCGAAGGCCGCGGCCTCACCGTGTGTACCTTCCACAACCTGGGGCTGAACATCATCCGCAAGGAGCATGCGCGGCTGGGCTACAAGCCGGGCTTCTCGATCTTTGACGAGACCGACGTCAAGGCCCTGATGACCGACATCATGCAGAAGGAATACGCGGGCGACGACGGCGTCGACGAGATCAAGAACATGATCGGCGCCTGGAAAAACGACCTGATCCTGCCCCCCGAAGCCCTGGAAAACGCACGCAACCCCAAGGAACAGACCGCCGCCATCGTCTACACCCACTACCAGCGCACGCTCAAGGCGTTCAATGCGGTGGACTTCGACGACTTGATCCTGCAGCCGGTCAAGCTGTTCCAGGAACACGCCGACATCCTCGAAAAGTGGCAGAACAAGGTGCGCTACCTGCTGGTGGACGAATACCAGGACACCAACGCCAGCCAGTATTTGCTGGTGAAGTTGCTGATCGGTACGCGCAACCAGTTCACTGTGGTCGGCGACGACGACCAGTCGATCTACGCCTGGCGCGGTGCGCGCCCGGAAAACCTGATGCTGCTCAAGGTCGACTACCCGTCCTTGAAAGTGGTGATGCTGGAGCAGAACTACCGCTCCACCAGTCGTATCCTGCGTTGCGCCAACGTGCTGATCTCCAACAATCCCCACGAGTTTGAGAAACAACTGTGGAGCGAGATGGGCCATGGCGACGAAATCCGCGTGATCCGCTGCCGCAACGAAGATGCCGAAGCCGAGCGCGTGGCCGTCGAGTTGCTGACCTTGCACCTGCGCACCGACCGCCCCTACAGCGACTTCGCCATCCTGTATCGCGGCAACTACCAGGCCAAGCTGATCGAGCTGAAGTTGCAGCACCACCAGATTCCGTATCGCCTGTCGGGCGGCAACAGCTTTTTCGGACGCCAGGAAGTAAAGGATCTGATGGCCTACTTCCGGTTGATCGTGAACCCGGACGATGACAACGCCTTCCTGCGTGTGATCAACGTGCCGCGCCGGGAAATCGGCTCCACGACCCTGGAAAAACTCGGCAACTACGCCACCGAGCGCAAGATCTCGATGTACGCCGCCACCGACGAAATCGGCCTGGGCGAGCACCTGGACACGCGCTTCACCGATCGCCTGTCGCGCTTCAAGCGCTTTATGGACAAGGTGCGCGAGCAGTGTGCCGGCGAAGACCCGATCAGCGCCCTGCGCAGCATGGTCATGGACATCGACTATGAAAACTGGCTGCGCACCAACAGTTCCAGCGACAAGGCCGCGGATTACCGCATGGGCAACGTCTGGTTCCTGATCGAAGCGTTGAAGAACACCCTGGAAAAAGACGAAGACGGCGAAATGACCGTCGAAGACGCGATCGGCAAGCTGGTCCTGCGCGACATGCTTGAACGTCAGCAGGAAGAAGAAGATGGCGCCGAAGGCGTGCAGATGATGACCTTGCATGCGTCCAAGGGCCTGGAATTCCCCTATGTGTTCATCATGGGCATGGAAGAGGAAATCCTCCCACACCGCTCCAGTATCGAAGCCGACACCATTGAAGAAGAACGGCGCCTGGCCTACGTAGGCATTACCCGCGCTCGCCAGACCCTGGCCTTCACCTTTGCGGCCAAGCGCAAGCAATACGGCGAGATCATCGACTGCGCCCCGAGCCGCTTCCTCGATGAACTGCCACCGGACGATTTGGCCTGGGAAGGCAACGACGACACCCCGACTGAAGTCAAGGCGGTACGCGGCAACACCGCCCTGGCAGATATACGCGCGATGCTAAAGCGCTAGAATCGACTACTTTTTAATCTACTTTCGGCGCCCCTTGCGCCACCAGAGGAAGCTTTTGTGGAAGCACTGCACAAGAAAATTCGCGAAGAAGGCATCGTGCTTTCCGACCAGGTACTCAAGGTCGACGCCTTTCTGAACCATCAGATCGACCCGGCGCTGATGAAGCTGATCGGCGACGAATTCGCCGCGCTGTTCAAGGACTCGGGGATCACCAAGATCGTCACCATCGAAGCCTCGGGCATCGCGCCGGCGATCATGACCGGCCTTAACCTCGGCGTGCCGGTGATTTTCGCCCGCAAGCAACAGTCCCTGACCCTGACGGAAAACCTGCTGTCGGCGACGGTGTATTCCTTCACCAAGAAAGTCGAAAGCACCGTGGCGATTTCCCCGCGCCACCTGACCAGCAGCGATCGCGTGCTGGTGATCGATGACTTCCTGGCCAACGGCAAGGCATCCCAGGCGCTGATTTCTATCATCAAACAGGCCGGCGCCACCGTGGCGGGCCTGGGGATTGTGATCGAGAAGTCGTTCCAGGGTGGCCGTGCGGAGTTGGATGCCCAGGGTTATCGGGTCGAGTCGCTGGCGCGGGTGAAGTCCCTGGCCGGTGGGGTCGTGACCTTCATCGACTGAAGGTGAGCGAGCACAGTTAAAAATGTGGGAGCTGGCTTGCCTGCGATAGCGCCGTGTCAGGCGACAGAGATGTCGACTGTCAGGCCCTCATCGCAGGCAAGCCAGCTCCCACATTTGCCTTGTGTTACCTGTCAGCGTGCGGTGGCCTGTAGGCCAGCAAGCAATAGGCGCTGATACAGATCCTCTTTAAACCCCTCAGGCTTATCCAGGCGCATGCGCACCAAATGCCCGGGAAACGCCGCAGGCTCCGGCGCATCCAGCGCCGCCTTGCCCAACTCCAGAATCTCCGTCAGCTTGAATTTGCTCTTGAGCCAATTCAACGCCCGCAACAAATCCCGCTCTTCATCACTGAAGTCACTGCCCAGCGGATACTCCGGAAACAGCCTTGAATGCCGCGCCTGCACCGCCTGCAAACGCTCGGGCGTATTGTCGGCAAAGCGTGGGTCGAGTTCAAAATCCTTGGGCAACTTGCCGGCTTTTTGCGCCTGTTCGATCAAGTCGGCCTGGAACCGTGAGTCGGTGATATTGAGCAGCGCCTCGATCACCTTGGCGTCGGTCTGACCACGTAGGTCAGCGATGCCGTATTCCGTGATCACGATATCGCGCAGGTGCCGTGGAATCGTGCAATGGCCGTATTCCCAGACAATATTGGAGCTGACCTCGCCAGCCGATTCACGCCAGCTGCGCAGGATCAGGATCGAGCGCGCGCCTTCCAGCGCATGACCCTGGGCGACAAAGTTGTATTGCCCGCCCACACCGCTGAGCACGCGGCCGTCTTCCAGTTGGTCGGCAACGCCTGCACCCAGCAAGGTCACCATAATCGCGCTGTTGATAAACCGCGCATCCACGCGCTGCAAACGCTTGAGTTCTTCCTGCCCATACAGCTCGTTGATATAGCTGATGCGGGTCATGTTGAATGCCTGGCGCTTGGCGTGAGTCATTTCCTGCAAGCGCTGGTAAAAACTGCGTGGTCCCAGGAAGAAACCGCCATGGATCGACACGCCGTCGGGCTGTGCGGCATCGTCCAGCAGGCCCGCGTTGGCCTGCGTCTGTGTCGCCACATCGGCGTAGACCTTGCGCCGCACAATCCCGGCATCGGCCAGCACCAGCAGGCCGTTGACGAACATCTCGCTGCAACCGTAGAGGCCCCTGGCAAACGGCTCGACCCCACCCTCACGGCTGATCAGCGGCGCCCATTGGTACACATCCAGGTCAGTGAGCAAGTGCCGGTAGCCTTCGTTATCGGCTTGGCGCGCCAGCAGCGCAGCGGTCAGGGCGTCACCCATCGAACCAATGCCGATCTGCAAGGTGCCGCCATCGCGCACCAGAGTGCTGGCGTGCAAGCCGATGAAATGGTCCTGGAACCCCACCGGCATGTTCGGCGTGGAGAACAGTGTGGTGTGGTCTTTTTCGTCGATCAGGAAGTCGAACTGGTCCATGCCCAACTCGGCGTCGCCCGGCATGTAGGGCAAGTCCTCATGCACCTGGCCGACCACCAGGATGGTCTCCCCGGCCGCGCGACGCTTGGCAATCATCGGCAACAGGTCGAGGGTGATATCAGGGTTGCAGCTCAGGCTCAGGCGATCCGGGTGTTCACTGCTGCTGGCCACCAACTGCGCGACCAGGTTCAGGCCTGCGGCGTTGATGTCACGGGCCGCATGGCTGTAGTTGCTGCTGACGTAATCCTGCTGGGCCTGGGCGCTATGCAACAGGCTGCCGGGCTGCATGAAGAACTGCTGCACGTGGATATTGGCCGGCAGGCTGTCCTTGCGCAGGGCGGCGAGGAAGTCCAGTTCGGGATAGTCGCCAAACACCCGCTCGATAAACGGTTCGAGAAAGCGCTTCTGCAAACCATCGCCCAACGGCGGGCGGCCCAGGCTCAAGGCGGTGTAGATCGTCAGTTCGCGCTCGGGCAGCTTGGCGATGCGCCGGTACAACGCGTTGGCAAACAGGTTCGGCTTGCCCAGGCCCAGCGGCATCCCCATGTGAATATGCGCAGGCAAGCGCGCCAGTACGTCGTCGACCGCTTGCTCGATTGAACACAACTGCACCATCCGACCCTCCTGAACATTCCATGAATTGGGGTTGGACCGAGCTTGCCGGGTCTTTGCTGCAATGAACAGCCTTGGCAACCAAATTGCGGGCACAAAAAAGCCGCTGGTCAGCGGCTTTTTGGCGAAGATCGGTTTATTTCAAACCAGACATCTTCTCGATCGCACCTTTGAGGTCAGCATCCGAGCAATCGGCGCACGTCCCTTTAGGCGGCATGGCATTGATGCCGGTGATGGCCTTGGCCAGGATGCCGTCAAGGCCGCCCTGGTGGTCGGCGCGCTCTTTCCAGGCTGCGGTGTCACCGATTTTCGGTGCGCCCAACAGGCCCGTGCCGTGGCAAGCGGTGCAGTGCTTGGCAATGATCTCGTCCGGCGTTTTCGCGCCGCCGCCGCCCGCTGTCACAGCGACTTCCATGCCCTTGCATTCTTCACCTTGAATACAGACCTTCCCGACGGGTTCAAGGCGCTTGGCAATATCATCATTGGTCGCAGCTTGAGCGCTGGCAGCCCAAAGGGCCAGTACGGTTGCTGGTACAGCCAGCATTTTCATAATTAGGTTCACGCGTTCACCCTCATGGTGGCTATTCACGCCTGCGGCCACGGTTTCGCAGGCGGCGAAAGTATAACGGTTAGGCCGCCTCACTGAAACAACCCTATTATCCAAGGGGAGATTCAACAGGGCGAAATGCAACTACGGGCACCTCTGCAAGGTAGGCAGGGCGCCTCTTCTGTTAAAAGTTCGCGGGTGTGGCTGCGCTGATTAGTCGCGCCGGCACATCGAACGGATTGCGAAAACGGTGCGGCTTGGTGCTTTCAAAGTAGTAGCTATCGCCGGCTTCGAGCACAAAAATTTCGGCGCCTACCACCAGTTCCAGTCGACCCTCCAACAGGATCCCGGTTTCCTCGCCATCATGGGTCAGCATTTCCTCGCCGGTGTCGGCGCCTGGCGGGTAGATTTCATTGAGAAACGCAATCGCCCGGCTGGGATGCGCCCGGCCTACCAGTTTCATGGTGACCGCGCCATCGGAGATGTCGATCAGCTCATTGGCTTTATAGACGATCTGCGTCGGTTTTTCCTGGAGGATCTCTTCGGAAAAGAACTCGACCATGGACATGGGGATGCCGCCCAGCACCTTGCGCAAGGAGCTGATGGAGGGGCTGACACTGTTTTTCTCGATCATCGAAATGGTGCTGTTGGTGACGCCCGCACGCTTGGCGAGTTCACGCTGGGAAAGACCTTTCAGTTTACGGATGGATTGCAGTCGTTCGCCGACGTCCAATGCAGGAGCCTCCTAGGATTCAGGCTTTGTTGTAATTGAGCGTTATCATGGCGACAGCGTTCAGTATTTACAACACTTTGGTCCCAATCCCGGTGAGCTTCATCTGTAGCCGACGGCTAAGCACCGGAATAGAGCCGTGGCACGCGGCGCAGGTTGCAGAAAATCTGATAGGGGATGGTCTCGGCGGCGGTCGCCACATCGCTGGCAAGAATGTTTTTGCCCCACAACTCGACGGTTGAACCCAGACCCGCCTGGGGTACATCCGTCAGGTCGATGCACAGCATGTCCATCGACACCCGCCCCAACAACTGGCTGCGCTGGCCGGCGACCAGTACCGGCGTGCCGGTCGGCGCATGCCGTGGATAACCGTCGGCATAACCCATGGCAACCACACCGATACGCATCGGCTTGGGCGTCACGAATCGCGCGCCGTAACCCACTGGCTCGCCCGCCGGTAATTCGCGCACGCAGATGACTTTCGACTCCAGGGTCATCACCGGCTGCAAACGCGCGGCAACCGCCTGGTCCTCGCCGAAGGGCGTCGCACCGTAAAGCATGATGCCGGGGCGTACCCAGTCGCTGGAAACGCTCGGCCAACCCATCACAGACGGCGAGTTGCGCAGGCTGACCTGGGCCGCCAAGCCCTGGCGCGCTGCCTCGAATACCGCGACCTGTTCATCGCTGCTCGCGCAGTCCAGCTCATCGGCACGGGCGAAGTGGCTCATCAACACGATCTTGGCCACTTTGCCACTGGCCAGCAGGCGCTGGTAAGCGTCGTGATAATCCTTGGGATGCAAGCCAACCCGGTGCATGCCCGAATCCAGCTTCAACCACACCGTCAGCGGCTTGCTCAGGCGCGCCTGTTCAATCGCTTCCAGCTGCCACAACGAATGCACCACGCACCAGAAGTCATGCTCGATGATCAGCGGCAGTTCGTCGGCCTCGAAGAACCCTTCGAGCAACAACACCGGCCCACCAACTCCGGCAGCGCGCAGTTCCAGCGCTTCCTCGATACAGGCCACGGCAAAACCGTCGGCCTGGTCTTCCAGGGCCTGGGCCACGCGCACGGCGCCATGGCCGTAGGCGTCGGCCTTGATCACGGCAAGGGCCTTGGCCCCGGTCAGTTCGCGGGCCAATTGGTAGTTGTGGCGCAGGGCTTGTAGGTCGATCAGGGCACGGGCAGGACGCATGGCGGCAGGCTTCTAGGCGGCGGTAGGAAGAAAAAACCGGTACCGACCGACAGCGCCGGCACCGGAAGAGGGATCGTTTAAGGCAGAGCGGCCACGACAGACAGCTCGACCAGGATTTCTGGCTCACACAGTTTCGACTCAACCGTGGCACGGGCGGGTGCGACGCCTTTTGGCAGCCACTTGTCCCATACCGCGTTCATGCCGGCAAAGTCGGCGTCGATGTCTTTGAGGTAGATCGTCACCGACAGCAACTTGGTTTTGTCGGTACCGGCCAGATCCAGCAAACGCTCGATATTGGCCAGGGTTTCACGGGTCTGCTGTTCAATCCCGGCACTCATGTCGTCGCCGACCTGCCCTGCCAGATACACGGTACCGCTGTGGACAACGATCTGGCTCATGCGCTCATTGGTGAGCTGGCGCTGGATTGACATGTTTTGTGGACTCCTGAGGGCTGCCATAACGGGAAATATCAAGGCCTGCGGCACTGATCTGCGGGGTTTTCTTGGCCATCAGGTCCGCCAGCAAGCGACCAGAGCCACAGGCCATGGTCCAGCCGAGGGTGCCGTGGCCGGTATTCAAGAACAGATTCTTGAACGGGGTGGCGCCGACAATTGGCGTACCGTCCGGGGTGGTCGGGCGCAGGCCGGTCCAGAACGTCGCTTCACTCAAGTCACCGCCCTGAGGATAAAGGTCGTTGACGATCATCTCCAGGGTTTCGCGCCGGCGTGGGTTCAGCGACAGGTCAAAACCGGCTATTTCAGCCATGCCGCCAACCCGGATGCGGTTGTCGAAGCGAGTGATCGCGACCTTGTAGGTTTCGTCGAGAATGGTCGAGGTCGGGGCCATCGCCGGGTTGGTGATCGGCACGGTCAGGGAGTAACCCTTGAGCGGATACACCGGCGCCTTGATCCCCAGCGGCTTGAGCAGCTGTGGCGAGTAACTGCCCAGGGCCAGCACGTAGCGGTCAGCGGTTTCCAGCTTGCCGTCGATCCACACCCCGTTGATACGATCACCGGCGTGGTCCAGGCGCTGAATGTCCTGCTCGAAACGGAACTCAACGCCCAACTGCTTGCACATATCGGCCAGGCGCGTGGTGAACATCTGGCAGTCGCCGGTCTGGTCATTGGGCAGGCGCAAGGCACCGGCCAGGATATCCGTGACGCTGGCCAGGGCCGGCTCGACGCGGGCGATACCGGCACGGTCGAGCAGCTCGAACGGTACGCCGGACTCTTTGAGCACGGCAATATCCTTGGCCGCACCATCCAGTTGTGCCTGGGTGCGGAACAATTGGGTAGTACCCAGGCTACGGCCTTCGTAGGCAATGCCGGTTTCAGCGCGCAGTTCATCGAGGCAGTCGCGGCTGTACTCGGACAGACGCACCATGCGCTCCTTGTTCACCGCATAGCGATTGGCGGTGCAGTTGCGCAGCATCTGCGCCATCCACAAGTACTGGTCGATATCGGCCGTGGCCTTGATCGCCAGTGGCGCATGGCGCTGCAGCAGCCACTTGATAGCCTTGAGCGGTACGCCCGGCGCGGCCCATGGCGACGCATAGCCGGGCGAGACCTGGCCGGCGTTGGCGAAGCTGGTCTCCATTGCAACGGCCGGCTGACGGTCGACCACGACCACCTCAAAACCGGCACGCGCCAAATAGTAGGCACTGGCCACACCAATGACACCGCTACCCAAGACCAAAACGCGCATTTTTATATCCTCATCACGGCTTGACCGCTGACGTTTGTTGTTCAGCACAAAGATGTGGGCAGTATAAAAAGCAATGACCAGTGCATTTCACTATATAAGTGCCTATATTTGGCGACAATTCTCGGCAAAAACCCTTTTCACGGAGGAGCATCCCCTATGCGGACCAATACCCAGACCAAGCGGGAGCTGGACAAGATCGACCGCAACATCCTGCGCATCCTGCAAGCGGACGGGCGGATTTCGTTTACCGAGCTGGGGGAAAAGGTAGGGCTGTCGACCACGCCCTGCACCGAACGGGTCCGGCGCCTGGAGCGCGAGGGGATCATCATGGGCTACAACGCCCGCCTCAATCCGCAGCACTTGAAGGGTAGCCTGCTGGTGTTTGTCGAGATCAGCCTCGACTACAAATCCGGCGATACCTTCGAAGAATTCCGACGTGCTGTGCTGAAACTGCCCCATGTGCTGGAGTGCCACCTGGTTTCAGGGGATTTCGACTACCTGGTGAAGGCGCGGATTTCCGAGATGGCTTCGTACCGCAAACTGCTGGGCGACATCCTGCTCAAGCTGCCCCATGTACGCGAGTCCAAGAGCTATATCGTGATGGAAGAGGTGAAGGAGAGCCTGAACCTGCCGATCCCGGATTGATCCTGTGGGAGCTGGCTTGCCTGCGATAGCGATCAACCGGCCGCCATTTTCATTGCCTGGCACACCGTTATCGCAGGCAAGCCAGCTCCCACCTTTTGACCGAGTACATCTGTCAGACCAGCACCTGCCGGGTGGTCGCCATGTACTCGTGGATCTGCTTCTCCACCCGCGGGTGAATCAGTTCCACCGGGCCACGGTTGTTGGGGCATGGCAGGCTGGGCGTAGTACCAAACAACCTACAGATCAATGGGCGCTCGTCGTACACCGTGCAACCGTTGGGCCCCAGGTGTACACAGTTCAGCTCATCCATGGCCGCTTCCTGCTCGGGTGCGGTCTTGCGCGGCAGGCGCGACATTTCCTCGGTGGATGTAGTCACCGGCCCACAGCAATCATGGCAACCCGGCACACACTCAAACGAAGGAATCTGCCGGCGCAGCGCGTTGACTTTCTGGCTGTTGCAACTCATCGAAACCCATACCGAACGGCGAATAGGCGTGAATTTTGCCCTAAAAGCCCCGAGTGAGACAGCTTCACCCGACCGCTGTATCCTGCGTCAAATTTTCCAGACACGGATGCTCCCCATGACCGCCAGCGCCCGGCACACCGCTTCCTACTACGCCGCCAGCAGCCTGCCGCAACCCGATTACCCGGCCTTGGCGGGCGAAGTCGTCGCCGATGTGTGCGTGGTGGGCGGCGGGTTCTCTGGGTTGAATACGGCCCTGGAGTTGGCTGAACGCGGGTTTAGCGTGGTGCTGCTGGAGGCGCGCAAGATCGGCTGGGGCGCCAGCGGGCGCAATGGCGGGCAGTTGATTCGTGGCGTCGGCCATGGCCTCGATCAGTTTGCCAATGTGGTCGGCACCGAAGGCGTGCGGCAGATGAAATTAATGGGCCTGGAAGCCGTGGAAATCGTGCGCCAGCGGGTCGAGCGCTTCCAGATTGAATGCGACCTGACCTGGGGTTACTGCGACCTGGCCAACAAGCCCCGCGACCTGCAAGGCCTGGCCGCCGATGCCGAGGAGTTGCACGACCTGGGTTATCGCCATGAACTGCGCCTGCTGCAAGCCGGGGAAATGCGCAGTGTGATCGGGTCCGACCGTTACGTGGGCGGCATGATCGACATGGGCTCCGGCCACCTGCACCCGCTGAACCTGGCCCTCGGTGAAGCCGCCGTCGCCCAGCAGTTGGGCGCACGGCTGTTTGAACAGTCCCAGGTATTGCGCATCGACTACGGCCCTGAGGTCAAAGTCCACACCGCCCAGGGTTGCGTGCGCGCCAAGACCCTGGTGCTGGGCTGCAATGCCTATCTCAATGGCCTCAACCCCCACCTGAGCGGCAAGGTGCTGCCCGCCGGCAGCTACATCATCGCCACCGAACCCTTGAGCCCGGCCCAGGCCGCCGAACTGCTGCCACAAAACATGGCCGTGTGTGATCAGCGGGTCACAGTGGATTACTTCCGGCTGTCGGCCGACCGGCGCCTGCTGTTTGGCGGCGCCTGCCATTATTCCGGGCGTGATCCCCAGGATATCGGCGCGTATATGCGGCCGAAGATGCTCAAGGTCTTCCCGCAACTGGCCGAGGTGAAGATCGACTACCAGTGGGGCGGCATGATTGGCATCGGTGCCAACCGCCTGCCGCAGATTGGCCGGCTGGCCGACCACCCCAACGTGTACTTTGCCCAGGCCTATGCCGGCCACGGCCTGAACGCCACCCACCTGGCGGGCAAGCTGCTGGCCGAAGCCATCAGCGGCCAGCACCGTGGGCGCTTCGACCTGTTTGCCCAGGTGCCCCACATCACCTTCCCTGGCGGCAAGCACTTGCGTTCACCGCTACTGGCCCTGGGCATGCTCTGGCACCGCATGAAAGAACTGCTCTGACTCACCCGCGCCAGAACGGTTTCAAGCCTTCCTGGCGCGCCTGTTCGGCAGTCAGGCCGATATCGCGCAATTGCTCCCGGCTCAGGCCCAGCAAGGCCTTGCGCGTATGGCGACGGCGCCAGAACAGTTCCCAGCGGCTCGGATTGCCAGGCGCCAGCCCGGTCATCTCGCGTTCCTGCCCTGCTTCCAGTTCCTGACTGTGTAGCGCCAGCCGCACATCGCTCAAGCCACTCATTGTCCTGCCCCTCATTTGCCTGTTGCCATGAGTGACTAGAATGAATGGCGCGACAAAACCATTACAGATTCAACCAACCTTTATTAAATCCATACAGATACTGCCAAACGCGGGCTGAATCCTGTATTTTCCCTTCATCTGTACTGGTCCCCCGGGAGCGACCGCCATGACCCTCTACGTCAACCTCGCCGAATTGCTGGGTACCCGCATCGAACAGGGCTTCTATCGCCCCGGCGATCGCCTGCCCTCGGTACGTGCCCTGAGCGTGGAACATGGGGTCAGCCTGAGCACCGTGCAGCAGGCTTATCGGCTACTGGAAGACAACGGCCTGGCGACGCCCAAGCCAAAATCCGGCTACTTCGTGCCCGTCGGGCGCGAGCTGCCGGCGCTGCCCGCCGTGGGTCGTCCGGCCCAGCGCCCGGTGGAGATTTCCCAGTGGGACCAGGTACTGGAACTGGTCCGCGCGGTGCCGCGCAAAGACGTCATACAGTTGGGCCGCGGCATGCCGGATGTACTGTCACCGACCATCAAGCCCTTGCTGCGCAGCCTCGCCCGGGTCAGCCGGCGTCAGGACCTGCCGGGCCTGTACTACGACAACATCTACGGCTGTATGGAATTGCGTGAGCAAATAGCCCGTCTGTCATTGGATTCCGGCTGCCAGCTCGACGCCCAGGACATCGTGATCACCACCGGCTGCCACGAGGCGTTGTCCTCCAGCATCCGTGCGATTTGCGAGCCCGGCGATATCGTCGCCGTGGACTCGCCGAGCTTCCACGGCGCCATGCAAACCCTCAAGGGCCTGGGCATGAAAGCCCTGGAAATCCCCACCGACCCGCTGACCGGTATCAGCCTCGAAGCCCTGGAACTGGCCCTGGAGCAATGGCCGATCAAGGTTATCCAGCTGACCCCCAACTGCAACAACCCCCTGGGCTACATCATGCCCGAGGCGCGCAAGCGGGCATTGCTGACCCTGGCCCAGCGCTTTGACGTGGCGATTATCGAAGACGATGTGTATGGCGAACTGGCCTACAGCTACCCGCGCCCGCGCACCATCAAATCCTTCGACGAAGATGGCCGTGTCCTACTCTGCAGCTCATTCTCCAAGACCCTGGCCCCCGGCCTGCGGATCGGCTGGGTGGCACCTGGCCGTTATCTGGAGCGGGTGCTGCACATGAAGTACATCAGCACCGGTTCGACCGCGACCCAACCACAGATCGCCATTGCCGAATTCCTCAAGAACGGGCACTTCGAACCCCATTTGCGGCGGATGCGTACCCAATACCAGCGCAATCGCGACCTGATGCTCGATTGGGTCAGCCGTTATTTCCCCGCCGGCACCCGGGCCAGCCGGCCCCAGGGCAGCTTTATGCTGTGGGTGGAACTGCCCGACGGGTTCGACACCCTCAAGCTCAACCGGGCCCTGGTCGAACAAGGGGTGCAGATTGCGGTAGGCAGCATCTTTTCCGCCTCGGGCAAATACCGGAACTGCCTGCGGATGAACTACGCTGCCAAGCCAACACCCCAGGTTGAAGAGGCCGTGCGCAAGGTCGGGGCAACAGCGATCAAGATGCTGGCCGAAACCGAGCCACGGGTGGACTGACCTTTTGCCATCAATCACCGTCATATACCCACCACCGCCCTGATTCGGAACCTGTCTCCTTGATGAGCCAAAGGCTGTTAGCGTTTTTCCTGCTCGGGTTCCTGGGCCTGGGCGGTTGCGCCACCCTGGACGAACCCCGCGTACCCAGCGAGGCGCTGCCGGCGACGCAGTCCGCCTTCGGCCGCTCGATCCAGGCCCAGGCCGCGCCCTATAAGGGCCGCTCCGGGTTTCGCCTGCTGCCCAACAGCAGCGAAGCGTTCATGGCCCGCGCCGAACTGATCCGCAATGCCCAGACCAGCCTCGACTTGCAGTACTACATCGTCCATGACGGCATCAGCACGCGCATGCTGGTAGACGAGTTGCTCACGGCGGCCGACCGTGGCGTGCGGGTGCGCATCCTGCTGGACGACACCACCAGCGACGGCCTGGACCAGATCATCGCCACCCTGGCCGCGCACCCGCAGATCCAGATTCGCCTGTTCAACCCATTGCACCTGGGCCGCAGCACCGGGGTGACGCGCGCCATGGGCCGCTTGTTCAACCTGTCGCTGCAACACCGGCGCATGCACAACAAGCTGTGGCTGGCGGATAACAGCGTGGCGATTGTCGGTGGGCGCAACCTGGGAGATGAGTATTTCGATGCCGAGCCCAACCTGAACTTCACCGACATCGACATGCTTAGCGTGGGGCCGGTGGCCGAACAACTGGGCCACAGCTTTGACCAGTACTGGAACAGTGCGCTGAGCAAGCCTATCGCCGACTTTATCTCCAGCGCCCCGTCCTCCCGCGACCTGGCCACGGCGCGCGGGCTGCTGGAGACGTCTCTGGCCGAGTCGCGCCAGCAAAACCATGCCCTGTATAACCGCCTGCGGACCTACAAGACCCAACCACGCATGGAGATCTGGCGCCGGGAACTGATCTGGGCCTGGAACCAGGCGCTGTGGGACGCGCCGAGCAAGGTCCTGGCCAAGGCCGATCCTGATCCACGCTTGCTGCTCACCACTCAACTGGCGCCCGAGCTGGAAGGTGTGCGCCACGAACTGATGATGATCTCGGCCTACTTCGTCCCCGGCCAACCGGGCCTGGTGTACCTGACCAGCCGCGCGGACGCGGGGGTTGCGGTGAGCCTTTTGACCAACTCCCTGGAAGCCACCGACGTGCCGGCGGTACACGGCGGCTATGCCCCCTATCGCAAGGCGCTGCTGGAACACGGGGTGAAACTCTACGAGCTGCGCCGCCAACCCGGAGACGGCGGCGGTGGCAGTGGTCCGCATCTACTGGGCAGCCGCTCGCTGTATGGCTCGGACTCCAGCCTGCACAGCAAGGCAATGATCTTCGATCGACAAAAATCGTTTATCGGCTCATTCAATTCCGACCCGCGGTCGGTGCTGTGGAACACCGAAGTCGGCGTGCTGGTGGACAGCCCGGAGCTGGCCGAGCATGTGCGCAAGCTGGCCCTGCAAGGGATGGCACCGGCCTTGAGTTACGAGGCCAAGTTGCAGGATGGCCAAGTGGTCTGGGTGACGGAAGATAACGGCCAACTGCACACCCTGACCCGCGAGCCAGGCAGTTGGTGGCGCCGGTTCAATGCCTGGTTCGCCACCACCGTGGGTCTGGAGCGCATGCTCTAAGAACCACGAATATCCATTGTGGGAGCTGGCTTGCCTGCTCCCACAGTTTTGATCGCATTTCCAAGTCAGGCTGGTTGCTCGACGCCAAACGCGCCTTGGCGCAGCAACAAAATCACCAGCCCCAACGCCCCCGCCGCCATCAACAGCGGCAACGCATGCCCGCTGATCCACTGGCTGCCAGCCCCCGCCACCAGCGGCCCGATCAGGCAGCCAATGCCCCACAACTGCGCAATATGGGCATTGGCCCGCACTAGCGCATCGTCACGGTAGCGCTCGCCGATCAGAATCAACGACAAGGTGAACAAGCCCCCCGCACTGGCACCGAACAGGACCCAGATCGGCCAGATCAGCCAGGTATCCAGCAACGGCGCAATGGCCAGGCTCGACAGCAGCAACAGCACCGCGCAGCCGAGAAACAGGGTGCGCCTGGGCAGGTAATCGGCCAACGCACCAATCGGCAATTGCAGCAGCGCATCGCCTACCACCACGGTGCTGACCATCGCCAGTGCCACCTCGGCAGTGAAGCCCTGTTGCAGGCAATACACCGGCAACAGCGTCAGAATCATCGCCTCGAACGCGGCAAACAACGCCACCGCCCAGGCAATCGCCGGCAAGCCCCGGCAAAATCCCCATAAATCGCCAAAGGTCACGCTGAAGGCCTCTGCCGTCGGTGCCCCGCTACGCCCCAGCAGCAGGAATGGCGCAACAATCAACAGACCGACGCCAACCCAAAAGCCATAGTCATGATCGGTACCCAGCACGCCGAGCAACAACGGCCCCGACAGCTGGCTCAAGGCGTAGGTACAGCCATACAGCGCCACCAGCCGACCACGCCACTGTTCCACCACCAGTTGGTTGATCCAGCTTTCGCCGAGGATAAACACAATGGTCAGGATCACCCCGATCATCAACCGCAGCACCAGCCACACCGGGTAGCTGGGCAATACCGCCAGCAAACCGATGGAAATCGCCCCGGCCCACAGGCACAGGCGCATCAGGTTTGCCGTGCCCAGCCAGGAAGCCAGGCGACTGGACACCTTGGCGCCCAGCAACACGCCGAACGCCGGCATGGCCGCCATGATGCCGATGGCAAAGTTGCCATAGCCCCAGCTTTCCAGGCGCAGGGACACCAGCGGCATGCTGACGCCCAGGGCAAGGCCGACGCTGAGCACCGAAGCCAGGACGGCGAAGTAAGTCGCCCAACGCATTGCCACGCTCCTGTGGATAACTCATTCATGGACGGTAAAACGAACTGTAGGAGCGAGCTTGCTCGCGAAGAACTCAAGGACACCGCGTTCAACCAGACAGAACGCGTTATCGTTGACGTTTTTCGCGAGCAAGCTCGCTCCTACAAGGGATCAGCTGGGTTGCTTACAGCTTGATCCAGGTCGCCTTCAGTTCGGTGTATTTATCGAACGCGTGCAGCGACTTGTCGCGACCGTTACCCGACTGCTTGAACCCGCCAAACGGCGCAGTCATGTCACCGCCATCGTACTGGTTGATCCACACGCTACCGGCACGCAGGGCCTTGGCGGTCAGGTGTGCCTTGGAGATATTCGAGGTCCACACCGCAGCGGCCAGGCCATAAGGCGTGTCGTTGGCGATGGCTACGGCTTCGTCAGCGCTGTCGAAGGTAATCACCGACAGGACCGGGCCAAAGATCTCTTCCTGGGCAATCTTCATGGCGTTGGTCACGCCGTCGAAAATCGTCGGTTCGACGTAAGTGCCGCCGGTTTCCTGCAGGGTGCGCTTGCCACCGGCCACCAGTTTGGCGCCATCGGCGTGCCCGGCTTCGATGTACGACAGCACGGTGTTCATCTGCTGGGTATCCACCAGCGCACCGACGTTGGTGGCCGGGTCCAGCGGGTTGCCCGGCTTCCAGCCCTTGAGGGCCTCGATCACCATCGGCAGGAATTTATCCTTGATCGAACGCTCCACCAGCAGGCGTGAGCCGGCGGTGCAGACTTCGCCCTGGTTGAAGGCGATGGCGCCGGCGGCGGATTCGGCAGCGGCCTGCAGGTCCGGAGCATCGGCAAACACGATGTTCGGGCTCTTGCCGCCCGCTTCCAGCCAGACGCGCTTCATGTTCGACTCGCCGGAGTAGATCATCAGTTGCTTGGCGATCTTGGTGGAACCGGTGAACACCAGGGTGTCCACGTCCATATGCAGCGCCAGGGCCTTGCCCACAGTGTGGCCGTAGCCCGGCAGCACGTTGAGCACGCCTTTGGGGATACCGGCTTCAACGGCCAGGGCAGCGATGCGGATGGCGGTCAGCGGCGATTTTTCCGACGGCTTGAGGACGACCGAGTTACCGGTGGACAGCGCCGGCCCCAGTTTCCAGCAGGCCATCATCAGCGGGAAGTTCCACGGCACGATGGCCGCCACCACGCCGACGGGCTCGCGGGTCACCAGGCCCAGTTGGTCATGGGGGGTGGCGGCGACTTCATCGTAAATCTTGTCGATGGCCTCGCCGCTCCAGCTCAGGGCTTGCGCTGCGCCTGGAATGTCGATGCCCAGGGAGTCACCGATTGGCTTGCCCATGTCCAAGGTTTCAAGCAGGGCCAGCTCTTCGGCATTGGCCTTGAGCAGCGCGGCGAAACGGATCATGGTGGCTTTGCGCTTGGCCGGGGCCAGGCGTGACCAGGCGCCGGAGTTGAAGGTGGCACGGGCGTTTTCCACGGCGCGCTGGGCGTCGGCGACGTCACAGCTGGCGACCGTGGTCAGCAGGCGGCCATCGACCGGGCTGAGGCATTCGAACGTGTCGCCGGAAACGGCGGCGGTGTATTCGCCATTGATGTACGCGCGGCCTTCAATCTTCAGGTCCTTGGCGCGTTGTTCCCAGTCGGCACGGGTCAGGGTGGTCATGCGAGTGTCCTCCTCTTATTAAATATAAGGGCCCGGCGTTATCACCAGTTCCCTTCCAAATGCTTGCCCGGCCAGCCAGCTATTCGGTCCGAGGCACCCGCCACCCTAAACCAGCCACAAGGGATGTTTCAATATATTTGACATAACGGCAGCAAACGCCCTTGCGATGTTCATTTTAATAAACATAGACTTTGGCTCTCCAACCCCAGGCCTAGACGGGATACGTGCATGAACATTCAGGATATCGTCGATTTCAGCCAGGCGAACACCGCCGCCGAACGCTACCGCCCCGCCGCAGAAAAAATCCTCAAGGGCGATCCCGAGCAAACGGTCTACAACCACTACAACAGCCCGTGCGGCCAGATGAACGCCGGGGTCTGGGAAGGTGAAGCCGGGCAATGGAAGGTCAACTACACCGAACACGAGTATTGCGAGATCGTGCAGGGGGTTTCGGTGCTGCGCGATGCCGACGGCAACGCCAAGACCTTGCGCGCCGGCGATCGCTTCGTCATCCCGGCCGGCTTCAGTGGCACCTGGGAAGTGCTGGAGTCATGCCGCAAGATCTACGTGATATTCGAAGAAAAGGCCTGATCGGTCGCGCACGACTTTTTCCAAGGCAAAAAAAACCCGCATCGTGAGATACGGGTTTTTTTCACAAGAAAGAAAACCAATTACTTGATTTTGCCTTCTTTGTAGATCACGTGCTTGCGAACGCGCGGGTCGAACATTTTCTTTTCGAGCTTGTCCGGGGTAGTACGCTTGTTCTTGTCGGTAGTGTAGAAGTGACCAGTACCGGCGCTAGAGATCATTCGAATCAATTCACGCATGATTTAGCTCCTTAGATTTTGCCGTCGCGGCGCAGTTCAGCGAGCACGACAGTGATGCCACGCTTGTCGATGATGCGCATGCCTTTGGCAGATACGCGCAGACGGACAAAACGTTTCTCTTCTTCAACCCAGAAGCGGTGATGCTGCAGGTTTGGCAGGAAACGACGACGGGTTTTGTTGTTTGCGTGGGAAATGTTATTCCCAGTCACCGGACCCTTACCGGTAACTTGACAGACTCTCGACATGCCTCAGCCCTCTAAAACCACATGCCCAACCCGGCATGGGTTGGCCGCTTAATCTCTCAGTCATTTGGCGCCAGGCGCCGCGTTTCTTTAAGGGTCTTACCGGCTACACCTACAGTGAAGGAACCGGGCCCCTAGAAAAGAGCGCTGCTTTATACCAGAAAGACCCCAGTGCAACAACAGCCGGTGTGTTTTTCCCGCTGTAAATCTCGCCCACACAGGCCCCAAGTGCAGCCAGGATGGGCCGCTGTACAATTAAACCGCTCGTCGCACCGAATGTTTTATCGCTGCTACGTGTACGACAGGGCGCCGGGCAAAATGACCTGCAGTGCCATCAAAACAGTATTTACGGCCCCTGCACAGGTAAATATGGGCTAGTCATTTGCCAATCAGCCTACTACGGTAGGACTTTTCCAGACTGCACTCGCAGATGGGCCTTCGATCTGCACAGGAAACCGACCATGCGTCTCGCTGCCCTACCCTTATTGCTCGCCCCGCTCTTCCTCGCCCCGCTGGCCCAGGCAGCCTCTACGCTGAGCGTCTGCACCGAGGCCAGCCCCGAAGGGTTCGATGTGGTGCAATACAATTCGCTGACTACCACCAACGCCTCGGCGGATGTGCTGATGAATCGCCTGGTGGACTTCGACGCCGCGAGCGGCAAGCTGGTGCCGAGCCTGGCCGATAGCTGGGAAGTCTCGCCGGACGGCCTGACCTACACCTTTAAATTGCACCCGGACGTCAAATTCCACCGCACCGCGTATTTCAGCCCGAGCCGCAGCCTGACCGCCGAAGACGTGCGTTTCAGTTTCGAGCGCATGCTCGATCCGGCCAACCCCTGGCACCAGATTGCCCAGAGCGGTTTCCCCCACGCCCAGTCCCTGCAACTGCCGGCGCTGATCAAGAAGATCGACGCCCTGGACCCGCTGACCGTGCGTTTTACCCTCGATCACGCCGACTCCACGTTCCTTGCCGCACTGAGCATGGGCTTTGCCTCGATCTACCCCGCCGAATACGCAGGCAACCTGCTCAAGGCCGGCACCCCGGAAAAGCTCAATAGCCAACCCATCGGCACCGGGCCGTTCGTGTTCGGGCGGTTCCAGAAAGATGCGGCCATTCGCTACAAGGCCAACCCGGATTACTTTGCCGGCAAACCGGCTGTGGATAACTTGATCTTTGCCATCACCCCGGACGCCAATGTGCGCCTGCAGAAACTGCGCCGGGATGAATGCCAGATTGCCTTGTCGCCCAAACCCCTGGATATCGGTGAAGCGCAAAAGGATCCTGCACTCAAAGTGGAAAAAACCGCTGCCTTCATGACGGCCTTTGTCGCCATCAACAGCCAGCACCCGCCACTGGACAAGCCACAAGTGCGCCAGGCGATCAACCTGGCCTTCGACAAGGCCAGCTACCTCAAGGCCGTGTTTGAAGGCACCGCCGAAGCCGCCAATGGGCCCTACCCGCCCAATACCTGGGGTTTTGCCAAGGAGCTGCCGGGTTATCCACAGGACATCGCCAAGGCCAAAGGGCTGCTGGATCGCGCCGGGCTCAAGGACGGTTTCAAGACCACTATCTGGACCCGGCCATCTGGCAGCCTGCTCAATCCCAACCCCAGCCTGGGCGCCCAGCTATTGCAGGCCGACCTGGCCAAGATCGGCATCCAGGCAGAGATCCGCGTGATCGAATGGGGCGAGCTGATCCGCCGCGCCAAGGCCGGCGAGCACGACCTGCTGTTCATGGGCTGGGCCGGCGACAATGGCGACCCGGACAACTTCCTGACCCCGCAGTTTTCCTGCGCGGCGGTCAAGTCCGGCACCAACTTCGCCCGTTACTGCGACCCTGCGCTGGACAAGCTGATCAGTGCCGGCAAGACCACCAACGAGCAAGGCGTGCGCAGCAAGCTGTACCAACAGGCGCAGGCGCAGATCCAACAGCAGGCGCTGTGGTTGCCACTGGCTCACCCGACGGCCTTTGCCCTGACGCGCAAGAATGTCGAGGGGTACCAGGTCAGCCCGTTTGGGCGGCAGGACTTCTCCAAAGTCGATGTGAAGCCGTAAGCCACAAGCTGCAAGCCCGCTTGAGGCTTGCCGCTACCCTTCTATATCCATCCATATTCGGCCATCGACAGCGGGTCACCATCGCCGACGATAATGTGATCCAGTACCCGCACATCCACCAGATCCAGGGCCTTTTGCAGCACTTTGGTCAATTTTCGATCAGCAATGCTCGGCTCGGTGCTCCCGGATGGATGGTTGTGGCACAGGATCAATGCCGCAGCGTTGTAGTCCAGGGCGCGCTTGACCACTTGTCGCGGGTAGACCGTGGCACTGTCGATGGTGCCCTGGAACAACGCTTCGAAGCCCAGCACCCGATGCCTTGAGTCGAGAAACAGGCAACCAAATATCTCGTGGGGCTCATGACGCAGCAGGGCCTTGAGGTAATCACGCACCGCCACCGGGCTTTCCAGCACCGACTCATTACGCACATGTTCGGCCAGATGGCGCCGCCCCATTTCCAGCACAGCCTGCAGTTGGGCAAACTTCGCCGGCCCCAGGCCCAGATGCTGGATGAATACGCTCTGCCGGGCCTCCAGCAGCGCACGTAGGCTGCCAAATTGCGCCAACAGATGGCGCGCCAGGTCCACGGCGCTTTTACCCGAGACGCCGGTACGCAGGAAAATCGCCAGCAGCTCGGCATCCGAGAGACTCGCCGCCCCCAACGCCAAAAGCTTCTCCCGCGGCCGCTCCGCCATAGGCCAGTTACGAATACTCATGGCACCTCCGTGTGCATGTGCGCCGCTGTTGCATGGCGGGCGCTGTGTTATCTTAGCCGCTCTTTTTTGCGCGCGATTTCACCTGGGGAGGGGGGATCGCAACGCCATCACTGAACTGGAAAGGCAAACCAATGCAGCGTCTGTATCGGAAACGCATCGTTCTCGGCGTCGGCGGCGGCATTGCCGCCTACAAGAGCGCAGAGTTGGTTCGCAGGCTCCTGGACCAAGGCGCCGAAGTGCGCGTGGTCATGACCCGTGGCGGCAGTGAGTTCATCACCCCGCTGACCATGCAGGCCCTGTCCGGCCACCCGGTTCACCTGGATTTGCTGGACCCGGCCGCCGAAGCTGCCATGGGCCATATCGAGCTGGCCAAATGGGCCGACCTGGTACTGATCGCACCCGCCACTGCCGACCTGATCGCCCGCCTCGCCCAAGGCATTGCCGACGACCTGCTGACCACACTGGTACTGGCCACCGACGCCACCGTCGCCATCGCTCCGGCGATGAACCAGGCCATGTGGCGCGACCCGGCGACCCAGGCCAACACCCAACTGCTGCAAAGCCGTGGCCTCAAGGTCTTCGGCCCGGCCTCCGGCAGCCAGGCCTGTGGCGACGTCGGCCTGGGCCGCATGCTCGAAGCCACCGACCTGGCGCTGTGCGCCGCCGAGTGCTTCCAGCACCTGGCCCTGACCGGCAAGCACGTGCTGATTACCGCCGGCCCGACCCAGGAAAACATCGACCCGGTGCGCTACATCACCAACCATAGCTCAGGGAAAATGGGCTTTGCCCTGGCTGAAGCGGCGGTTGAGGCAGGCGCGCGCGTGACCCTGATCACAGGCCCAGTGCATCTGCCGACCCCAGACCGAGTCACCCGCATCGACGTAGTCAGCGCCCGCGACATGCTTGCGGCCTGTGAGGCAGCGATTCCCTGCGATGTGTTTATCGCTTCGGCAGCGGTCGCAGACTACCGCCCGGAAGTGGTTGCGCCGCAAAAACTCAAGAAAGACCCTACAAGCGGCGACGGCCTGCTCCTGCAAATGGTGCGCAACCCGGACATTTTGGCCACCATCGCCACCCGCGCGGATCGTCCGTTCAGCGTCGGTTTCGCCGCCGAGACCGAAAACCTGCTGGACTACGCCGCACGCAAACTCAAAGACAAAAACCTCGACCTGATCGTTGCCAATGATGTCGCTAACCCGAGCATCGGCTTCAACAGCGAGGAAAACGCCTGCAGCGTGATTGACCGCGAGCTGCACGCCACCCTTTTCGCCCAGACCAGCAAGGGCAAGATTGCCCGCCAACTGATCTCTTTTATCGCCCAACGGCTGAACCAGGTTTAATTTCCATGCACGCTTTGCAAGCCAAGATCCTCGACCCCCGCATCGGCAGCGAATTTCCACTGCCGGCCTACGCCACGCCGGGCTCCGCCGGCCTGGACCTGCGCGCCATGCTCAAGCAAGACACCGTCCTTGAGCCGGGCCAGACCCTGTTGATCCCCACCGGCCTGTCGATCTACGTCGGCGATCCCGGCCTGGCAGCGCTGATCCTGCCGCGCTCCGGCCTGGGTCACAAACACGGGATCGTGCTGGGCAACCTCGTGGGCCTGATCGACTCCGACTACCAGGGCGAATTGATGGTCTCGTGCTGGAACCGTGGCCAGACCGCCTTCAACATCGCCGTCGGCGAGCGCATCGCTCAACTGGTCCTGGTGCCGGTGGTGCAAGCGCATTTCGAGCTGGTGACCGAGTTCGACGAAACCCAGCGTGGCGCGGGCGGTTTCGGGCATTCCGGCAGCCACTGACTACGCTCAGGCATGCCGGACTCTGCGTCCGACATGCCCCGATGGCATTTTCGCACCACGAACTCTAGGGCAAAAACACCGTCTTACCCTTCAGTTTGAGCCTGCCGGTCGCCACATTCAGGCCTGTCCGCACCGTATCGATGGAGTTTCCCCAGTGATGAGCAACGCAGCCCCAGTCGCACCGACGTTTCCCGACAGCATTTTCCGCGCCTACGACATCCGTGGCGTCGTGCCGAAAACCCTGACCGCCGAAACCGCCTACTGGATCGGCCGCGCCATCGGCTCCCAGAGCCTGGCCCAGGGCGAGCCCAACGTCTCGGTAGGCCGTGATGGCCGCCTGTCCGGCCCCGAGCTGGTGGAGCGCCTGATCCAGGGCCTGGCCGACAGCGGCTGCCATGTCAGCGACGTCGGCCTGGTGCCGACCCCGGCGCTGTACTACGCCGCCAACGTGCTGGCCGGCAAGTCGGGCGTCATGCTCACCGGCAGCCACAACCCGTCGGACTACAACGGCTTCAAGATCGTGATCGCCGGCGACACCCTGGCCAACGAACAGATCCAGGCCCTGCACACGCGCCTGAAAACCAACGACCTGACCAGCGGTAAAGGCAGCATCACCCAGGTCGATATCCTCCAGCGCTATTCGGATGAAATCACCCGTGACGTCAAGCTTGAGCGTCGCCTGAAGGTCGTGGTGGACTGCGGCAACGGCGCAGCCGGCGTGATCGCTCCGCAATTGCTCGAAGCCCTGAACTGCGAAGTGATCCCGCTGTTCTGCGACGTCGACGGCCACTTCCCCAACCATCACCCGGACCCGGGCAAACCTGAAAACCTGGTGGACCTGATCGCCAAGGTCGAAGAAGTGGGCGCCGATCTCGGCCTGGCCTTCGATGGCGACGGCGACCGCGTGGGCGTGGTGACCAACACCGGCAGCATCGTGTTCCCCGACCGCCTGCTGATGCTGTTCGCCCGCGACGTGGTGGCGCGCAACCCAGGCGCCGAGATCATTTTCGACGTGAAGTGCACCCGTCGCCTGACACCGCTGATCAAGGAATACGGTGGCCGTCCGCTGATGTGGAAGACCGGTCATTCGTTGATCAAAAAGAAAATGAAGGAAACCGGCGCCCTGCTGGCCGGCGAAATGAGCGGCCACGTGTTCTTCAAGGAGCGCTGGTTCGGTTTTGATGACGGCATCTACAGTGCCGCGCGCCTGCTGGAGATCCTCAGCAAGGAAAAATCCAGCGCCGAAGAGCTGTTCGAGACCTTCCCGAACGATATTTCCACGCCGGAAATCAATATCCATGTGACCGAAGAGAGCAAATTCAGCATCATTGACGCACTGCACGATGCGCAATGGGGTGAAGGCGCCAACCTGACCTCCATTGATGGTGTGCGAGTCGATTATGCCGAAGGCTGGGGCCTGGTTCGCGCGTCCAACACCACGCCGGTGCTGGTCCTGCGTTTCGAGGCGGATACCGAGGCCGAGTTGCAGCGCATCAAGGACGTGTTCCACGCCCAGTTGAAACGTGTTGCCCCTGATCTCCAACTACCGTTCTGATTATTTGCCCCGGAGCCCTGAATGACCCTCGAACGCGAAGCCGCCGCCAACACCGCCAAGGTCCTTTCCGAAGCGCTGCCTTACATTCGACGCTACGTCGGCAAGACGCTGGTGATCAAGTACGGCGGCAATGCCATGGAAAGCGACGAGCTGAAAACCGGCTTTGCCCGCGACATCGTGTTGATGAAAGCCGTCGGGATCAACCCGGTGGTGGTGCACGGCGGCGGGCCGCAGATCGGTGACCTGCTCAAGCGCTTGTCCATCGAGAGTCATTTCATCGACGGCATGCGCGTCACCGATGCGCAGACCATGGACGTGGTGGAGATGGTCCTCGGCGGCCAGGTGAACAAAGACATCGTCAACCTGATCAACCGCCACGGCGGCAGCGCTATCGGCCTGACCGGCAAGGACGCCGAGCTGATCCGCGCGAAGAAACTTACCGTGACCCGCAAGACCCCGGAGATGACCCAGCCGGAAATCATCGACATCGGCCAGGTAGGCGAAGTGATCGGCATCAACACCGACTTGCTCAACCTGCTGGTCAAGGGCGACTTCATTCCGGTGATTGCGCCGATCGGCGTGGGTGCCAACGGTGAGTCCTACAACATCAACGCCGACCTGGTCGCCGGCAAAGTTGCCGAGGCCCTGAAGGCCGAGAAGCTGATGTTGCTGACCAACATCGCCGGCCTGATGGACAAGGAAGGCAAGGTCCTGACCGGCCTGACCACCCAGCAGGTCGACGATTTGATCGCCGACGGCACCATCTACGGCGGCATGCTGCCGAAGATCCGCTGCGCACTGGAGGCGGTGCAAGGTGGGGTTGGCAGCTCGTTGATCATCGATGGCCGGGTGCCGAACGCAGTGTTGCTGGAGATCTTCACCGATACCGGCATGGGCACGCTGATCAGCAATCGCAAGCGCCCCTAAGCACCAGAAAACAAAAGGCCCCGCTCAATCAAATTGAGCGGGGCCTTTTGTTTGCACGCGATCCAAATGTGGGAGCGGGCTTGCTCGCGAAAGCGGAGTGTCAGTCACTGAATATGTTTCTGACCTACCGTATTCGCGAGCAAGCCCGCTCCCACAGGGTTCGGTGTCAGACGCCAAACTGCTCGCGGTATGCACGAACAGCCGGCAGGTGCTGCTTGAGCTGTGGGTCGTCTTCGAGGAACTGCAACACCTGGTTCAGCGACACGATGCTCACCACCGGGATTGCGAAGTCACGCTCCACTTCCTGGATCGCCGACAACTCACCGTTGCCACGCTCCTGACGGTTCAGCGCGATCAATACGCCAGCGGCCTTGGCGCCATCCTGGGACGCAATGATCTGCATCACTTCGCGGATCGCGGTGCCGGCGGTGATCACGTCGTCGATGATCAGCACGTCACCGGTCAACGGTGCGCCGACCAGGCTACCGCCTTCGCCATGGGCCTTGGCTTCCTTGCGGTTGAAGCACCATGGCAGATCCCGGTCGTGATGTTCAGCCAGGGCCACCGCGGTCGCAGCAGCCAACGGAATGCCTTTGTAGGCCGGGCCAAACAGCACGTCGAAGGAAATGCCGCTTTCAACGATGGCGGCCGCGTAGAAACGCCCCAGTTGCGCCAGGGCAGAACCCGAGTTGAACAGGCCGGCATTAAAGAAGTATGGGCTGGTGCGCCCGGACTTGAGGGTGAACTCACCGAAGCGCAAAACCCCGCGATCGATGGCAAAACGAATGAAATCGCGTTGATACGCCTGCATGAAAAAAGCCTCAGATACCACGGATTTAGCTAAATAGGTAGACGGCGTGTATCATACACGCACGCGATTTTTGGGGCCATTTATGCGGATCATCAGTGTGAACGTTAATGGTATTCAGGCTGCAGTCGAGCGTGGTTTGCTCAGTTGGCTGCAAGCCCAGAATGCCGACGTCATCTGCCTGCAGGACACCCGCGCCTCCGCCTTTGAACTGGACGACCCAGCCTTCCAACTGGATGGCTACTTCCTTTATGCCTGTGATGCCGAAGTCCCTGCCCAAGGTGGCGTGGCTCTGTACTCACGGTTGCAACCCAAGGCGGTCATCAGCGGCCTCGGCTTCGAGACAGCCGATCGCTACGGGCGCTACCTGCAAGCCGATTTCGACAAAGTCAGTATTGCTACCTTGCTGCTCCCTTCGGGGATGAACGGCGATGAAGACTTGAACCAGAAGTTCAAGCTAATGGACGATTTCGCCCGTTATCTGGATAAACAGCGACGCAAACGCCGCGAGTACATTTATTGTGGCTCGTTGTATGTGGCGCAACAGAAGCTGGATATCAAGAACTGGCGCGACAGCCAGCAATCCCCGGGTTTCCTGGCGCCGGAACGGGCCTGGATGGACGAGATTGTCGGCAACATGGGTTATGTAGATGCCCTGCGTGAAGTCAGCCGCGAAGGTGACCAGTACAGCTGGTGGCCAGACAACGAACAGGCCGAGATGCTCAATCTGGGCTGGCGTTTTGACTACCAACTGCTGACCCCCGGCCTGCGCCGGTTTGTCCGCAGCGCACGCCTGCCGCGTCAACCGCGCTTCTCGCAACATGCGCCGTTGATCGTGGATTACGACTGGACCTTGACCATCTGAGATCAATATCCAAGTACAAAAAAACCGACATCGCTGTCGGTTTTTTTGTGGGCGATCATTATTTGATCAATCGCCATGTGCACGGGTAGCGGTAGGCAATGCCTTTATTGGCCTTGATGCCCCCAATGATGGTCAGCACCAGAGCGGCAATCACCAGCACCGCCATCATCAGGAAACCAATGATCACAAAACCCAGGACAAAGCAGACCAGCCAGGCAATGGCCACGGTCAGCTGGAAGTTCAGCGCTTCCTTGCCCTGATCATCGATCAACGGGTCCATGTCCTTTTTCACCTGCCACAGGATCAACGGCCCCAGCACGCTGCCAAACGGAAACACCAGGCCGAGGAACGCCGCGAAGTGACAGAGCATGGCCCACTGGCGCACTTCCTTGTTCTGGGCTGACACGGGAAGCTGGTTGTCACTCATGGCGTTGCTCCTTGAGGCTGGTCTCAGTCAGCCAGTGCGGCGGTCTGCAGTTCGAAGATTTCGCTCATGCCTTTCTGGGCCAGGGCCAGCATGGCGTTCAGGTCTGCCGGCTGGAACGGCGCGCCTTCGGCGGTGCCCTGCACTTCGATGAAACCACCGGTGCTGGTCATGACCACGTTCAGGTCGGTCTCGGCCGCCGAGTCTTCCAGGTAGTCCAGGTCCAGCACCGGCTCGCCTTGGTACATGCCCACCGAAACAGCGGCAATCATCTGCTTGAGCGGGTCGCCGCCTTTCAGGCCGCCGCGCTTCTTGATCACTTTCAACGCGTCGACCAGGGCCACCATGGCGCCAGTAATGGATGCAGTGCGAGTGCCGCCGTCGGCCTGGATCACGTCGCAATCGACGTACAGGGTCACATCGCCCAGTTTAGACATGTCCAGCGCAGCGCGCAGGGAGCGGCCGATCAGGCGCTGGATTTCCAGGGTGCGGCCGCCCTGCTTGCCACGGCTGGCTTCACGCTGGTTACGCTCGCCGGTGGCGCGCGGCAACATGCCGTATTCGGCGGTCAACCAACCCTGGCCCTGGCCCTTGAGGAAACGTGGCACGCCATTTTCAACGCTGACGGTGCAGATGACCTTGGTATCGCCAAACTCGACCAGTACAGATCCCTCGGCGTGTTTGGTGTAGTTGCGGGTGATGCGGATCGAGCGGAGCTGATCGGCAGCGCGACCACTTGGACGTTTCATAGGGGATACCTGTACTGAGGACGAAAAACTGCCGAGCATTATAGAGCCGCAGGCCACTTCTCGGCACTGCTAATAAATCCGGTTACGAATAGACACCCCTGGCACCCTTTGTCACAGCCAGCATTTGGGGGCGCTCGCCCCGTTGCGCTACAATCCTGCGCCTTCGCAGCCACTTGGCTTCAATCTACCTATCAGCCCGCCCGTTTGCGGGACTGTATCGCGAGGTACCTCCATGGTGCATAGCATGACCGCCTTCGCCCGCGTCGAAAAAGCCGGCGTCCAGGGCACCCTGAGCTGGGAATTGCGCTCGGTCAACAGCCGCTACCTGGAGCCGCACCTGCGCCTGCCCGAGGCCTTTCGCGACCTTGAAGGCGCAGTGCGCGAAGCCCTGCGCGCCGGCATCTCGCGCGGCAAGCTGGAATGCACCCTGCGCTTTACCGAAGAAACCACCGGCAAGCCACTGCAGGTTGACCGCGAGCGCGCTGCACAGTTGGTCGCCGCCGCCGAAACCATTGCCAGCCTGATCAAGCAGCCGGCGGCACTGAACCCCCTGGAAGTCCTGGCCTGGCCCGGCGTACTGGTGGCTGACGCCACTGACCCGCAGGCACTGAACGCCGAAGCCCTGACCCTGTTCAACCAGGGCCTCAAGGAGCTCAAGGCCGGCCGCGAGCGCGAAGGCGCCGAACTGGCCCGCCTGATCAGCGAGCGCCTGACGGCCATCGAAGAAGACGTCGTGACCCTACGTGAACTGGTGCCGCAAATGCTGGCCACCCAGCGCCAGAAGGTGCTCGACCGCTTCACCGACATGAAGGCCGACCTCGACCCGGTACGCCTGGAACAGGAAATGGTCCTGCTCGCGCAAAAAAGCGACGTCGCCGAAGAACTCGACCGCCTGAGCACCCACATCCTGGAGGTGCGTCGCGTACTCAAGTCGGCTGGTGCCGCTGGTCGGCGCCTGGACTTCCTGATGCAGGAACTCAACCGCGAAGCCAATACACTGGGCTCCAAAGCCTTCGACCCGCGCAGCACCCAGGCTGCGGTCAACCTCAAAGTGTTGATCGAGCAAATGCGCGAACAAGTACAGAATATTGAGTAAGGCAACTCCCATGACCCACAGCACCGGCACCCTGTACATCATTTCCGCCCCCTCGGGCGCGGGCAAAAGCAGCTTGGTCAAGGCCCTGACTGACACCAACCCGGAGATCCGCGTATCGGTCTCCCACACCACCCGCGCCATGCGCCCCGGTGAGGTGAACGGCGTGAACTATCACTTCGTCGAGCGCAGCGAGTTCGTGAAGATGATCGAACATGGCGACTTCCTGGAGCGTGCCGAAGTGTTCGGCAATCTCTATGGCACGTCCCAGAGCCATTTGCAGCAGACCCTGGACGAAGGCCACGACCTGATCCTGGAAATCGACTGGCAGGGCGCCGAACAGGTGCGCCAATTGATGCCCAAGGCGCGCTCGATCTTCATTTTGCCGCCGTCCCTGGAGGCCTTGCACCAGCGCCTGACCAATCGCGGCCAGGACAGCGACGAGATCATCGACGGGCGCATGCGCGAAGCGGTCAGCGAAATGAGCCACTATGTCGACTACGACTACCTGATCATCAACGACGATTTTGCCCACGCCCTGGACGACCTGAAGGCAATTTTCCGCGCCAATCAGCTCCAGCAAAAACGTCAACAACAGCGTTTTGGCAAATTGTTGGCCGAACTGCTCGGTTGAATGGCTCTTCCCAAAACCGCTGCAAGGGCCTTACATTGGCACTTGTAGCGTGTTTGCCGGGGCCTGCGCAAAATCAGCGCTTCCCTAAACGCTGGTGATTTTTTAAACTGTTGAGTCCGCTCGCCCAACCGGGCAGCGCGCATCTTGCATTCGCTCCGAGGAATACCATGGCCCGCGTAACCGTTGAAGACTGCCTAGAACACGTGGATAACCGCTTTGAGCTGGTCATGCTCTCTACCAAGCGTGCCCGTCAATTGGCCACTGGCGGCAAAGAGCCGTTGCTCAATTGGGAAAATGACAAGCCTACCGTGATGGCCCTGCGCGAAATCGCTGCCGGCGTGATGAGCTATGACTACATCGCCAGCGCTGAAATCGTTGAAGACGAACCGCTGTTTGCAGCGTTCGAGGACGAGTCCAACGAGGCCGTCTAAGCCTATGCCTGGTCGACGTAGCACGGCGCGGGGTCACAGCCTACGGCAGGAGTTAATACTTTGCCGAGCATAGACGCCCTCGCCGATCGCTTATCGACCTACCTCGGTACCGACCAGGTCAACCTGGTCCGCCGAGCGTATTTCTACGCCGAACAAGCCCACGACGGCCAACGCCGCCGCAGCGGCGAGGCGTACGTCACCCATCCTCTTGCGGTGGCCAATATTCTTGCCGACATGCACATGGACCATCAAAGCCTGATGGCCGCGATGCTGCATGACGTGATCGAAGACACCGGCATTGCCAAGGAAGCGCTCAGTGCGCAATTTGGCGAAACCGTGGCCGACCTGGTCGACGGGGTCAGCAAGCTGACCCAGATGAACTTCGAGACCAAGGCCGAGGCCCAGGCGGAAAACTTCCAGAAGATGGCCATGGCCATGGCCCGGGATATCCGGGTGATCCTGGTCAAGCTGGCCGACCGGCTGCACAACATGCGCACGCTGGAAGTGCTGTCCGGTGAAAAGCGCCGGCGCATCGCCAAGGAAACCCTGGAAATCTACGCGCCCATCGCCAACCGGCTGGGCATGCATGCCATTCGTATCGAATTCGAAGACCTTGGCTTCAAGGCGATGCACCCGATGCGCTCGGCGCGCATTTACCAGGCGGTCAAGCGCGCCCGGGGCAATCGCAAGGAAATCGTCAACAAGATCGAAGAGTCCCTGAGCCATTGCCTGGCAATCGACGAGATTGAAGGCGAGGTCAGCGGGCGGCAGAAGCATATCTACGGCATCTACAAGAAGATGCGCGGCAAGCGCCGAGCCTTCAACGAGATCATGGACGTGTATGCGTTCCGGATCATCGTCGACAAGGTCGATACCTGTTACCGCGTGCTGGGCGCTGTACATAATTTGTACAAACCCCTGCCGGGGCGTTTCAAGGACTACATCGCCATTCCCAAGGCCAACGGCTACCAGTCGCTGCATACCACGCTGTTCGGTATGCATGGGGTGCCGATCGAGATCCAGATCCGCACCCGGGAAATGGAAGAAATGGCCAACAACGGTATCGCCGCCCATTGGCTGTACAAATCCAGTGGCGACGAGCAGCCAAAAGGCACCCATGCCCGCGCCCGCCAGTGGGTCAAGGGCGTGCTGGAAATGCAGCAACGTGCTGGCAACTCCCTGGAATTCATCGAAAGCGTGAAGATTGACCTGTTCCCGGACGAGGTCTACGTGTTCACGCCCAAAGGCCGGATCATGGAGCTGCCCAAAGGCTCCACGGCGGTCGACTTTGCCTACGCGGTCCACACCGACGTCGGCAACAGCTGCATCGCCTGTCGGATCAATCGTCGCCTGGCCCCGCTGTCGGAACCGCTGCAAAGCGGCTCCACCGTGGAGATCGTCAGCGCGCCAGGGGCCCGGCCGAATCCGGCGTGGCTCAACTTCGTGGTCACCGGCAAGGCACGTACCCATATTCGCCACGCGCTGAAGCTGCAACGCCGCTCCGAGTCCATCAGCCTGGGCGAACGCCTGCTGAACAAGGTACTCAACGGTTTCGACAGTTCCCTGGAGAAGATCCCCGCCGAGCGCGTGCTGGCGATCCTCCACGAGTACCGCCAGGAAACCATTGAGGACTTGCTCGAAGACATCGGCCTGGGCAACCGCATGGCCTACGTCGTCGCCCGCCGCCTGCTGGGCGAAGGCGAGCAACTGCCGAGCCCCGAAGGCCCACTGGCCATTCGCGGCACCGAGGGTCTGGTCCTCAGCTACGCCAAGTGCTGCACACCGATCCCGGGCGACCCGATTGTCGGGCACCTGTCCGCCGGCAAAGGCATGGTGGTGCACCTGGACAACTGCCGCAATATCAGTGAAATCCGCCACAACCCGGAAAAATGCATCCAGCTGTCATGGGCCAAAGATGTCACCGGCGAATTCAACGTCGAGCTGCGGGTCGAGCTGGAGCACCAGCGCGGGCTGATCGCCTTGCTGGCCAGCAGCGTCAACGCGGCCGATGGCAATATCGAAAAAATCAGCATGGACGAACGCGATGGTCGCATCAGCGTGGTCCAACTGGTGGTCAGCGTGCACGACCGTGTACACCTGGCCCGCGTGATCAAGAAACTGCGTGCCCTGACCGGGGTTATCCGCATCACTCGCATGCGCGCATAACGCCTCCCCTATAACCCGGACATTACAAGGAGTCATTCATGACCAAGACTGTTATCACCAGCGACAAGGCACCTGCCGCCATCGGTACTTATTCCCAGGCGATCAAGGCGGGCAACACCGTCTACATGTCCGGCCAGATCCCACTGGACCCAAAAACCATGGAGCTGGTTGAAGGCTTCGAAGCCCAGACCGTACAAGTCTTCGAAAACCTCAAGTCGGTAGCCGAAGCAGCGGGCGGTTCGTTCAAGGACATCGTCAAGCTCAACATCTTCCTCACCGACCTGAGCCACTTCGCCAAGGTCAACGAGATCATGGGCAAGTACTTCGAACAACCCTACCCAGCCCGCGCCGCCATTGGCGTTGCCGCCCTGCCCAAGGGTTCGCAGGTTGAGATGGACGCGATTCTGGTCATCGAGTAATACATGCGGCGCAACCCAATAGGTTGCGCCGACTTCGTTTTAAAAGGATTTCGTCATGCGCAAAGCGCTCGTTGCCTCCACGCTGCTCGCCCTGCTCCTTGGCGGCTGCGCCAGCAATCCAGCCGACCGGGATGTGAGCGGTACCTGGATCAACCAGGTCGCCATCGATGCGGCGTCCAAGGGCGGCCCTTTGCGTGAAGCCCTGCAAGCCTATGGCCCGAACCTCGAATGGGAGGTCAACACCCGGGCCTACCAGGCGCGCTACTTCAATGGCTTCGAACGGCCTGAAGGCAAGCTGGAAGGTGAAAAGTCAGGCACCTGGAACGTCGACTTCTACGGCAGCTCCACCACCGAACTCAAGCGTGACGGCAAGCAGTTGCTGCAAGTGGCCAACGACAACGAGCCCGAACAGCTCTTTGATCGCCCCAAGGACCCCGCCCCCGAAGGCGCACCCCTGGGTGCCAACTTCGAGCGCGCGCTGTACTCGGCTTATATGGGCGGTAGCTGGAAAATCACCAGCGGCAGCGGCAGCGGCGCGACCGTGCAGTTCCAAGCCAACGGCCAAGTGACCGGCCTGCCGGGCGCTGACCAGTATTCGCTGTGCCTGGCAGGCGATTGCGCGTCCATGAGCGGTGGCTACGACAGCATCTGGTTGCAACAAGGCGGCCAGGGCAACCCGTGGATCTTCAGCCGCAATGACAAGCAACTGGAGATTTTCCAGGCGATCAATACGTCCCAGGCCGACGAGGTGCCGTCGTTCACCCCTGGGCCGCGTCAGTGGTTGCTGGAAAAACAGTAACCTAAATGTGGGAGCAAGCCCGCTCCCACATTTTCAACCGCGCTTCAGCCTTTGAGGATGGCCGCATAGCCTTCGCGGTAGCTTGGATACGTTGGCGTCCAGCCCAACGCCTTGGCCCGCGCATTGCTGCACTGCTTGCTGCCCGCGCGCCGCACGCTGGCGTCTTCGGCCCACTCGGTGACCCCAAGATACTCACGCAGCCAGCCCACGACTTCAGACAGCGGCGCAGGCGCATCGTCGACACCGATATAAACCTTGTCCAGCGAACCGCCCTGCTCTACATGTTGCAGCAGAAAGGCGAGCAACCCGGCTGCATCATCGACATGTATGCGGTTGCCATACAAAGGTGGCTCGATCGCCACGCGATAGCCTTGACGCACCTGGCTCAACAGCCACTCACGACCCGGACCGTAAATGCCAGTCAGGCGCAGCGTCGTGGCCGGGATACCGCTGTTGAATGCCACTTGCTCGGCCTCCAGCATCACCTGCCCGGAATAGCCGACAGCCTGGGTGGCCGAGCTCTCATCGACCCACTCGCCATCCTGCTGGCCGTAGACACTGCTGCTGGAGACGAAAACAAGATGCTTGGGCTCCTGGCCATAGTCGCCCAGCCACTCCAGCACATGCTGCAAGCCCTGGACATAAGCCTTGCGGTAGCCCGCCTCGTCGTGATCGGTTGCAGCGGCGCAGTACACCAGGTAATCCACGCCGCCGATCGGCCACGTGTCGGGACACTCTTTATTGAACAGGTCACCGGCAATGCCAATCACCCCTTCCGGCAGGCGCGAGACATTGCGTCGCAGGCCATGCACCTCCCATCCCGCGGCCAGCAATTGACTTGCCAGCCGGCTCCCTACATCACCACAACCGGCAATCACCACAGAAGGCGCAGACATCACAGAACTCCGTTCTCAAAGGTCTAGATTAGCCCTCGCAGGTGACCAGCGGCCAGAAAAAGCACAAATAAAGTTACTGTATTACTTCTGTTAACAAGAATTACTTGCAATAATAACCGCCCGTTTGTCCTCGGCCGCCCTCCGGCCTGGCAGGACAATTACTTATTTTCAACTCTCAGGTCCGGCCAGCATGACACGCAATAACCTCCCCGCTTCGCCAACCAAGCCTCACAGCCCGTCCCGCGCCTGGCGCGCGATTGCTGCGGTGCTGTTCAGCGCCTTGCTGGCACCGACCGCCGCTTTCGCCGATGTCACGGCCCCGGCTACCCCGCCGGCCGCTACTGCGCCGGCCCCGGCCGCCGCAGCACCCGCACCTGAGCAAAATGCCGCAGTACCCGGCGCCCCGGCTGCCGCACCTGCCGCCACCGACCCGGCCGCTGCCGAAGGCGTAGCCCCCACAGATGAAACCGGTCTTGTCCTGGAAGAAGACAACACCCTGGGCATGGCCCACGACCTGTCGCCTTGGGGCATGTACCAAAACGCTGACATCATCGTGAAGATCGTGATGATCGGCCTGGCCATTGCCTCGATCATCACCTGGACCATCTGGATCGCCAAGGGCTTCGAGCTGCTGGGCGCCAAACGTCGCCTGCGCACCGAAATCGCCAACCTGAAAAAAGCCACCACCCTCAAGGAAGCCAGCGAAAGCGCGGCCATCAAGGGCACCCTCGCGCACCTGCTGGTGCACGACGCCCTGGAAGAAATGCGCCTGTCGGCCAACACCCGTGAGAAGGAAGGCATCAAGGAGCGTGTGAGTTTCCGCCTTGAGCGCCTGGTAGCGGCCTGCGGTCGCAACATGAGCAATGGCACCGGCGTGCTGGCAACCATCGGTTCCACCGCACCGTTTGTCGGCCTGTTCGGTACCGTGTGGGGCATCATGAACAGCTTCATCGGCATCGCCAAGACCCAGACCACCAACCTCGCCGTCGTCGCTCCCGGGATTGCCGAAGCCCTGCTGGCAACTGCCCTGGGCCTGGTCGCCGCGATTCCAGCGGTGGTGATCTACAACGTGTTCGCCCGTTCGATCGCCGGCTACAAGGCCCAGGTGTCGGATGCTTCGGCAGAAGTTCTGTTGCTGGTCAGCCGTGACCTCGATCACCTGCCTACCGAGCGCAGCTCGCAACCGCACATGGTGAAAGTGGGGTAATCGGCCATGGGCCTGCATTTGAATCAAGGTGACGACGAGCTCGTCGAGAACCACGAAATCAACGTCACGCCGTTTATCGACGTGATGCTGGTGCTGCTGATCATCTTCATGGTCGCAGCACCCCTGGCTACGGTGGACATCAAGGTCGACCTCCCCGCCTCCAGCGCGAAACCCGCGCCGCGACCGGAGAAACCGGTGTTCCTCAGCGTCAAGGCTGACCAACGCCTGTTCCTGGGCGAAGAAGAAGTCAAATCCGAAACCCTCGGTGCGGTGCTCGACGCCCGGACCCAGGGCAAGAAGGACACGACGATCTTCTTCCAGGCCGACAAAGGCGTGGACTACGGCGACCTGATGAGCGTGATGGATGCCCTGCGGGCGGCCGGCTACCTCAAGGTCGGTCTGGTCGGACTTGAGACGGCAGCCAAGAAATGATCACGACGCGCCACAAACTGACGCGTTATGGCACCAGCCTCGCCGTCGTGCTGGGCGTCCACGCCGTCGCGATCATCCTCGCGCTCCAGTGGTCGGCGCCACACATGGTGCAGTTGCCACCGGCGGCCATGGTCATCGACCTGGCGCCGATGCCGGCGCCACCCCCTCCGGCTCCGCCGAAGGTGGTGACGCCACCGCAACCGCCGGCACCGGTGGAAGAGTTGCCATTGCCGAAACTGGCCGAGGCACCGAAACCCACCATTTCCGTGCCCAAGCCGGTCAAGCCAAAGCCCAAGCCACAGCCGCCCAAGCCGGAGAAAAAGGTCGAGCCGCCCAAGGAGAAACCTTCCGAGGATCCGCCAAGCGAAAGCCCGGCGAATAATGCGCCTTCGGAAAAGTCGGCGCAGCCGCAACCCGGCCCTTCTCCGGCGCAGGTCGCGGCCAAGGCGACGTGGGAAAGTACGCTGCTCGGTCACTTGGCGAAATACAAGAAGTACCCGCCAGGCGCCCAGGCCCGTGGCAAGGAAGGCTTGAACCGCTTGCGGTTCGTGGTGGATGCCGAAGGCAAGGTGCTGTCCTATGAACTGGTGGGCCGCTCCGGCAACGCCGACCTGGACCGCGCTACCCTGGAGATGATCCGTCGTGCCCAGCCGCTGCCCAAGCCACCGGCCGATATGTTGAAAAACGGCAGCATCGAAATCGTTGCGCCGTTTGTCTACAACATCGAGAAACGTCGCCGCTGATCCCCTGTCTGTATGAGCAGGCTTGCCTGCTCATACAGACAGTCCCAGGCTTCAGCAAAATCCCCCGCACAAACCGCTCAATCCCCACTCCAGTTCTGATAACGTGCGCCTATCGATTGCAGCCGGTATGCTTGGCCCGCAACCTCATGGACGCCCGCTATGACTCTTACAGAATTACGCTACATCGTGACCCTCGCCCAAGAGCAACACTTCGGCCATGCCGCAGAACGTTGCCATGTCAGCCAGCCGACGCTGTCGGTGGGTGTGAAGAAGCTTGAAGACGAACTCGGTGTGCTGATTTTCGAGCGCAGCAAAAGCGCCGTGCGCCTCACCCCGGTAGGCGAAGGCATTGTTGCCCAGGCCCAGAAGGTGCTGGAGCAGGCCCAGAGCATTCGTGAGCTGGCCCAGGCCGGCAAGAACCAACTGACCGCCCCGCTGAAAGTCGGCGCGATCTACACCGTCGGCCCGTACCTGTTCCCGCACCTGATCCCGCAACTGCACCGCGTCGCGCCGCAGATGCCGCTGTATATCGAAGAAAACTTCACCCACGTGTTGCGCGACAAGCTGCGCAACGGTGAGTTGGACGCGATCATCATCGCCCTACCATTCAACGAAGCCGACGTGCTGACGCTACCGCTCTACGACGAGCCGTTCTCTGTGCTGATGCCTGCGTCCCATCCATGGACCCAGAAAGACACGATCGACGCCAGCCTGCTCAACGACAAGAGCCTGCTGCTGCTTGGCGAAGGCCACTGCTTCCGTGACCAGGTGCTGGAGGCCTGCCCAACCCTGAGCAAGGGCAACGACGGCGCCAAACACACCACCGTGGAGTCCAGCTCCCTGGAGACCATTCGCCACATGGTAGCGTCCGGCCTGGGCATCTCGATCCTGCCGCTGTCGGCCGTGGACAGCCATCACTACGCTGCCGGCGTGATTGAAGTGCGTCCGCTCACCCCGCCCGTGCCATTCCGTACCGTGGCGATTGCGTGGCGTGCCAGTTTCCCGCGCCCCAAAGCGATTGATATCCTCGCCGACTCGATCCGCCTGTGCTCGGTGGCCAAGCCGCCTGCTGCGAGCTAAGCACTTGTATGACTGAACTGTCGCAGGTGTCGGTGACGGCACTCAAGGGTGTCGGTGAAGCCATGGCCGAGAAACTGGCCAAGGTTGGCCTGGAAAACCTCCAGGACGTGCTGTTTCACCTGCCCCTGCGTTACCAGGACCGCACCCGTGTGGTGCCCATCGGCCATCTGCGCCCCGGGCAGGATGCCGTGGTCGAAGGCACCGTCAGCGGTGCCGATGTGGTGATGGGCAAGCGCCGCAGCCTGGTGGTGCGCCTGCAGGACGGTACCGGTGGCCTGAGCCTGCGCTTCTACCATTTCAGCAACGCACAAAAGGAAGGCCTCAAGCGTGGCACCCGCGTGCGTTGCTACGGTGAAGCCCGGCCGGGGGCCTCGGGCCTGGAAATCTATCACCCGGAATATCGTGCCATCACCGGCGACGAGCCACCACCCGTAGACACCACCCTCACCCCGATCTACCCGCTCACCGAAGGCCTGACGCAACAGCGCCTGCGCCAATTATGCATGCAGACCCTGGCCCTGCTCGGCCCGCAAAGCCTGCCCGACTGGCTACCGCAGGAGCTGGCCCGGGACTACCAATTGGCGCCCCTGGATGACGCGATCCGCTACCTGCACCATCCACCGGCCGATGCCGATGTCGATGAGCTGGCCCTCGGTCATCACTGGGCCCAACATCGCCTGGCCTTCGAAGAACTGCTGACCCACCAACTGTCCCAGCAACGCCTGCGCGAAAGCATGCGTTCCCTGCGCGCGCCGGCGATGCCCAAGGCCACGCGCCTGCCCGCGCAATACCTGGCCAACCTGGGCTTTGCGCCGACCGGTGCACAACAGCGCGTAGGCAATGAAATCGCCTACGACCTGAGCCAGAAAGAACCCATGTTGCGCCTGATCCAGGGCGACGTCGGTGCCGGCAAGACCGTGGTCGCCGCCCTGGCTGCGCTGCAGGCCCTGGAGGCCGGTTATCAAGTGGCCCTGATGGCGCCGACCGAGATCCTTGCCGAACAGCACTTCATCACCTTCAAGCGCTGGCTCGAACCCCTGGGCCTGGAAGTGGCGTGGCTAGCGGGCAAGCTCAAGGGCAAGAACCGCACGGCCGCCCTCGAACAGATCGCCGCCGGCGCACCGATGGTGGTGGGCACTCACGCGCTGTTCCAGGACGAAGTGAAATTCAAGAACCTGGCCCTGGTGATCATCGACGAACAGCACCGTTTCGGTGTGCAGCAACGCCTGGCCCTGCGCGAAAAAGGCGTGGGCGGACGGATGAATCCGCACCAGTTGATCATGACCGCCACCCCGATCCCACGCACCTTGGCCATGAGTGCCTACGCCGATCTCGACACCTCGATTCTCGATGAACTGCCGCCCGGCCGCACCCCGGTCAACACCGTGCTGGTCACCGACACCCGTCGGGTCGAAGTGATCGAACGGGTACGCGGGGCCTGCGCCGAAGGGCGCCAGGCCTATTGGGTGTGTACGCTGATCGAAGAGTCGGAAGAGCTGACCTGCCAGGCGGCCGAAACCACCTATGAAGACCTCACCAGCGCCTTGGGCGAGCTCAAGGTCGGATTGATCCACGGGCGCATGAAGCCTGCGGAAAAAGCCGCGGTGATGGCCGAGTTCAAGGCCGGCAACCTGCAACTGCTGGTGGCCACCACCGTGATTGAAGTCGGCGTGGATGTACCCAACGCCAGCCTGATGATCATTGAAAACCCCGAACGCCTGGGCCTGGCGCAACTGCACCAACTGCGCGGCCGTGTCGGCCGGGGCAGTGCCGCCAGCCACTGCGTGCTGCTCTACCATCCACCGCTGTCGCAGATTGGCCGCCAGCGACTGGGGATCATGCGCGAAACCAACGATGGCTTCGTGATTGCCGAAAAGGATCTGGAACTGCGCGGCCCCGGCGAGATGCTTGGCACCCGCCAGACCGGGTTGCTGCAATTCAAAGTGGCCGACCTGATGCGCGACGCCGACCTGCTGCCCGCTGTGCGCGACGCCGCCCAGGCCCTGCTGGAACGCTGGCCGCACCACGTCAGCCCGTTGCTCGATCGCTGGCTGCGTCATGGCCAGCAATACGGCCAGGTCTGACCCAGCGCCCCTGTAGGAGCGAGCTTGCTCGCGAAGAACTCACAGGCGCCACGTATATGCCGGTGCCCCGCGTTATCGTTAAGGTTCTTCGCGAGCAAGCTCGCTCCTACAGTAATGGGGAGCGCCAACACCATCACAAACCACAGTTAGACACCACTGCGCCGGACCAAGCTGGTTATACTCCAAGCAAATGTAGGAGATTGGATCCGGCCATGTCAGAAGTTGCCCACGCCACAGCCCCGCCGACCGCACCCTCGGTCATTCGGGACCTGCTCGCAAAACTCGCCATCAGCTACACGCAAGTCACCGAACACCCAGGGCTGAATCCGGCCCGAAAGGTTCAAGCGGTACTGCTCGATGACGCCGTGGGCGCCCTCATGGTGCTGTTCCCCCAGAGCCAGTTGCTAGACCTCAACCGCCTCACCGAACTGACCGGCCGCAACCTGACCGCTGTCTCGCCGGAACGCCTGGAGCGCATGCTCGGCAAACACAGCCTGAGCCTGTTGCCTGGCCTGCCACCGCTGACCAGTTCACCGTGCCTGTACGAAGAAAGTCTGCTGCGCGAGCCAACCCTGCTGGTGCATTCGGGCGAAGCCACGGTGCTGCTGGAAATCGCCAGCGATGACTTCAAGCGCATGCTGAGCAAGGCCAGTGCCGCCAACTTCGGCGAGCCCCTGAGCAGCATCCGGCCCAACTTCGACCGTCCTGCCGACGATCGTGACGAGATCACCCAGGCAATGCAGGCGTTTACCGCCCGCCGCATCCAGCAACGCCTGGAAGCTACCATCGAGATCCCGCCACTGGCCGATACCGCGCAGAAGATCATCAAGCTGCGGGTCGATCCCAACGCGACCATCGACGACATCACCGGCGTGGTCGAAACCGACCCGGCCCTGGCCGCGCAAGTAGTGAGCTGGGCGGCATCGCCGTACTACGCCTCGCCGGGCAAGATCCGCTCGGTAGAGGACGCCATTGTGCGCGTGCTGGGCTTCGACCTGGTGATCAACCTGGCCCTCGGCCTTGCGCTAGGCAAGACCTTGAGCCTGCCCAAAGACCATCCGCAACAGGCTACGCCCTACTGGCACCAGTCGATCTACACCGCGGCGGTAATCGAAGGCCTGACCCGTGCCATGCCGCGCGCCCAGCGCCCGGAAGCCGGCCTGACCTACTTGGCGGGCCTGCTGCACAACTTTGGCTATCTGTTGCTGGCCCACGTCTTCCCGCCGCACTTCTCGCTGATCTGCCGGCACCTGGAGGTCAACCCGCACCTGTGCCACAGCTATATCGAGCAACACTTGCTGGGGATCAGCCGCGAGCAGATCGGGGCCTGGTTGATGCGTTACTGGGACATGCCGCAAGAGCTGTCCACTGCCCTGCGCTTCCAGCATGACCCGACCTACGACGGCCAATACGCCGAATACCCGAACCTGGTGTGCCTGGCCGTGCGCCTGTTGCGCGGGCGCGGCATCGGCTCCGGGCCTGAGGCCGAGATCCCGGACGAGCTGCTGGAGCGCCTGGGCCTGGACCGCAGCAAAGCTGAGGATGTGGTGAGCAAGGTGCTGGATGCCGAGGTGTTGCTGCGGGAGTTGGCGTCGCAGTTCAGCCAGGGGTGAAGCGGGCGTCTGTCAAACCGCTATCGCAGGCAAGCCAGCTCCCACCGTTGACCGAGTTCCAACGTTGGAATGCGATCAAAATGTGGGAGCTGGCTTGCCTGCGATGAATCCAACTCGGTCTCTCAGGCCTTCTTTTTCTTCGGCTTCAAGTACTTGGTCAACCCCTGGAACCACATCACCAGCGCCGGGTTGCCCTTGATCTGGATCGACTTGTCCTGAATCCCTGTCATGAATGCCAGTTGCTTGTTCTTCGCCTGCATCGTGGCGAAGCCGTAGGCGGCGTCTTTGAAGGCAATCGCAAACGCAGGCTCCGGGTGGACACCCGAGCGGCTGGTGATGCGCTGGTCTTTGACGATGAAGTGACGGGCAACCTTGCCGTCGAGGGTCTGCAGCTGGAACGCCAGGTCCTTGTCACCCAACTGCTGTTGGAACGCGGGGTTGTTGCGGCTGGCTTTGCCCATCATCAGGCCCAGCACCCACAGGAGAAGACGAAATTTCATGCACACGGCCTCGGTGTAATTATTAAGTGGCCACGGCAGTTTAACGATTTGCAAACAGAACGCCACCGATCTTGCGCATTGGCAGAAGATCGGCTGGCGTTTAACGCTTATAGCAACATGTTACTCAGACATTAGGGCAAGGTACCGGTGCCCAGTCAGCCAGGTTTGGATCGCGGCAGGTGCCTTCGATCTGCGCTTTACCGGCGCTGGCCACTTGCTTGCTCTCGGCCTGCTTGACCTTGACGGTCTGGATGGTTTTCTCGGTGGTCACCGCTTCTGTCGGCACCTTGGGCAGTGGCGGACGCTTGGTCACGACTTTTGCGGTCGTTTTGCCTTTCTTCGCCGGCACTACCGCCGGGGTGGTCTCTGCCGTGGCCACGGTCACCACGTCATTGCGCTGCACGCCCACCTGTTGCAGGTCTTTCTCGTAGGCCTGGGTGTAGTTGTTCAGGTCTTCGCTGGCCTTGCCGTTGACCGCGACGACCAAGTCGTTGGACTCCTTGAGGCCAGCGACGATTTCCGCCAGGCGCTTACGGCCTTCGGTGTCGTTGACGGTCTTGGCCTTGCGGTCAGCCACAAGCTTAGTGAACGCGCTCTGGTAGCACTGCTGGGACGCCTTGGCGTACGCGGTGCTGCGGTCGATATCGGAGGCGCTTTTGTTGAAGTCAGTGGCGTAGGACGCGATGCGCTGGTTGTCGTCGCTGATCTGCTTCTGACGCTCGGTGTAGTAACCCGCTGCGCCGCCCGCCAGGGCACCGCCCGCAGCGCCAATGGCCGCGTTGCGGCCACGCTTGTCGGAGTCGCCGGTCAGGGCCCCCAGCAGCGCACCACCAGCGGCGCCAAGGGCAGCACCCGTGACAACCGACTTGGTCATGTCCGAATCGGTGGCACGCAGGTGCTGCACCGGCTCGTAGCAACTAGGGTAGTACTCGACCTTGGTGCTCGACGCGACCTTGGAGGCCGGCGACGTGGCGCAACCTGTCAGCACAGTGCTGAAGCCAGCCGCGATCAGCAGCAAGTGACGCTTGGAAACCGCCTTACGGGAAAAAAGCATAGGTGTGTTCTCTTTTAAGTTTGACTTGCCCAGCACGGCCCATGCCGCCTGAGTCCCTTCCAGGCTCGCCATACAACCAACGGTCAAGACCGCTGACCGCTCGCTGCGAGCAATTGCTTCAAAATCGTTGCCGGGTCGGCTCGCTGTTGCTTGCGATAGTTGCCGACATGGCGAACGAATAACGTCGCGCGCGTCACCAGGCTCTTGCCCAGTACCGGCTTGCGCTCCAATTCTTGCTGGATCCGTTGAAACTGCGCCTGGATCACCGCATCGGTGTAGCGCGTGCCGGTGGCCAGGTTGTCGATATAGATCGCCACCGCGCCGTCCAGCGCGCTGCGGCCATTGGCGATCGCCGTGGCGAACAGCTGCGCGCTGGCCTCGTCCTTGGCGTCCAGGGACTGCTGGCGACTCTTCTGCAGATTGATCAGGCGGATGTTGTAGTTATTGATGGTCTCGGCCACCAGGGCAGCAGACTGGATCAGGTTGCCGGCCGCCTCCTCGCGCTGTTGGGCAATCAGCGACACGTTGCGCTTGAGCTCTTCGTTGACCAGCCCCAACTCGGCCTGCAACCGTGGGTCGACGCTGGCGGCGATGATGCTGTCCAGGCGCTTGGTCGGGTCCTGGGCGTCATCGATGGCATCGGTCAGCGCGGCCAACCGGCCCTCTTTCTGCCACTGGGCGAACAGTTCGTTGTAGCGTGAACGTGGTGCCGACAGCGCACCAATCGCCACGCGAAAACCGGTGGTCTCGTTGCTTTGCTCAGTGCCATCGGCGCCGAACAACGGGTATTCGCGGCGCATGCCGCTGAACAGCGTGCCCTCGCCCTCCAGGTAGTTGCCGCCCTTGACGATAAAGCCGCCATAGGTGCCCTGGCGGCGGCCGGCGTGCACCAGTTGGAACGATTCCTGGACCATCTCGGCGGCGTTGCCGATCACGTCGAACATGCCGATGGGGTTGGGCAACTTGGTGCCGATGGGCATCAGTCGTGCCGCCTGGCCAGTGCCGCCGGCGACCTGGTTGAACACCGCCCAATCGGCCAGCGGGCCGTCGCTGTCGCTGCCCTCGATGCGTCGGGGGAACAACCGGCCTTCGAGGTCCTGGCGGCTCACCGCCTGGCCGCCGCGCGCGGCGAATTCCCACTCCACTTCAGTCGGTAGCCGCACAAAGCCCAGGCCGCCCTCCTCTGCCGAAGAACCACGACCACTGACCGGCAGCAAGTCGCGGTGGTGTTTCATCAACCAGGCGCTGTACACCGCCGAGAAGCGCTCGGCTTCAAAGCGCGACAGCTTGACCTTGGGCAAGCGCCCGGCCATGCCTTCAGGCACCTCGCACGCCGGGGCCGGCTCGCCGCTGGCCAGCGACTGGGCCTGGGACATGACCTGGGCGTACTGGCGCGCGGTGACTTCGTACTTGCCGATAAAGTAGAGCATCGGCTTGAGCGGGGTCTTGGCGTCGGTCTTGGGCATCAGCGGCGCGATGACCTTGTTCCACCCCTTGGGCAAATCCTTGAGGGTGAATTGACCGTTGATAAAGTCTCGGCGATAGCCGGAGATAAACGACTGCTTGTAGCCCGCCTCACCTTCGCTGAACGGGTAGCCGAGGCTGACCTCACGGTCGTCCAGGGTGCCCTGGGCCAGGACATAGGCGTAGCGGAACACCATATTGCCCTCGCACGGCAACGGCAGGCTGACGTCATCGGCCAACGGCTTGGGGTTGTCCAGCTTATCGCTTGCCTCATCGGCCCAGGCCACAGAGGCCAGGCTCAGCGCCACGGCGGCGGCCAATAACTTATACATCTCGGATGCCCTCAGAAGCCTGGATACGCACCACACGCCACCCCCCACACGCAGCCGCCACGGCGCTGACGCCGAGCACCGCGAGCAGGGCCAGCAGGTAATGCTGCGCCAGCAGGTGGCTGGCGTATTCGCCCGGCACCTGCACGAATAATTGATTCAAGCCCGCCTCAGCCAGGCCATACAGGCCGGCACTGAGCACGGCGGCAAAACCCGCGCTGTAGAGCGCCTGCATCACCACAAACAGCAACAGCGCGCCGGTGGAAAACCCCAGCAGGCGCAACACCGACAATTCCCGACGCTTGCGCGCCACGGCGGCCAACGCCCCGGCGAAGATCGCCGCAAACGCACCCGCCAAGGCCAGCCCGGCGATGATCCAAAACACAATCGACAAGTTGCGGCTCAACGACTGCACCTGGGCGATGTTCAGCGCCTGGGTCGAGACCAACAGGTCCTGCGCGGCGAAATACACCCGCAGCGGCTCTACATCGGTGAGGCTGCGCGCATACAAACGAAACGCCGGATACACCCGCTGCTCGCTCACTCCTACCGCGTCACCGTCCCAACCCAGCGCCGGTACAGCCCGGCCATCGCGGTAATCTTCCGCCGCTTCCAGCAGGCGCAACCCGGCAAATAATCCGTCCCGTGCGAACGCCTCCAGGGGCAGCACCGCCAGCACCTGCAGCCGCGTGTGCTGGGCCTCGACGCGCCCGGCCACTTGCCGCGCAAATTGGCTTTGCAACCAATCCCCCGGCCGCGCCGCCAGCTTCTCGGCGGCGGTGTGGCTCAGCACGATCTGGTCCAGGCCCACCGGTATGGGCAGACCGCCCAGCAACGGATCACCTGGCGCGGTTGGCAGCATTTCCAGGGTCAACGCCCCCACCTGCGCCGTGGCTGCGATCTGCCGCGTGCGCGGGATGGCGAACGCTACATCGCGGCGTAGGCCAAGCTGCTCGACAAAGCTGCGGCTGAATCGACCACCGCCCAACGGGATGACTTCCCGGGTCGCCGGGTCATTCTCCAGGCGCTCGGTCAGGCTGCTGACTAGCCCGAATTTGAGGCCGAACAACACCAGCAACGGCGCGATCACTGCCACCAGCGCCAGCACCGAACAGGCCGACAGCCACCCATCGTTGCGGTAATCCTGCCAAGCAAGGGAGGCCACCAGAGGGATACGCATCAGCACGCCTCCCCGAGAGTCGCGGTGACGCCACCATCAGTGTCGCGCTGGCAACTGATGCGCCGCACCTGCAAGCCGCTGGCGCGGGCCAGGGGCTCGTCATGGGTGGCGATCACGCAGGCGGCGCGGTGCTCGCGGGCCTGGGCCAGCAGCGCCTGCATGACACGCTCGGCGTTAAGCGGGTCAAGGGACGCGGTCGGCTCATCCGCCAGCACCAATTGCGGGGCATGGGCCAAGGCACGGGCGCAACTGACGCGTTGGCGTTGGCCCACCGATAACGCAGCGGGTTTCTTGGCCAACTGGTCACTGATTTGCAACTGCGCCGCCAGGCGCGCCACGCTGCCATCGTCCTTGAGCCCCAACAGTTGCCGGGACAGGGCAATATTGCCGCGCACATCGAGAAAGCCCAGCAGGCCGCCGGTCTGCAACACATAACCGAGGTGCCGGCTGCGTAACCCGGCCAACATGGATTGCTGATTGGCGCGCCATAAACCACCAATATCCAGTTGGTTGAATTCAAACCGGCCCACCTGATCCGGTGCCAATACCAATGCCAGCAGATCCAGCAAGGTGCTTTTGCCGCAGCCGCTCGGCCCGACAATCGCCAATTGCTCCCCGGCACACAGGTGCAACGCTGGAATCACCAGGCTATAGCGCTGGTTACCGACGCCCCGGCTCTTGTGCACCGCGCTCAGGTTCAGCATCACGGCAGCGTCGACAATGGCACGCGGTACAACGCATCGCCCGGTTCGGCATCACCGAAACGGACCCAGTTGGCCACATCGTTATGGAAGGTCTCAAAGAGGCGGATTTTCGAATCCAGCTCGTCGATAAAGTCTTCCTGTTCGGCCACGCTCAACGACAGCCACAGGTCCTGGGTCATGTTCAAGGACTTGCTGCGGTACGGCAGGCCTTCCAGGTATTCGCCGAGGATGCCGCCGGCGGCGAGGTTGCCGCCCTTGCGCAAAGCCTGCGGGTCGCGGCTCATGTAGGCCGAGGCACTGGCGATTTCCTGGAAGAAATCCTTGGGTGAGGTCTGGGTCTTGCGGGCCGCATCGACGATCAATTTGAGCGACTGCTGCAAGTCGTTGAGCTGCAATTTGGTGAGCATCACACAGACCTGGAACGCCGGCAGTGCGGGGTTGGTCAGGTCACGGTCGGCGGTCCAGGCACTGACCAGTTGCGGCGCCTGGCTGGCGCCTTTGTGGCCGAGAAAATCCATGTGCATGGCATAGCCGACGGCGGCGGATTTGTCCGCCAGGCTCGGCGCACTGCTGAGCAACGGTACCGGCTGCGGGGTGTTGCTGCGCACTTGATGCACCAGATTGGCGAATACCGTACCGATCTCATCGACACGCTCGCCCAGCTTGCGCACATCGCCGCCCGGCACGGCTGTGTACAGATCACCGATCCGCGGGTTGGCGTCGGCGGTCAGGGTGCGGTACTGGGATTCGGCGCCGCCATGGGTTTTCTTGCCGGCATCGGTGCGCAGGTGCAGGGCATAGATCTTGATCTGCTTGCCCAGCGCAGCCTGGCGCACTTCGGCTTCGTTCATCTGGGTCGCGGCGAACGGGTCGTTCTTGCGCAAGGCGCCGGCATCAGTCACCAGCAGGATCAGGCGCCCGCCGTAGCCCGACCAGTCCATGCCTTCGACCGCCTGCATCACTCCGGCGAACGCGTCTTCGTTGAAGGAGTGGCTGGAAACGGTCGAGGCCTTGACCTGCCGCGCCATGTCGAGAAAACGCTGGGGGTCGCGTCCCTGATCGAGGGTGATCAGGGTCTTGGCCACATATTCCAGGCCCGGGGTTTTCTTCACGCTGCTGCGAAAGCCAACCATGCCAAAGCTGACGCTGTCCAACTCGCCACGCTCGGCAATGCGCGTCTGCAACTCGTGGACCACGTCGCGCACTTGGTCGATATAGGGCTGCATCGACACGGTGGTGTCCACCACCAGCACCACGGCGGTGCGGAAGGCATCGGCATTCGCACTGAGCACCGGGGTGGCCGGTTTGGCGGCGGCACTACCGGGATCGATGGACGCCACATTGAGCAACTGCACCGGCTGGCCATTCTCGTCGAAGCTCTCTTTGGCATCGAAGATCGGCAACAGGTAGAACTGGTTCTGCGGCACGGCGCTGGCGGCAGGCTCCAGGGCCAGGACCTGCTGATTGTCCTCGGGGTTTTTCTGCGCCTTGAGCAGCAGTTTTTTTGCCGAAGCGGGATCCGCCAGGAGTTTTTCTACCTCGCCAGCCTGGCGCAGGAACATCACCGGCGCACGCCCCGAACGCTCGGTGAACTTGAGTACCAGGCTCTGCTTCCAGTCGCTGACTTGCGCGGCCGGCAACCAGCCGTCGCTGCGCCCGTCGGTGGCGGTGCCAACACGCAGCCACGGGCTGGCATCGATGTCTTTGCGCTGGTACACGTAAAGCACGGAAAACGCCGGCAAGGTCTTGCCCGGTGCGCCGCCCGCCTCGCTGGAGAGCTTGGCGCCGGGCTTGCTCAGGACCCGTTGGAACAGGGTTTTCTTGCCAGCCATCAGCAAAGGGCGTTGGCCGCCGTCGATATCGGCGGCCAACGGTGTGACGGCTGCAGGCGTAGCGGGCACTGGCGCAGCAGGTGGCGATGCCGGTGCGTCGGCACTCAACCACCAGTAACTGGCGCCACCCATGGCCAGCGCAACAGCCACCGCCAGGCCAGCCAATGCCAGGACCGGGCCACGCCGTTGTTCGGCAACGGCGCGATGCTGGGTGGGCGTCACCACTGGCTGGCGTAGCACTTGCGGCTGCGGCGGGTCGCTGGGAATGTCGATGGAGACTGGAGTCATGCCGGCCAGATCGCGGCTGACCGGTCGAATCAGCGTTGCCTCCAGCACTTCTTGGGGTGCTTCTGCTGGCAGTTGATCCAGCGCCAGCAACAACGCCGTCGCATCGGGGTAGCGCTCTGCCGGATCTTTGGCCAGGAGCTTTTTCAGCACCTGTTGATAACGGCCATGGTGCAGCGGCAATTCCGGCAAGGGCTCGGTCAGGTGCGCCAGGGCCGTGGAGAGCGCATCGGTGCCGTTGTAAGGCAGCTTGCCGACAAGGATTTCATAGAGCACCACACCCAGGGCGTAGAGATCGGCGCGACCATCGATTTCCTGGCCCCGCGCCTGTTCCGGGCTCATGTAACTGGGTGTACCTACGGCAAACCCGGCCTGGGTGAACTGGGTCCGGTCATCCAGGGACTTGGCAATCCCAAAATCCGACAGCACCGCCGTGCCATCGGCGCGAAACAGGATGTTCGCCGGCTTGACGTCGCGGTGCACCAGGCCCTGGGCATGGGCGTAACCCAGCGCCGAGGCGATCTGGCGGATATACACCAGCCCCTGCTCCGGCGTCAGGCCGGCGGCGATGCGCTCCTTGAGCGTGCCGTTGGGCAGGTATTCCATGGCCATGTAATACAGTTCGCCAACATTGCCGATGTCATGGATGGTCACCGTGTGCGGGTGCGACAGCCGCGCCAGGGTCTTGCCCTCACGCAGGAAACGTTCACAGAAGCTCGGGTCGGCGGCCAGCGCAGCGGCCATGACCTTCAACGCCACCTTGCGCTCCAGGGAGCGCTGGGTGGCCAGGTAGACGCTGGCCATGGCGCCTTCACCGATTTCGCCGTCGATGTCGTAACCGGGGATAATCAGGGTCATGGCGACACCTTCACGACGAGGGTGGTGATGTTGTCGGGCGCACCGCGGTTAAGCCCCAGGTGCACCAGGCTGCGGACAATTTCGTCAGGCTCGGCATGGCTCAGTACTTCGCGGATCTCGTGGTCTTCGACGGTCTTGTTCAGGCCATCGCTGCACAGCAGGTAACTGTCACCAGGGGCGATCAACAGGTCGACCACCGACAGCTCCAATTGCGCCTCCACGCCAATGGCGCGGGTCACGATATTGGCCCGTGGATGCACCCGCGCATCGGCCTCACTGAGCAGGCCGCTGTCCTGCAAATCCTGCACGTAGCTGTGGTCGCGGGAGATGCGTTCCAACTCGCCATCGCGCAGGCGATACAAGCGGCTGTCACCGGCCCACAGGCACACGCCGCGCAGGCCGCGCGCAGCCAGCACCACCACGGTGCTGCCCATCATGGTCACGCCACGGTTGGCGGTTTCTTCACGTACGGCCGCGTTGACCCGGGTCAGCTCGGTGCGCAGTGCGGCCGTGTATTCGTCCAGGGACCGCCCCACGGGAAGGCTGCGCAGGCTGTCGACAATCAAGCTGCTGACATAGTCGCCCGCCGCATGCCCGCCCATGCCATCGGCCACCACCCACAGGCGGTTTTCCGGCAGGTCCAGGCACGCGTCTTCATTGACCTGGCGCACCATGCCCACATGGCTTTTGCTCGCGGATTTGTACGTCGACCCCATCTACATCACACCTTCTTGTCCGAGCAGAAATTGCGCAAAATCACCGGCAGCCGGCAAGCCCTGGCACCGCAGCAAACCAGGGGAAATACGTTGCGAGCCACGGCCCCACCAGAGGCTCGCGCCTTCGCAGGCCTGTTCGGCAAGAGCGGCCATGCGGCCATGGGGTACGGTGGCGGCCACCCGTTGCAGACCGGCGAAGCGACTGTCCAGCGCACGCGGCTCACTCAGCGGCAAACCCAGGCGGTCAAGGCCATCGTTGAACCCTTCGAACGTGGCGCCAGCATCCAAGGTGTGCAGCAACAACTCCTCGGCCTGCTCAAACCAGGTGTCCGGGCCACCCACCAGGGACGCCGGATTGGTGTCGTGATCCAACAACGTCACCACCGCCAGCGGGAAGTACCGGCCAACCCGATCAATGCTGGGCATCACCACACCCGCCGCCGCATCCGGCCCACACACCCCCGGCGCCAGCACAAATCGCCACAGCGGGCTGACCAGGTACACGTTGAGCCAGTCGCCGCCCAGGCTGTGTTGACTGGCGAGCAAACCGGCGGCCAGCCAACTGTCCCAGGGGCCGATAAAACTCTGGGGCAAGGCGCGGCTGACAAAGTCCCCGCGGCTGGCCAACTTGCCGTAGAACCCCAACGTGGTCATAACCGCTCCGGCAGGCTGAACCCGCTCAGCACGCGGCTCTTGAACGGGTTGAAGGCGCTGTTGGCACGCAACTCATAGGCGATGCTTGCGCCATCGACCCGCAGGCGCAGGTTGAAGCGATCCGGCGAATTGCCGGCAGACAGGTCCGATTGCTCCAGCAGGCGAAACCACGCCCACGGGCCATCCAGGGTCACGCCCGAACGTCCGCTGGCGGCTGGCGGCATGATCGAGATCCGCACCCCGCCACTGCTGCCGGGATTCGGCCACTGCATCGCCACCGCCCGGCTCGGGCCGTGGTCGTAGCTCAGTTGCTGGCCGTCGAGGTCGAGCAGGAACTGGGTGATGGTCGCGTCCATCGCCACCGGCTTGAGTTCGAAGCGCACGATGGGCTGGGTGCCGCCAGTGCGGAAAAACGCATCGCGAATGGTCGCCGCACGCTGGAAGGTTTGCAGCACGCCCGGCGCGATCCCAAGCTTCTGCGCCGCCCCTGGCTGCCAGCGCCAGGTTTGCGCCGAGGTGTCGACATAAGGTTGCAGGTATTTGCGGAAGTAGTTGTCCATCACCCCTCCCACCCCGAAGAACTGGCCGAAGTCGTCCAGGGTGGCATCGCGGGCACTGCCAGGCGACATCGGGTAACGCCCGGCCAGGGACTGGCGATAGACATTGACCACTTCGCTGACCCAGGCCGCGTTCAGTTGATTGCGCACCCCGCCCATCATGCTGTTGGTGGTGGAGTTGACCACCGACTTGACCATGCCCTGTACCAGCGGCGGCTGGCGTTCGGCATTCAGGCTGACCCGCGTGGCGGCGGCAGCGGCCTGGTTCTTGGCTTCGCCGAGCAAGGCATCGCCACTGGCACCGACCATGGCGCTGACCTGCACATACAGCGCATTCATGTCCGCCAGCAGGCCGTCGATGGCGGCCGGCTCGCCTTCGTTCTTGGCCACGATGCTGTTGAGTTCGGCAAAGTGCGCGGTCACCGGGTCTTCCGTCAGGGCCGGCGCGCTGGCCGTTGGTTGGGCCTCGCCGAGCAGGCTGCCGAGACGCTCCTTGAGTTTGTCGACACCCCCCTCCACCGGCACGCCCTTGGCAGCCAGTTGACGCTCTTCAGCCTGCAGGTCGGTTTCCCTGGCCACCGCCACCAGCAGCTTCTTCAGCGGCGAGCTCGGGCCGGAGATCACTCGCAACACGTCGGCCGCCTGGGCCACGCTGGTGATGGGCACAAAGTCGATATCGGCCAGCAAGGCGTCCCACTGGCGCTGATAATCCTGGAAATACAGGCGCCGTACATCAGCGGCAAGGCTGGCGACATTCTGTTGATCTGCGGGTGCATGACCCAATACCCACTGCTCTTCAGCCAGGGTGCCGGCCTGGTTCAGGCTGGTCAGCAAAAAGCCCTGGCGATAGCCCTTGGCGGTAAACAGTCCACTCAACGGCTCACCCAGCGGCTTGCCACTTTTACGGCTGAATACCAGCGCGGCATCGCGGCCAGCCGCTTCGTTGATGCGAAAATCCGTCACGCCTTCAGGCAGCTTCTGGCGCTTGACCCGGTCGTACACGCGCTGGGCCACCGGCAGTTGTTGCAGCTGCCGACGCAAGTCATCGATCAGCCGTGGGTCGAGGCGCGCATTCGGTGGATGGCGGTCGAACAGCGCCTGCAAGTGCCCGGTCAGCGCCTGGCGCTGGTCGGCGGGCAGGTCGCGCGGCAGGTTGCGGTCCCAGTCCAGGGCGATCCAGGCCTTGATGAAGTCCGGGTCGTAATGCTCGCTGTCAGCCAGCATCAGGTAGGCCTTCAAGCCTTCATAGAGGAAGTCGGAATTGCCACCGCCGTGCAGTTGCTCTTCGATACGCGTGACCAGGCGCGGCGCAAACACCGCGATCAGCAGCTTGCGGTAAACACTGGCAGATTCGGCTTCGAGCATGTCGCCCTGATACAGGCCCAGGCCCTCGGACCAGCTTGGCGAATCGCCCGCCAGGTTCTTCACCGCATTGAGCAGCGGCAGCACGGCCAGCACCTCGCGCTGCGCCGGGCTCAGGGTTTGCACGGCCTGGCCCAACGGCGCGACTTTCTGGTCGACCTGGGCGATATACGCCTGGTTGGCGCGATAACTCACCCACCACAGCGTACTGACCACCAGCACCACCGCCACGGTTGCGGCCAGGACGCCACGGGCCAGCCATTTGCGGCGGCGTTCGACCTTCGGGTTGACCCCAACCAGTCCGCGCTCGGCAAAGGCCACGGCGCTGAACAGTTTTTCGATGAAGTAACTGCGCCCGGTGCCGCTCTGGCGCGCCAGGTGCTGGCGGTCCAGGTTCATGCTCTGGGCCATGGCGCCGATCAGTCGGTCGATCGGGCTGCCTTCCTGGGTGCCACTGGTGAAATACACCCCGCGCAGCAGTACCCGCTCTTCAAAGGCATTGGGTTTGAACACACCCTCAAGGAAACTTTGCAGGCAGTCCTTCAACGCACCGAACTGCTGCGGGAAACCGTAGATCAGGTCACGCCGCGCCGGGTCGCGCTCCTGTTGCAGGCGCTCCACCAAGCGCTCATTGAGGCGCTGCTCCAGGCCGGCGAATTCGCTTTGCAAATAGGCCAACGGGCTGTCGCCGTGCTTGCCGTCGTCCAGGGCAAAGGTCATGCCCCACACCTGGGCGCGGTCTTCCTTGCTCAGGTTGTCGAAAAACTCCATGAAGCCCGGCACCAGGTCGAGCTTGGTCAGCATCAGATAGATCGGGAAGCGCACGCCCAGTTGGGTGTACAGCTCCTGGATCCGCAGGCGGATCGCCGCAGCATGGGCGGCGCGCTCGGCGTCGCTGCCCAGCAGCAGGTCCGAAAGGCTGATGGCGATAAAGGCGCCGTCAATCGGGCGACGTGCGCGCTGCTTTTTCAGCAGGTCGAGAAAGCCCAGCCAGGCGGCTTTATCCACTGTCGAGTTGCTGTCCTGGGTGGTGTAGCGGCCTGCCGTGTCCAGCAGCACGGCTTGATCGGTGAACCACCAATCGCAATTGCGCGTACCGCCTACGCCACGCACCGCGCCGGCGCCCAACTGGGCGGCCAGTGGGAAATGCAGCCCGGAATTGACCAGCGCCGTGGTCTTGCCTGAGCCCGGTGGGCCGATGATCACGTACCACGGCAGCTCATAGAGATTGCGCCGCTCGTCGCCGCCCAGCTTGGCCTTTTTCAGCAGCGCCAGGGCTTCGTCCATGCGCTGGCGCAGGGTCGCGAGTTCTTCAGCGGTGGCGACGCTATTGGGATCGGCCGGGGTTTCGGCGGCCAGGCTGCGCATCACTTCGGCGGCCTGGCGGCGGGCCTGGATGATGCGAAACACGCGGTAGGCGATCCATACCGCGAATACCAGGATGATCAACGCCCAGCGTCGGCCTTCAGGCACCAGCACGTCGAGCAACGGCCCGACAAACCAGATGATCAGGCCCAGGGCAATCAGGCCTAGTACGGGGATCACCCAGCGAATCATAAAACTGAAAAACGCCTTCACTCGACGCCCTCCGCCAATACGGTGATTTCAACCCGGCGATTGCGGGCACGGCCTTCGGCTGTGGCGTTGGTCGCCACCGGTTCGGTGTCGCTGCGACCTTCGGCGCTGAAGCGCTCTCCCTGGCCGGTCTTGGCCGCGAGGATCTCCAGCACCGACTTGGCCCGTGCTTCGGACAAGGCCCAGTTGGACGGGAAACGCAGGGTGGCAATCGGGCGGTTATCGCTGTGCCCGGTCACCCGCACCTGGCCCTTGACCTTGCGGATGGCGTCGGCGATGCGCAGCATCAACGGTTGGTAGTCATCGACAATGCTGGAGCTGGCCGAGGCGAACAGCTCATCGCCACGGATCGTCACCACGGAACGGTCGACGGCATCTTCCACCGCCACCCGGCCCGCCTTGATGTCTTCGACCAGAAAGCCGGCCAGGCGCGGGCGTTCGATGATCTTTGGCTGCGCCACCGGACGGTCGATGGCCTGCACCGGGATTTCCCCCAGGGCATGGATGTTCTTGAACACCGGCTCGGCATCCGACGCCAGCTTCAGGCGCAAGCCAAACAACAGGGCCAGCAACAACGCCAGGCCGATGGCGACTGCAATCCACGGCGGCATGAATTGCGCCAGGCGATCACGGGCCACGGTCACGCCGCGCCAATGGGGCGACAACTCGCGCTCATGCTCGCCACGGGCACTGCGAATCGCCGCCGCCGTGCGTTCGCGCAATGCTTCCAACTGGCTGCGACCGTCGTTCATCACACGGTAGCGACCCTCGAAACCCAGGCACATGCACAAGTACAACAGCTCCAGCAGATACAGGCGCTCGCGCGGGCTTTGCAGGCAGTGATCCAACAGCTGGAAGACCTTTTCGCCGCCCCAGGCTTCGTTGTGCACGGTGATCAACAGGCTCTGCTTGCCCCAGTCACTGGCACTGCCCCAAGGCGTGCTCAGCACCGCTTCATCAAGGGCGGTACACAGCGCGTAACGGGCCAGCAGCACCTCGTTGCGGGCTACTCCGGCCGCCTCGGCGCGCTCTTCGAACTGGCGCAGGTAGGCCAGCAATTGCGCGCGCAGGCTCGACGGTGCGGGATGGGCGATGGTGTTGCGCAGGCGTGTCAGCAGCGCCAGCAGTGGGCCGGCGGCACTTTCCAGAGGGTTGAGGCCCTGGCTCTTGCCGGTGAGGATCGGCGCCGCCGGCATCGACAGAGGCCCCGGCTCTGCACGCGCAGGCTCCGGCGCACGGCCACCCGGGCGCGGCATGAACTGGGTGCGGTCGTCATCATTGGGATGCATCGCGGATTATCCTCGGATCGCCCAGAAGGCCAGGTTCAAGCCCGGGAATTGCCCGGCGATGTGGAAGGCAAAACCGCCGGAGTGGATCAGTTGCTGCCAGTGCTCGCTGCCGCGATCCAGTTCGTAGTAGGTGGAGCCTGCGTGGTACGGGATCTGCCGTGGCGCCACCGGCAGCGGTAGCAGGCCGATGCCTGGCAGTTGCAGGTTGACCAGGTCACGGATGTGTTCCACCGAACCAACCTTGCTCTGCTGGCCGAAGCGCGCGCGCAGGGTTTCGCCCGGCACATCGGCACGTACCACAAGGATGAAGCTGGCGCTGTCGATCAGGGTTTTATCCGCCAGCATCGCCACGTGCACGCCGTAGGCTTTCTCGACAATCGGGATCGGCGTGGCCTTGCTGTCGATCAACATCGACAGCGCTTCGCGCAAGGCCTGCATCACCGGGGTGAAGCTCAGCGCCAGGTCGTCATGCTGATAGCGCGGGTATTCCTCAGGGCGCCGCCCTGAGGTGGAGAACGTCGAGAACTCGCCGGCCAGGCTTACCAGTTCACTGAAGAAACGCTCCGGGTGCAGCGGGCTCAACTGGCTCAGGTGCTGGATCAGCGGCTGGGCGCGGTTGACCAGTTGCAGCAGCATGAAGTCGGCAATCTCCGAAGCACCACCGGCACCCGAAGCCACCACGCGTCCGGCCAGGGCTTCGCCGCGCTGGTGCAACAGGCCCAGCAATTCGCTGCGAAACGCCGTCAGCGGCTTGCTCGCCGCCACGTCCAGTACCGGCGGGATGTAACTGTCATCCAACACCAGGGCGCGGTCGGCGCGTTTTTCCTTGATGCGGACCAGGCCGATGGCGGCGTAGTCACTGATGCCATCGGCGGCGGTCAGCAAGCGCAAGGCGCGCGAGCCAACGGCCACCGGGGCGCGGTTTTCGAAAGGTGCGTTGTCATCGCGCACCTCACGCACCTGGCTCAGGTAACGCGCGGCACCCAGGGCCTCGCCTTCGTCTACGGTGTCGCGGGCACCGGCGCGCTTGAGGGGCAAGGCCAGGTAAACCAGGCCATCACGCAGGTTGTCATCGATATTCAGCGGGCTTGGCGCCAGGTCGTCCTGGGGAATGTTGAACGGCGTGCCATCGGGCAACAGGCCCCGCGCCGAGACAATGGCCAGCTTGCCCTGGGCCAGCAGGCCCTGGTCGATCAGCAACTCGGAAAACCCCCAGGCGCCGGCCGACAGCGGGCGACTGCGGGCATCGATCAGGTTTTCCAGGTAACGGTCATGCTGCTGGAAGTGCTGCGTTCCGATGAACATGCCTTCCGACCAGACCACGCGATTGTTCCAGGACATGGGGGCTCCGATTGCTTCTTATTGGGCAGGGCTGGATGGGGTAACACTGAGGTGCGCACGTACGGCGCGCACATCAAGGCTGATCTGGTATTCGCTGACCTGGCGTGGCGGCACGCTGAGGACCGTGCGCCATTGCGCGCGGTCCAATTCGCGATAGCCCACCAGCAGGCCGATCTGCCGGGTGGCCGGGTCGAGATCGCGCTGGATGCTCACTTGCTGGCCGGGCTGGATCACCACTTCATCCTGGTCCAGCAGGTCCAGGCCGAGGGTCGGCTGGGCGCGATCCGCCAGGGCGAAGTAATCGGCACGGCTGAAGGTCGCGGCGTTTTTCAGCTCGAAAATCCGCACCCGCACCGGTGCTGGCTGGCCCGTGGTGCCAGGGTTGAGGCCGCTGATGGCATGGAAGTGCAACTCGACGCGGGTAGCGTCGATGGGTGTCTCTGGCGCCTGGGGTGGCGCGGCATCCTTGGCACAAGCCGTCAGCAGCAACAGGCTGGCGGTAGCGAGTAAAAACCTGGAAATCATCCTGCGTCCTCAATGACGTATGTGGCTGTCCGTTGTTCCAGTTTCAGCGCCGCTGTCGTGCGCTGTGTGCTTCATAGGCCCGGCTGAACTCACGGCCGAACAGGTCCTGGAAATCCTCCTGGGCCTCGCGGGAAATGCTGTTGTAGAGCTCAGTGAACTGTTGCCAGTACTGGGCCTGGCGCGAACCGTTGAACAGGCTCGACAACCCGCCGGGCTTGCCCATGCGTTCTTCCAACTGCGCCGGTTCAAAACGCGCCAGCAGGTGTTTGATAGCCGCCTCGACGCCGGCCATCACCGCCAGTTGGTGAGCACGCAGGTCGTCGAAACTGTCGCGCACAGCCAGGTCCGGCGCCATAAACGCCTGGTTGCCGTGGCGAAGCAGCAGCAGTAACGCTTCGTCGGCATTGGGGGCGAATTTCAACGGATTGTTTTCCACCGGCTGGATCGTCGTCTGCTGCATGCGGAACTCGCCCTTGAGGCTGCTGCGTGCACGCAATACGTCGATCAAGCCTTCAACCATCAGCCGGTAGCTGCGGCCGATGCTTTCCATCTGCACCTCGGCCTGGGCCTTGTCCAGGCGCAGTTGATCCAGGCCGGCACCGCGCAGGAAGGCTTGCAGCAAATCGGGTTGGGCGGCATCTGCCACGGCGAGCGGCGGCTCAACCACAGGCAGTGCACTGGGTGGCTCAGGCACGACAACAGGCGTCGGCGGGCTGATCACCGGCGCCGGTGCTTCACCAAGCAGGTCCCAGTCTTCTGGAATCACCGAGCCTGACATCACCGGTGCGGGCGGCTCGGCCACGGGTGTCGGCGGGCGAAAGTCGTGCTGCTCGGCCGGCACATGATCGGGCTGGGTCGGCGGTGGAACAGCGGTTGGGGTGAGAAAATCGAACAGGTCCGGCAGGGTGTCCATCGCCGACGCGCCCTGGAACTGTGGCGCGATTACCGGAGTGGGCAGTGGCGCATTCACGACGGCGCCCTGGCGCCCCATCAGGGCTTCGAAACTGTTGGAGTCCCCGCCGGCAAACGGTGAGCTGTCTGTGACTTTCACGCCGGAGTCGATACGGGCCTGGATCTCGTAATCACCAATACGGATCAACTCGCCATCCTGTAGTGGCTCACTGTTTCCCCGGCGCAGGCGAATACCAGCGTTAACCAATTCCACACCATTAGTGCTGTTATCGGTTAGATAGTAACGGCCATCCTTGTATTGAATGACGCAATGTTGCGCGGAGACCAAACGCTCTGGATCAGGCAAGATCCAGTCATTTTCGTTAGAGCGGCCAATTGCCATCACTCCATTATCCATGGACTTTTCCGGACATTGACCTGGGGTGATCTTGTGATAACTAGTGATAGTCAAACACAGCGACATCTTGCCTCCTTGCTGAACCTCGTGCGCGACCGACCCAAGGGAAAATCCTTCCCAAGTGCTTCTCGGCAAATCCTTTAAACAACCTTATAAGCCTGCTTTTACCAGCATGTTCGCTGATTTTAACCGGACAATGTGACAATAATCCTCAGACGGTGCCGACTTTGACTCATGGGTCGCACAGGTTGTTAAACACCGCACATCTGTCACACAGAACGAATAGCTTACCTTGACAACGCCTAACTACTACACCAAAAATGCACAACTTCTTGAAGATAAGTAGTGGCACATTGAAATCAATGCGCGACTGAAACAAGAAAACATGCCGATAAAAAGCGCAACTAGCTGCGCAACTAACGCATGAGCTGCCCGAGACTAAAGGGCCGATATGGAGATCGAATTTAGTGGATGTGCCGTTGCTGCTCACCGCTGTTTCTGCGACTTCGCCGTGTGGCGAAGACTTGGAATATGACGCGGATTTCCTGCACTTGGAACGTGCTGCCCAGGGTCAACCCGAGCGCAGCATGGGCGACGCTATTTTGCCCGCCGAACCACCCGAGTGGCGCAGTATCCAGCAACAAAGCCTGGACCTGCTGCAACGCAGCAAAGACCTGCGCATCAGCCATTTCCTGCTGCAAAGTTCCCTCGCCCTGCAAGGCGTTGCTGGGCTGGCCAGTGCCCTGACCCTGATCAGCGAACTGCTCCAGCAATACTGGGCCAACCTGCATCCGCGCCTGGATGCCGATGATGACAACGACCCCACCGTACGCATCAACGCCCTCACCGGATTGACCTGCGACACGAACATCCGCCTGCTGCGCGAAAGCGTCCTCGCACGCTCGCGCGCCTTCGGCCCCGTGAGCCTGCGTGGCGCCCTGAATGCCAGCGGCCTGCAAAGCTTTCCCGGGGAAAATCTCGGTACTGAACAACTGGCCGCAGCCTTCCTCGACAGCGATCCAGAACAGCTGCAAGCCACCCACGCCGCCCTCGTCGAGGCCCGTGCGGCCTGTGAAACCATTGAACAATACGTCAGCGAGCAAGTCGGTTCCGCCCAGGGCGTGGACCTCGGCGCGCTGAAGCATCCGCTCAAGCAGGCCCTGCAGATTTTCAGCCAGTTCGCTGCGCAGAGCGGCGACAGCCGTGAACCCGAGGTTGTCAGTGACGACAGCCACGCCTCGGTCGAACACGCTGGCGCCCCTGCCGTACCCCGTAACACGGGCGAGATCGCCAGCCGCGAAGAAGTGCTGCGCGACCTCGACCGAATCCTTGCGTACTACACCCGGCACGAGCCTTCGAGCCCGCTGCCGGTGCTGTTGAGCCGGGCAAAAAACCTGGTGCACGCCGATTTTGCAGCCATCGTGCGCAATCTGATTCCCGACGGCATGTCCCAATTTGAAAACCTGCGCGGCCCGGACGGCGAGTAAGTCGCCAGGCTTTGCAGTAACAACACCGTCGCTCAAGCGACCAGGAGCAGCAACGTGGCGAAGCAAAGTTCTCAGAAATTCATCGCGCGCAACCGCGCGCCTCGGGTGCAGATCGAGTACGACGTCGAGCTTTACGGCGCCGAGAAAAAGGTCCAGTTGCCCTTCGTGATGGGTGTGATGGCCGACCTCGCCGGCAAGCCTGCCGAGCCTCTGGCGCCGGTGGCTGATCGCAAGTTCCTTGAAGTGGACGTCGACAACTTCGACTCGCGCCTCAAGGCCATGCAGCCGCGCGTGGCCTTCCACGTACCCAACGAGCTGACAGGCGAAGGCAACCTGAGCCTGGATATCACCTTCGAAAGCATGGACGACTTCAGCCCGGCGGCCGTGGCGCGCAAGGTCGACTCGCTGAACCAGTTGCTCGAAGCCCGCACCCAGCTGGCGAACCTGCTGACCTACATGGACGGCAAGACCGGCGCTGAAGAAATCATCATGAAGGCAATCAAGGACCCGGCATTGCTGCAGGCCCTTGCGAGCGCGCCGAAACCTGCTGGGGACCAGTAATCATGACCGACAATACCGCCCGCGAAGGCGCTCAGAACCTGGGTGCCACCCAAGAAGCCAGCGAGTTTGCAAACCTGCTGCTGCAAGAATTCAAGCCCAAGACCGAGCGTGCTCGCGAAGCCGTCGAGACCGCCGTGCGAACCCTGGCCGAGCAGGCCCTGGCGCAGACGGACCTGGTGTCCAACGACGCGATCAAGTCGATCGAATCGATCATCGCCGCCATCGACGCCAAGCTCACCGCCCAGGTCAACCAGGTCATCCACCATCCGGATTTCCAGCAGCTGGAAAGCGCCTGGCGCGGCCTGCACTACCTGGTCAACAACACCGAGAGCGATGAGCAGCTGAAGATTCGCGTGCTCAATATCTCGAAAAATGACCTGCACAAGACCTTGAAAAAATTCAAGGGCACCGCGTGGGACCAAAGCCCGATCTTCAAGAAGATGTACGAGGAAGAGTACGGCCAGTTCGGCGGCGAACCTTACGGTTGCCTGGTGGGCGATTACTACTTCGACCAGTCGCCTCCGGATGTGGAGCTGCTGGGCGAGCTGTCGAAAGTCTGCGCCGCCATGCACTCACCATTCATTGCCGCCGCTTCACCGACCGTGATGGGCATGGGCTCATGGCAGGAACTGTCGAACCCGCGCGACCTGACCAAGATCTTCACCACCCCGGAATACGCCGGCTGGCGTTCGCTGCGTGAGTCAGAAGACTCGCGCTACATCGGCCTGACCATGCCGCGTTTCCTGGCGCGCCTGCCGTATGGCGCCAAGACCGACCCGGTGGAAGCCTTCGCCTTCGAAGAAAACACCGACGGCGCCGACAGCTCCAAGTACACCTGGGCCAACGCCGCGTACGCGATGGCGGTGAACATCAACCGTTCGTTCAAACACTTCGGCTGGTGCTCGCGCATTCGTGGCGTGGAGTCCGGCGGCGAGGTGGAAAACCTGCCAGCCCATACGTTCCCGACCGATGACGGTGGCGTGGACATGAAGTGCCCGACCGAAATCGCCATCAGCGACCGCCGTGAAGCGGAGCTGGCGAAGAACGGTTTCATGCCGCTGCTGCACAAGAAAAACACCGACTTCGCCGCGTTCATCGGCGCCCAGTCGTTGCAGAAACCGGCCGAATACGACGACCCGGACGCCACCGCCAACGCCAACCTGGCCGCGCGCCTGCCGTACCTGTTCGCCACCTGCCGTTTCGCCCACTACTTGAAGTGCATCGTGCGCGACAAGATCGGTTCCTTCAAAGAGAAGGACGAGATGCAGCGCTGGTTGCAGGACTGGATCCTCAACTACGTCGACGGGGATCCTGCGCACTCCACCGAAACCACCAAGGCCCAGCACCCATTGGCTGCCGCCGAGGTGATCGTGGAAGACGTCGAAGGCAACCCGGGGTACTACAACTCCAAGTTCTACCTGCGTCCGCACTACCAGCTCGAAGGGCTGACTGTGTCGCTGCGCCTGGTATCGAAACTGCCTTCGGCAAAAAGCGCCTAACTAACGGTTGACCTCGCTCCAATGTGGGAGCGGGCTTGCTCGCGAATGCGGTGTATCAGTCAGCATATGAATTGCCTGACCCACCGCATTCGCGAGCAAGCCCGCTCCCACAAAAACCAAATCGAGTGGCCCGAGCCACACAGGGAGAAAACATGGCTGTTGATATTTTCATCAAGATCGGCGACATCAAGGGCGAGTCCATGGACAAGGCCCACAAGGACGAAATCGACGTGCTGAACTGGAGCTGGGGCATGGCCCAGTCCGGCAACATGCACGTTGGCAGCGGCGGCGGCGCGGGCAAGGTGAACATCCAGGACCTGTCGCTGACCAAGTACGTCGACAAGGCTTCGCCCAACCTGATGATGCATTGCGCCAGCGGCAAGCACATCGACAAGGTCAAGCTGACCGTGCGCAAGGCCGGCGGCGAGAGCCAGGTCGAGTACATGATCATCAACCTTGAAGAAGTGCTGATCACGTCCCTGAGCACCGGCGGCTCGGGCAGCGATGATCGCCTGACCGAAAACGTCACCCTGAACTTTGCCCAGGTGATGGTCGACTACCAGCCGCAGAAAGCCGACGGCACCAAGGACGGCGGCCCGATCAAGTTCGGCTGGAATATCCGTTCCAACACCAAGCGTTGATACGAAGACCCCTGGCGCAGCGCGCCGGGGGTTTTTGGTGCTTGCTCGAATTTCGACCTTCCTCTTTTCGGTATCTGAGTCATGGCCAAACCTTCGTTTATTAATTTGTGGAACAGCTATCCGCGCTACACCTATTCCGACCCCGCGTGCAACGATGGCTGGGCAAACCAGTGCGCCATTCGCGTGAGCATCGCGCTGTGCGGCGAACGCACGCTACCGGTCAACTCGTCGACCTATAACCTCGGCCCACTCTGTGCGCATGGACACGCCCGAGGCGCTGAATCGCTGGCGCACTGGCTGTCGAAAAAACGCCAGCTCAGCCCACCAAAGACCTATACCACTAGCGTGGCCGACCGCGCCATATTGCGGGGCAAGACCGGCATCATTTTCTTCAAGGACTGCTACCAGACCAATACTGATCGGGCTGGCCAGCCCACTGGCGACCATATCGACCTGTGGAACCGTGGCCTGACCAAGAGCGGTGACCTGTCCTCAAGTGCCAAGGAAATCTGGTTCTGGGAGCTTTTGTAATGCGTAGGCCTTTTGTTTTTGCGGCCCTGGCCGCGAGCCTTGTAAGCCTGAGTGCGTGCGCGGCGGAAGACGTACCAACACCAACCGCTGCCACACAAGCGATGTTTGTCGACCAGCCCCTGAGCCTGGTAGATGATCGAGGTCGCTGCACGCTGGTCAAGCCCGACCAGACTCGCATGCAGTTAGACATGGAGTGGCCTTGCAGCTTCAGCCTGGATGCACAGCAGAAGCTACGCGTAGAGACGTTCAACAACACCCCGATTTTTGCAGTCTGGCGTAGCGAGCATATGCCCGCGCCCAGCCATGACTGCCTCAGCAAGATGCAAGCTGTTCGCCAGTATCAAGGGATTTTTGAGGCGGGGGCAGTTAGCACCTTTGCGGCCTGCGGCTCGGGTGGCGACCAAAAAATGTATGTAGCGCCCTTTACGTGGTAACCGAAATCGCCACCCGCGACCGTCTGCAACCGTCCCTTTTGGACCGGTTGACCGACGATGAGCCGAGCAATCCCAAGGAAAGCGCGGACAAGCGCGTGCTGTCCCTGACCCAGCTCAAAGCCTCGGTGCTGCGGGACCTGGCGTGGCTGCTCAATACCACGTCGCTGCTCAATGCCGATGCCACGCTGCACACCCCGGCCGGGACGTCGGTAGTCAATTACGGCCTGCCGGCGCTGGCGGGCAACAGTGCCTCGAGCGTCGATATCAATGCCCTGGAGGCCTTGATCTACCAGGCGATCGCCACCTTTGAGCCGCGCATCCTGCGCCACACCCTGCGGGTCAAGGCGCGTGTGGCCCATGGCGAGATGAACCACAATGCCTTGAGTTTCGAGATCGAAGGCGACCTATGGGCGCAGCCCGTGCCCTTGCGCCTGCTGCTGCAGACCGACCTGGACCTGGAGTCTGGCCATGTGCGCGTGGTCAACGCCGACCAGCGGAGGCGCCCATGAACCCGCGCCTGCTGGAGCTGTACAACCAGGAACTGCACCACGTGCGCGAGAGCGCCGCGGAGTTCGCCAAGGAATACCCGAAGATCGCCAGTCGGCTGACCCTGTCCGGCATGGACTGCGCCGACCCGTACGTCGAGCGCCTGCTCGAAGGCTTTGCTTATCTCACCGCCCGGGTGCAACTCAAGCTCGATGCCGAGTACCCGACCTTCACCCATAACCTGCTGGAAATCGCCTACCCGCACTACCTGGCGCCGACCCCGTCGATGACCGTGGTGCAGTTGCAGGCCGATCCTGATGAAGGCTCGCTGGCCAGCGGCTTTCCACTGCCCCGCGACACCGTGCTGCGCGCAGCCCTTGGCCGCGAAACCCAGACCTGCTGCGAGTACCGCACCGCCCACCCGGTGATGCTGTGGCCGTTACAGGTCAGCCAGGCCGATTACTTCGGCAACCCGTCCGCCGTGCTCGGGCGCCTGGCCGCCAGTGAGCCCAAGGCCAAGGCCGGGCTGCGCCTGACCCTGCGCACCGGCGCCGAGCTGCCCTTCAACAGCCTGGCCCTGGACAATCTGCCGCTGTACCTGAGCGGCGCCGATGAGCAGCCGTTCCGCCTCTATGAGCAATTGTTGGGCAATGTCTGCGCGGTGTTTGCGCGCCAGCCCGGCAGTGACTGGGTGGAACGCCTACCGCAGGACGCGCTGCGCTCGCGCGGGTTCGACGACGCCGATGCGGCGATGCCGGTGGTACCGCGAGCCTTCCAGGGTTACCGCTTGCTGCAGGAATACTTCGCCCTGCCCCATCGCTACCTGTTCGTCGAGTTCACCGAGCTGAGCCGCGCCGTACAACGCTGCGATGGCCAGGAGCTGGAGCTGATCGTGCTGTTCGACCGCCACGATCCGAGCCTGGAAGGCAGTGTTGGCGCCGCGCAGTTCGTGCCCTTCTGCACCCCGGCGATCAACCTGTTCCCCAAGCGGGTGGACCGCATTCACTTGTCCGAACGGGTCAACGAACACCATGTGATTGCCGACCGCACCCGGCCCATGGATTTTGAGATTCACTCCCTGAGCGCCATCACCGGCCACGGCACCGGGCCGGAGCAACCCTTTTTGCCGTTCTACGCCGTGCGTGATCCGTCGCGCTACGGCCGCGACCAGACTTACTACAGCGTGCGCCGCGAGCCGCGAGTGCTGTCCAGCGACCAGCGGCGCAATGGTCCGCGCTCCACTTACGTGGGCAGCGAGACCTTTGTCAGCCTGGTAGACAGCCAGCAGGCGCCCTACCGCCACGACCTGCGTCAATTGGGCGTGACCGCGCTGTGCACCAACCGCGACCTGCCGTTGTTCATGAGCGTGGGCAACGGCAAGACCGACTTCACCCTGGCCGATAGTGCCCCGGTAATGGCGGTGCGCTGCGTGGCCGGTCCCAGCCGGCCGCGCGCCAGCCACGCCCACGATGCCAAGGCCTGGCGCCTGATCAGCCAGTTGTCGCTCAACTACCTGTCCCTGAGCGAGGGCCAGGGCGCCGCCGCGTTGCGTGAGCTGCTGCGCCTGTATGGCGACAGCAACGACGCCGCCCTGCAATTGCAGATCGAAGGCCTGCGCGAGGTCAGCAGCAAAGCGGTGACCCGGCGCCTGCCGATGCCCGGTCCGATCGTGTTTGGCCGGGGCCTGGAAATCACCCTGGAATTTGATGAAAACGCGTTCCGCGGCACCGGCGTGTTCCTGCTCGGCGCAGTGCTGGAACGCTTCCTGGCGCGTTACGTGTCGATCAACAGTTTTACCGAGACGGTGATTCGTACCACCGAACGCGGCGAGATCATGCGATGGAAAGCCAAGCCCGGACGGCGTCCGACCCTGTGAGTACCCTGGATGCGATGCATCAGGAGCCCTGGGAATATGACTTCTTCCAGGCCCTGCGCCGTATCGAGTGCGAATCGCCCCAACTGCCGCGCCTGGGGCATTCCCTGCGCCTGGCCGATGATCCGCTGCGCCTCGGGCAGCGGGCTGACTGCACCTTCGCGCCGGCCACCCTGGCGTCGGTGGATCCCGGCAGCGACGGCACGCCTGCGCGCCTGGAGCAGTTCTTTTTCGGCCTCGGCGGCCCCAACGGCCCGCTGCCGCTGCACATCACCGAGTACGTGCGCGAACGCCAGCGCAACAACGCCGACAGCACCAGCAAGCGCTTCCTGGATGTGTTCCACCATCGCCTGCTGACTCTGTTCTACCGGGCCTGGGCCGAGGCGCGGCCGACCGTCAGCCATGATCGGCCCGACGATGATTACTGGTCCGCCCGCCTCGCGGCGCTCAGTGGTCGCGGCATGCCCAGCCTGCTCGACCAGGGCCTGATCCCCGACACGGCAAAACTGCACTACAGCGGCCACCTCTCGGCGCAAACCCGCTACCCGGACGGCTTGAAGGCGATTCTCGGCGAGTATTTCGGCCTGCCGGTGGAGATTGAAGAGTACGTCGGCCAATGGCTGGAGCTGCCCGAGCGCAGCCGGGTCAGCGTCAGTGCCAATCAACTGGGTGTGGACTTCTGCCTGGGCAGCCATGTGTGGGATCGCCAGCACAAATTCCGCATCCGCCTGGGGCCGCTGAAGCTCGACGACTACATGGGCATGCTGCCCGGCAGCCAGCCGTTCAATGAGCTGGTGGCCTGGGTCGCCGAATACCTGGGCCATGAACTGGACTGGGACCTGAACCTGATTCTCCAACAACCGCAAGTGCCACCGTTGCAGCTCAACGGGCAGTTCCGGTTGGGTTTCAACACCTGGCTCGGCCAACCCGGGCAGGACGCCAACGACCTAATCCTGGCCCGGCATTACGCCGATCAGGCCACCACCTCAAGGAATCCAGAGCATGGTTGAAATCAGTCGCGCCGCGCTGTTCGGCAAACTCAACAGCGTGGCCTACAAAGCCATCGAAGCCGCCACGGTGTTCTGCAAATTGCGCGGTAACCCCTATGTGGAGCTGGCCCACTGGTTCCACCAGTTGCTGCAACTGCAGGATTCGGACCTGCATCGCATCATCCGCCAGTTCAACGTCGAGCCGGCGCGCCTGGCCCGTGACCTTACCGAAGCCCTCGACCGCCTGCCCCGTGGCTCGACGTCGATCACCGACCTGTCATCCCATGTGGAAGAAGCCGTGGAGCGCGGCTGGGTGTACGGCAGCTTGATGTTTGGCGAAAGCCAGGTGCGCACCGGCTACCTGGTGCTGGGAATCCTGAAGACGCCAAGCCTGCGTCATGCGCTGCTGGGCTTGTCAGCGGAATTCGACAAGATCAAGGCCGAGGCCCTGAGCGAGCGTTTTGATGAATACGTCGGCGACTCACCGGAAAACGCCCTGAGTGCCAGTGATGGTTTCAACGCCGGCAGTGTGCCGGGCGAGGCCAGCGGTGCCATGGCGCCGAGTGCCATGGGCAAACAGGAAGCCCTCAAGCGTTTTACCGTGGACCTGACCGAACAGGCGCGCAGCGGCAAGCTCGACCCGATCGTGGGGCGTGACGAAGAGATCCGCCAACTGGTGGACATCCTGATGCGTCGGCGCCAGAACAACCCGATCCTCACCGGTGAAGCCGGGGTGGGCAAGACCGCCGTGGTCGAAGGTTTTGCCCTGCGTATCGTCGCCGGCGACGTGCCGCCTGCGTTGAAGGACGTGGAGTTGCGCAGCCTCGATGTGGGCCTGCTGCAAGCCGGCGCCAGCATGAAAGGCGAATTCGAACAGCGCCTGCGCCAGGTCATCGAAGACGTCCAGGCCTCGCCAAAACCAATCATCTTGTTTATCGACGAAGCCCACACCCTGGTCGGTGCCGGTGGCGCCGCCGGCACCGGTGATGCGGCCAACCTGCTCAAGCCGGCCCTGGCCCGTGGCACCTTGCGCACCGTGGCTGCCACGACCTGGGCCGAGTACAAGAAACACATCGAGAAAGACCCGGCGCTGACCCGGCGCTTCCAGGTGGTGCAAGTAGCCGAGCCGTCGGAAGACAAGGCGCTGCTGATGATGCGCGGCGTGGCCTCGACCATGGAAAAGCACCACCAGGTGCAGATCCTCGATGAAGCCCTGGAAGCCTCGGTGAAGCTGTCCCACCGCTATATTCCGGCACGCCAGTTGCCGGATAAATCCGTAAGCCTGCTGGACACCGCTTGCGCCCGCGTCGCCATCAGCCTGCACGCGGTGCCAGCCGAGGTGGACGACAGCCGTCGCCGCATCGAAGCGCTGGAAACCGAACTGCAAATCATCGCCCGCGAGCATGCCATCGGCATCGCCATTGGCACACGCCAGAGCAACAGCGAAGCCTTGCTGACTGCCGAGCGCGAGCGCCTGGCAACCCTGGAAAGCCGCTGGGCCGAAGAGAAAGCCCTGGTCGACGAACTGCTCGCCGCCCGCGCGACCCTGCGCGAGAAAGCCGGCGTAGCCGACAGCGGCAACGACCAATTGCGCGCACAACTGGTGGACCTGCAACAGCGCCTCAGCGCCCTGCAAGGTGAAACCCCGCTGATCCTGCCGACCGTGGATTACCAGGCCGTAGCCTCGGTGGTCGCCGACTGGACCGGCATCCCGGTGGGCCGCATGGCGCGCAATGAACTGGAGACGGTGCTCAACCTCGACCAGCACCTGAAAAAACGCATCATCGGCCAGGACCACGCCTTGCAGATGATCGCCAAGCGCATCCAGACCTCCCGCGCCGGCCTCGACAACCCGAGCAAGCCGATTGGTGTCTTCATGCTGGCCGGCACCTCGGGCGTGGGCAAGACCGAAACCGCCCTGGCCCTGGCCGAAGCCATGTACGGCGGCGAGCAGAACGTGATCACCATCAACATGAGTGAGTTCCAGGAAGCCCATACCGTGTCGACGCTCAAGGGCGCGCCACCGGGCTATATCGGCTATGGCGAAGGCGGCGTGCTGACCGAAGCCGTGCGGCGCAAACCCTACAGCGTGGTGCTGCTGGACGAGGTGGAGAAAGCCCACCCGGACGTGCATGAGATCTTCTTCCAGGTCTTCGACAAGGGCGTGATGGAGGATGGCGAAGGCCGGGTGATCGACTTCAAGAACACCTTGATCCTGCTGACCACCAACGCCGGCACCGAGTTGATTTCCCACGTCTGCAAAAACCCGGCAAACGTGCCCGACCCAGAGGAAATCGCCAAGGCCCTGCGCCAGCCGCTGCTGGAGATTTTCCCGCCGGCCCTGCTCGGGCGCCTGGTGACGATTCCGTATTACCCGCTCAGCGACGTGATGCTCAAGGCGATCACCCGCCTGCAACTGGACCGCATCAAGAAGCGCGTGGAAAACACCCACAAAGTCACGTTCGACTACGACGACGCGGTGATCGACCTGATCGTCTCACGCTGCACCGAAACCGAAAGCGGCGGGCGGATGATCGACACCATCCTCACCAACAGCCTGCTGCCGGACATGAGCCGCGAGTTCCTCACGCGCATGCTTGAAGGCAAGGCGCTGGCGGGGGTGCGGATCAGCAGCCGGGACAACGAATTGCACTACGACTTCAGCGACGCCGAATAACGACTGCTGGAATGCGCTCAGTGTGGGAGCTGGCTTGCCTGCGATAGCATCACCTCGGTATGACAGACATACCGAGGTGCCTGCATCGCGGGCAAGCCCGGCTCCCACATAGAGCAGCTCCCACCGTTGATTCGGTTTCGTCAGTAAAGACGACATTTACGGGATCACCAATGCTATTCAACCAAGCCTCACGCCTGGCCAAGATCACCAGTCCCCTGGGGCCGGATGTGCTGCTGCTCAATGAAATGGGCGGCGGCGAAGAGCTGGGGCGGCTGTTCTACTACGACCTGCAACTGAACTCGCTGGACGCCAACATCGACCTCAACCAGTTGCTTGGCAAGCCGATGAGCGTCGGCCTGCAACTGGCGGACGGCGGCGAGCGGCATTTCCATGGCATTGTCGCGCGCTGCAGCCAGAACATCGACCAGGGCCAATTCGCCAGCTACCAGGTGACGCTGCGCCCGTGGCTGTGGCTGTTGAGCCGCACCTCCGACTGCCGGATTTTCCAGAACCTGAGCATCCCGCAGATCATCAAGCAGGTGTTCCGCGACCTGGGGTTTTCCGACTTCGAAGACGCCCTGAGCCGGCCGTATCGCGAGTGGGAATACTGCGTGCAATACCGCGAGACCAGCTTCGATTTCGTCAGCCGCCTGATGGAACAGGAAGGCATCTACTACTTCTTCCGCCACGAACAGGACCGCCATGTGCTGGTGCTGGCCGATGCCTATGGCGCTCACTCCACGGTGCCCGGCTACACCTCAGTGCCTTACTACCCCAAGGACGAACAGCAGCGCGAGCGCGACCATATGCACAACTGGCACTTGGCGCAGCAAGTTCAATCCGGCTCCCTTGAGCTCAACGACTACGATTTCCAGCGCCCCAGCGCGAGCATCGACGTACGCTCGGCCATGCCACGCCCGCACACTGCCGGCGACTACCCGCTGTACGATTACCCCGGCACCTACGTCAAAAGCGAAGACGGCGAACACTACGCACGCACCCGCATCGAAGCCCTGCAAACCCTGCACGAACAAGTTGAGTTCAGCGGCAATGCACGCGGCCTGGGTGCCGGCCATCTGTTCAGCCTTACCGGCTTCAGTCGGCGCGACCAGAACCGCGAATACCTGATCCTCATTGCGCATTACCACATCACTCAGGAACGCCTGGAGTCCGGCGGCGGCGGCGCGTCGGCGCAGTTCGACAGCAGCCTGACCTGCATCGACGCGCAACAGAGCTTCCGCCCGCTGGCCAACACCCATCGCCCTATCGTCAAAGGCCCACAGACCGCGCTGGTGGTCGGGCCCAAGGGCGAGGAAATCTGGACCGACCAGTATGGCCGGGTGAAAGTGCATTTCTATTGGGACCGCCACGACCAATCCAACGAAAACAGCTCCTGCTGGATTCGCGTGTCGCAATCCTGGGCCGGGAAAAACTGGGGTTCGATGCAGATCCCGCGCATCGGCCAGGAAGTGATTGTCAGCTTCCTCGAAGGCGACCCGGACCGCCCGATCATTACCGGCCGGGTGTACAACGCCGAACAGACGGTGCCCTACGACCTGCCGGAAAACGCCACCCAGAGCGGCATGAAAAGCCGTTCCAGCAAGGGCGGCAGCCCGGCGAACTTCAATGAAATCCGCATGGAGGACAAGAAGGGCCTGGAGCAGTTGTACATCCATGCCGAGCGCAATCAGGACATTGTGGTGGAAGTGGATGAAAGCCACTCGGTGGGGCATGACCGCAACAAGAGCATTGGGCATGACGAGACGGTGACCATTGGCAACAACCGCCTGCGCATCGTCAAACAGGAAGACATCCTTTCCGTTGGCCAGAAGAAGACCGACAGCATCAGCCAGAGCTATGTCATCGAGGTCGGCGAAAACCTGCGCCTGGTCTGCGGTGAAAGCATCCTGGAGCTCAACGCCAGCGGGCAAATCAACCTTACCGGCGTGCAGATCAGCTTCTACGCCAGTGGCGATGCCGAGCTCAACACTGGCGGCGTGCTGCACCTCAACAATGGCGGCGGGCCTGGCGCCACACCGGATGGCCAGGGCATAAAAGCCAGCATCGACGCCAATATCAAAGCCGCGTTCCCCGCGCCCAAAAGCTCCTGACGAGACCTGCCTGCTATGACGTACCGCATCAACGAATTCCAGTTTCAACTGCCCGCCAGTGAGTTGCAGGACGCGACCATCAATATCCTCAAGTTCCCGGCGCTGGGGACGTCACTGATCGTCAGCCGCAGCTTGCTGGCTGAAGGCGAAACCTTACACAGCAACTTCGACGACCAACTCAAGCGCCTGGAAAAACAAGTACAGGACCTGCGCTGCCTACCCAGCGTGCCGGTGCGCCTGGGGGCCGCCCAGGAGATCGAAGGGATCGAGCTGCGCAGCCAGTTCAGCAAGGGCAACGACAAGGTGTTTCAGTATCAACTCGCCCTGGTGTTGCCGGGCACACGCAAGATGCTCGCGTTGAGTTATGTGAAGGCCGACAAGCTCGGCGACGCCGAAGCGGCGCACTGGGCGACGATTAAAAACTCGTTGTCGTTTGACGCTGTTTCCTGATGAGCGACTTGCATGTCTGATGCGTTATGGGCCGCCCGCCTGGGCGATGCGATGGAACACACCTCGATGATGGCCGACATCCTCGGCGGGGTGCTGGAGGTGGCGGCTAACATCGCGATTACCGCGCTGGCCACGGCGGCGGTCGTTGCCGCCACCGGGATTACCGTGGTCACGGGCGGGTTGGGGTGCTTTCTACTGGGTGCGGTCGTCGGTGTGGTCGTGGGCCTTGCGATGAGCAAGAGCGGGGCCGACAAGGGCCTGAGCAATTTATGCGAGGGCATCGGCAACGCGCTGTTCCCGCCGACGGTGCAGGCCAACATCCTCACCGGCTCCCTCGACACGCTCACCAATAACATCCCCGCCGCCCGCGCGGCCGGGGCGGTTGTTTCGCATGTCGCACCGGCCGGCACCGAGTTGGAAATGCCGGCGCCGGAAGAAGAAGCCAGCTACCTGGACATGGCCGGCGAGTTCTTCTCACAGATGTGGCGCCCCACCGTGGCTTCGCCTGCGCCAGGCACGGAGACCAAGCCGGAAGACCTGGTGCTTTGCATGAAGCACCCTCCGATGCCACCGCAATTCATGGCCGAAGGCTCGGACAAGGTAACCATCAACGGCCAGCCTGCCGTACGCAGCGGTGACCGCAGCACCTGCGATGCGAAGGTGGTGTCCTCCGGGCTGATCTCCTCCAATGTCACCATTGGCGGCGGCTCGGTGGTGGTGCGCGAGATTCGTAGCGGCAAGACTCCCGGCGTCGGGTTGGCTGTCACAGCGTTGTTGATGCTCAAAGGTGGCAAGGGCAAGTTTTTCAGCAAACTGCCCTGCATGCTGGCGGGCGGCGCCGCGTCGATGGCCGTCAGCAGCGCCATGGGCGCAGCGGCCAACGCGGCCATGGGTTCCTCGAACCCGGTGCATGCAGCTACCGGCGCCAAGGTACTGGGTGATGACCAGGAACTGGATTTCGTCCTGCCCGGCCTGTTTCCGATCGATTGGCAGCGCTTCTACAACAGTCGCGACGAACGCCGTGGCAGTCTGTTCGGCGCTGGCTGGAGTGTGCCGTATGAGGTCTGCGTCGAAATCCAACCCCATCCCGAAGGCGGCGACACCCTGGTCTACACCGACGAACAGGGCCGCCCCATCGATATGGGCACCATCCCCTTGGGCGGCGCAGTATTCAGTGCAGGTGAGGGGCTCGCGGTGCGGCGCAACCGCAACGGCCAGTTGTTGATCGAAAGCGACAACGGCACGTACCGCTTGTTTGAACCCACCCCCGCAACCCCATCGTTGCTGCGCTTGAGCCAACTGGGTGATCGCAACAACAACCGCATCTACCTTGATTATGACGACGCAGGACGCCTGGTGCGGCTGCGCGACACGTTTGATCTGGTGCAGATCGAACTGATCCGCGATTCACACCATGTGACCTGCATCGAGCGCGTGTACCCCGATCAATACCGTGAAGTGCTCGCAAGCTACGCTTACGACGCCATCGGCAGCCTGGCCGAGGTGCGCGATGCCAGCGGCCAGGTGCAGCGGCGCTTTGCCTACGACAGCGGGCAACGCATGGTGGAACACCAGTTGCCCAGCGGCTTGCACTGTTTCTATGAATGGGCCTTGATTGATGGCCTGGAATGGCGCGTGATCAAGCATTGGACCAACGAAGGCGACGCTTACCAGTTCGACTATGACCTGCCGGCCGGCACCACACGTATTACCGACAGCTTGCAGCGTGTCAGCATCCGCCACTGGAACAGCCAGCACCAGATCACTCACTACAGCGACAACCTCGGCCAGACCTGGCTGTTCGAATGGAACGACGAGCGCCAATTGCTCAACGCCACCGACCCACAGGGTGGCCGATATGAATACAGCTACGACGAGGCCGGCAACCTCATCGGCGAAACCGACCCCCTGGGGCGCAGCGACTCGACGTTATGGCTGGAGCACTGGGCCCTGCCGTTGGTGCAAACCGACGCCGCCGGCAACAGTTGGCGCTACCGCTATGATCAACGCGGCAACTGCACCGTCGCCATCGACCCGCTGGGCCACGTCACCCGCTATCGCTATGACGCCCACGGCCAGGTCGTGGAGATCATCGATGCCACGGGCAAAAGCAAAAAACTGCGCTGGAACCCGTTCGGGCAACTGGTCGAACACATCGATTGCTCGGGTTACCCGACGCGGTTCAGCTATAACGAGCAGGGTTTTTTGCAGGTCATCACCGACGCCCTCGGCGAACGGACCCAGTTCCACTATGACGCCCTGGGTCGCTTGCTCAGCAGCCAATTACCCGACGGACGTAGCGAGCAGTACCAGCGTGATATCAGCGGCCAACTGACGGCTTACACCGATCCGGCCGGCCACACCACGTGCTATCAACACAACCGTCGCGGCCAGGTCCGTCAGCGCACCGATGCCCATGGTCGGCAGGTGCAGTTCGGCTATGACAGCTTTGGTCGGCTGCACGCGCTGGTCAACGAGAACGGGGAACGTTATCGGTTTGCCTGGGATGATGGGGATCGGTTGACGGAACAGAGCAACCTTGATGGCAGTGCGAAACGTTATACGTACGATACCCTCGATAACGTAAACCGAGTCGAGACCATCGCGGCGATGCAAAGTGGTCAGCAGGCCACTGAAAAAACTATTGTCCAGCATCTGCAACGGGATGCGATAGGACGACTGACAACCCGAATCACACCAGATGGACAGTCCTGCTTCCGCTACAGCCCGTTGAACCAATTAATCGAAGCTATAGCTATCGATAACGACGGCAACCAACAGCGATTGGGCTTCGCTTATGACACTCGAGGCTATCTCACCGAAGAAAAGAGCGCCGCCGGGAACCTGAGACATCACTATGATGAGCTCGGCAATCTGATCCAGACGGAATTGCCTGATGGCCGCCGGATTAACCGCTTGCACTATGGCAGTGGCCATTTACATCAGATAAATCTCGACGGCCATGTAATAAGCGACTTCGAGCATGATCGCCTGTATCGAGAGGTCATCCGGACACAAGGCCACATCAGTACGCGAAGCGAATATGACCGCAGCGGCCGCTTACGCACTCGCCAACATCGGCATGCCAGCCTACCGACCTTGATGCCAACGCCTGAACAAATACATTTTGAGTTCGATCCCAGCGACCATCTTGTGGGACGTCTCGAACGGAACCCACAAGGACAACAACGCCAACTGCTGCACTACGATATGACAGGACGGATCCGTGCAACCCAGGGAGGCCGCCAAGGTCAGAACGAATCATTTTGCTTCGATGCCGCAGCCAATCTTCTCGACAGCTCATCCGGTTCTACAGGGCAGGTAGCGCATAACCAACTGATGACTTATCAGGATAAGCGGTACTGCTACGACGGGTTCGGGAGAGTGATTGAAAAATCCAGCAGACGACATGGTTTGCAGTATTTTAGCTATGACACTGATCACCGCCTGATCGAAGTCCGAACGCAAAAGGCGGAGGGAGAAAGCGTAGTCAGAATGCGCTATGACCCGCTGGGACGACGGATTGAGAAAACCGAACATGACGACAAAGGGCAGCTCATAGGCCACACCCGCTTCGACTGGGACGGCCTGCAATTATTGAAAGAGCATAAAAATAGTCAGACCAGCCTGTATCTCTACCTCAATAATGGTCATGAGCCCCTGGCCAGGGTCGATGGTATTGGTGAAACTCAACGAATTCGTTACTACCATAATGATCCCAATGGGCTGCCCCACGCCTTGACGGAAAGTGACGGTCACCCGCTATGGCATGCAGAATTTCAAGTATGGGGTAACACAATCGATGAGACTCGCGAGCCCTACTTTATTGAGGAACAGAACCTGCGTTTCCAGGGGCAGTACCTGGACCGGGAAACAGGCTTGCACTACAACACGTTTCGTTTCTATGACCCAGACATAGGACGCTTCACCAGCCCCGACCCATTGGGACTGACGGGAAGCCTCAATCTTTACCGCTACGCACCGAATCCATTCACCTGGATCGATCCGCTGGGGCTGAAAGAGGACGAAATCATTCGTTACATGGGCAAAGGCGAAACGGTCGCCTCTAAGGCTGCCAACGGCGGCAAAGGAGGCCTGGTTCCGAATATCAGGGGTGAGAAAGCCGTCTGGGTCAATCATGACAGCAACCCCGGCTTCAACCCTGGAAAGGAACAGTATCGGGTAGTGGCCACAGTCAACAATGAAGGGGTTAGCATGCTCAACGAGCATAAGGATATTTCTCACGTTGACTATAAAGAGACAGGGCTGAAAGATGGCGTGCTGTCAAAAACGAATGAACCTAAGGCAAAAGGTATCGGGAACCGGATGCTCGACAAATTCAATAAAACCATTACGTCCTTTCGAGTCGAGAAAAAAGGCCCGAACGGAAAGTGGAAGACATGCGGATAGCGGAAAATGGACCTGTTCAATCTCCTTTCATACAAGCTTGAAAACTTCCTGAACATCCGGCCATGTCCGACAGAGTTCGGTACTGTTTTTTACCGAGAAGACGAACCTTCTCTGCTCTCTGTCGCCGCCAGAAAGCGCAGTGGGGCTACGCTCTATGTGAGCCGCTGGCATGACCTGTTTTCCGCCAGCGCCTTCGAAAAGGCCATGTCGAAACTCGGTTTCACAGAACCGGACTGTTATGCACTCCTGTTAGTACTGTCACGCTTCGGTTATCTATTTGAAATCGACAATCGCCAACGAACTAACAAAGATTACTTTATATTTTTCTATCTGATTCAATTGATCACTTTAAAAAATAATCATATCGATGCGAATGCACAGCACAGAAACGACATACTCAAATTTCTGCTTTTCGAGCTCAGCATTGATAACGAAACTTATCAACGCTTCAGCATTAAAAACAATCAGCTGATAATGAGTACAGACGCTTTTGGACAGATGAATTTCTTAGACCTTATTGACCTTACTTATCAGGCAATCAAGGCCGATGACCGGAAAGAAAATACACTCTTCAGTGTCTTAAAAGATTATCAAAAAAGCGTCGTCACACTACTAACAAAACCTGACGGCACGAATTACCGTTTTCACATTAATGATTGCCACAGCAAGTTCATGTATCCTGATGTGTTCCTGCATGCTTACGCTCACCATAGGCAGCCGTTATTTGATGCTATCGTCGATACAGTCAACCCACTTCAATCAACACACAATTTATTTGTTTCCAACATCATATTGATGAACTACGCCTTTTATATCATTAAAAATAATCCTCGCGAAATTTTAAAGCTCAAAAAGCATACCGCTGATAGAGAGGTGTTCAAAAAGTTATTGCAAGCAATCATCTCTCGCCGAATGGCAGTCAACAAAGAATTTTTCAGTAACATCCTGACAGATCAAGATCTTTCCTTGATAAAGGACGGCCCAACCGGCTTCTACAACATCTTATATTCACTGTAGTCGCGATGCCGTCATTTGGAATAACCAATTTAAAGCTACTCCACAATACTCAAAAAACTCCCAACAGCGACAGAGTTGGCAAAACTCGGTCAGCCTATACGAAGATGACTACCAAGGACCCGGCGACTATGGAAGCGATCCATTGGACCAGCTTACGGACGTGTCCTTCACCGACCTGCTGGGCAATGCCCAAGCCTTGAGCTTTGCCTATGACGCGGTTGGCCAATTGCTCGCCGAGCGCAGTCCGACCGGCGAGTTGCAGCACCACTACGACGAACTCGGCAACCTGATCCAGACCCAACTGCCCGACGGCCGCTGGCTCAATCGCCTGTACTACGGCAGTGGCCATCTGCATCAGATCAACCTCGACGGCCAGGTCATCAGCGACTTCGAGCGTGACCGCCTGCACCGCGAAGTGCTGCGCACCCAAGGCCAGCTCAGCACCCGTAGCGAATACGACCGTAGCGGCCGCCTGCGCGCCCGCCAACGCCGTCACACCAGCCAGCCGGCGTTGATGCCGGCGGCGGTGCAAAAGCACTTTGAATACGACCCCGCCGACAACCTGATCGGCAAACTCGATCAACAGCCCAGCGCGCAACATCGCCAACTCCTGCACTACGACGCCACCGGCCGCATCATCGCCAGCCAAGACAGCCTGCACGGCCAGCGCGAGACCTTCGCCTACGACGCGGCGGCAAACCTGCTGGACGGCCCACAATCCGGGGCCGGGCTGGTGGTACACAACAAACTGCTGACCTATCAGGACAAACGCTACCGCTACGATGCCTTTGGCCGAATGATCGAAAAACGCAGCGGCGCCCGTGGCGTACAACACTTTGCGTACGACGCCGAAAGCCGGCTGATCGAAGTGCGCAATGAAGGCGGCAGCGTGGTGCGGATGGCCTACGACCCACTGGGCCGACGCATCGGCAAGACCGAACACGGCAGCAATGGTTATCCGCTAAGCGAAACCCAATTCATGTGGGACGGCTTGCGTCTGTTACAGGAGCATAAGCACAGCCAGACCAGCCTTTACCTCTATGAAGACGAAGGCTACCAACCCCTGGCCCGCGTTGACGGTATCGGGGGGTTGCAAAAAATTCGTTATTACCATAACGACCTCAATGGCTTGCCGGAGCAACTGACCGAGGCTGATGGGCACACCCTGTGGCAGGCGACTTATCGGGTGTGGGGCAATACCGTGGAGGAGGTGCGGGAGCCTTACTTTATTGAAGAGCAGAACCTGAGGTTCCAAGGGCAGTACCTGGATCGGGAGACGGGGCTGCATTTCAATTTGCGCAGGTATTACGATCCGGATGTTGGCAGGTTCACGACGCCAGACCCCATTGGGTTGGCGGGCGGCTTGAATACTTACACCTATGCCTTGAATCCGCTGACATGGATCGATCCGTTAGGCCTCAACGCGGCACTTCTGGACGTATTGGGGAGCGATGCTAAATCCATAGGCGTTTACCGCTTTACCGACAAAAACGGAAACCTGTATGTCGGCTCCACTACCAATCAGGATTTCTCGGCAAGACTCGGACAACATGTACAGTCAGGTAAATTGCCGGCGAACAAAATCGGATCTGTGCAAGTACACAGTATGAATGGATCTTCTGATGCGGATATTTATAAGGTGGAAGCCAGCGAGATCGTACGAAACGGTGGAAGAAGCGTAGATGGTGGAACTACGTCAAACATTAAGGCCCCTCCGGGCACGCGAGATTCGTTTAAAGACCCCGCATGGGTCAAGAGTGAGAAGTCCAAACCATCCAGATTTGGCAAGTGCAGATAAGGAGCAAACAATGGGCGACTGGAATGTACAACCGTGGGCCAACGATGAAGCCGCAGACTGGTTTCACAGTTTTTGGGAGAACCATGATTTCGCTGTTCTGATTGATGAAATCAATGACTTTGATCCCAACGAAGAACGTTACGACAGTGTCAGGGCCGCCAGCTATCTTTTACAAACCCTGGGGATCGCCTATGTATGGCCGTCTGCACATCAGGAGGCCCTCAAACCACTGCTGGTGAAAGCCATATCGATCTTGTCCAACATGATAAATCCCCCTGATGAGAGCTGGGGCTTTCTGGATATGTGGGGTCATTCCCCTAGCGTGATTGAAAGCGTGAGAATGCAAATAGAAGCGCTTGAAGCCCGCCTGGGCGACTTGGCGACCTAGAAAAGAGACACGGATTACCTTCATCGCCCAAGAACCGGCCCCAATAAAAATGGGCACCCGACCCAGTCGGCGTGCCCATTTTTCATACCACCCCGCCTCCCTTCGAGACGGTGCCGCGCTTACGGGTTGACGCTGTCTTTGAGCGACTTGCCCGGTTTGAACGCCACGGTGTTGCTCGCCTTGATTTTCACCGGCTCGCCGGTTTGCGGGTTCTTGCCGGTGCGGGCGCCACGGTGGCGTTGCAGGAAGGTGCCGAAACCAACCAGGGTGACGCTGTCCTTGCGGTGCAAGGCGCCGGTGATTTCTTCAAGTACGGCGTTGAGGACGCGGTTGGCCTGTTCTTTGGTCAGGTCTGCTTTTTCTGCAATGGCGGCTGCGAGTTCTGGTTTACGCATAGGTGAAGCCTCTTTGACGGTTTTTTGTTGTTATGTCCGTGCTGCTCTCTGCTGGAGCAGCGCCAAGGCGCCGCAGGCTCTACTCTGCGGCAGACGGGAGTGAGGATGGCATGCCATTGGTGCCTGCGCCAGTCTCACGGCGACCTTTCTAGGGGGAAAAAGGTGGTTATTCCGACAGAACGACCAGCATTTACGCCAGCAGTGGCGGAAGTTCCTTATTCAGGGCCAGTTTTTCCATGACCGCCGTGCCGGTCAGGGCATAGCCCAGCAGGCGCCCGGAGGAATCGCGACACAAAGCCTTGATGTCACCACCCTGCCCTTCGACGCTCCACACGCCTTCAGGGCCCCGTGGCGGTGGCGAGACCACTAGCGGGCAGGCCGGGGTTTTCACCGTGACCGGCATCGGCCCGTAGTTGACCGCCGTGGCGTTGCCCGCCAGGGTCTGGGCCAGGGCGCGGGCGCAGCTCATCAGGGGCATGACGTACAGCAGGTTCAGGCCATCGACCTCGGCGCAGTCGCCCAGGGCGTAGATATTGGCGTGGGAGGTCTTGAGGTGGCGGTCGACCATGATCCCACGGTTGATTTGCAGGCCAGCCGCAGCCGCCAGGTCCACCCGGGGGCGCAAGCCGATGGCGGAGACCACCAGGTCGCATTCGATCACCGTGCCATCGGACAGATGGGCTTCCAGGCCGTCAGCCGTGCGTTGCAGGCGGTTGAGTACCGGCCCCAGGTGGAAGCGCGCACCGAGGCCTTCGAGCCCGGCCTGCACCGCTGCAGCCGCAGCCGGGTGCAGCAGGGTCGGCATGACTTGCTCGCACGGTGCCACCAAGTCGATTGCATAGCCGCCGAGGATCAGGTCGTTGGCAAATTCACAGCCGATCAGGCCCGCGCCCAACAGCAGCACGCGGCGCTTGCCGGCGGCGGCGTGGCGAAAGCGTGCGTAGTCTTCCAGGTCGTTGATCGGGAAAATCAGTTCAGCGGCATCGCCCTCGACCGGTACCTGCACGGTCTGGGCTCCCCAGGCCAGGATCAGGTCGCGGTAGGCCACCGCCTCCTCGCCGATCCACAGGCGCTTGTGGCCAGGGTCGATCCCGCTGATTCGGGTATGGGTGCGCACTTGCGCCTTCAGTTGCTCGGCCATGGCGCCCGGGGTCGCCATGCTCAGGCCATCGGCATCCTTGTTTTTGCCAAAACCGGTGGAGAGCATGGGTTTGGAGTAGGAACGCCCGTCATCTGCCGTGATCAGCAACAGCGGGGTTTCGCTGTCGAGCTTGCGAAACTCCCGAGCCAGGTTGTAACCGGCCAAGCCCGTACCGATGATCACGACAGGTGCGCTCATTCCTTTCTCCTTGTAGTTCGTTTCTTAAATTCAGCGAATCAACCGATTTCGATCATTTCGAAATCCATTTTGCCGACGCCGCAGTCCGGGCACAGCCAGTCTTGTGGGACGTCCTGCCACAGGGTGCCTGGGGCGATCCCATCATCCGGCCAACCGTCTGCTTCGTTGTAGATCAGGCCGCAGACTACACATTGCCACTTCTTCATTACTTGCTTCCTCAGGGTCCAGGCTTACTGGCCGACAGTCGATAGATCCAGCATTGCCGTCCGGCTCAGGGCGTTTTGTACTGATCGGGGCGCCCAGATGCAAGCACGTTCGACCCAATGTCCCGGCGCAGCCCGGCAAAAATTCGGGTGAGCATGGTAAGCTCGACGCCTCATTAACTGCCAATAATGACTCCCCGTGCCGCATTCGATTGCCGTTCCCGATGCCTGCCAATGGCTGAACCAGAGCCTTCTGCACCCTCTGCCCGCCCCCCCTGCCCTCGACTGGCTGTTCGATGAGGGCTCGCTGACTCGCCGCCTGACGCACCTGTCCAACGATGGCTTCAGTGTCACGCCACTGTTCGAAGGCTGGCAGCCCCTGCGCGACGACGAATGCGCCGCCCTCGACCTGCCAGCGGCCAGTATTGGCTGGGTGCGCGAGGTGTATTTGCGCGGTCACGGCCAGGCCTGGGTATTCGCCCGCAGCGTGGCGGCGCGCAGTGCGTTGCAGGGCGACGGTCTGCATATGGATGAGTTGGGCAGTCGCTCGTTGGGTGAACTGCTGTTTTGTGACCAGGCCTTCGCCCGCCAGGCTATTGAGGTTTGCCACTACCCACGTGCCTGGCTGCCGACGGCAGATCAGACCAACGGTTTGTGGGCCCGGCGCTCGCGCTTTGATCGCGGCGCGTTGAGCGTGTTGGTAGCGGAAGTCTTCCTGCCAAGCCTGTGGCAAGCGGTGCACGAATCTGCGGAGAATTGCTGATGTACCAGCGCCTGCTCCAATCTTTGAACCGCCTGAACCCACGGGCCTGGGACTTCGTTCAACTGACGCGGATGGACAAGCCCATCGGCATCTACCTGCTGCTGTGGCCCACCCTGTGGGCCCTGTGGATTGCCGGCAAGGGCTCGCCGTCGCTGAGCAATATCGTGATTTTTGTCCTTGGCGTGACGCTGACCCGGGCCGCCGGTTGTGTGATCAATGACTGGGCTGACCGCAAGGTCGACGGCCACGTGAAGCGCACGGCGCAACGTCCGTTGGCGAGCGGCAAGATCAGCTCCAAGGAAGCGCTGGTGTTCTTTGCAGTGCTGATGAGCATCAGCTTCCTGCTGGTGCTGCTGACCAACGCCGCCACCATCTGGCTGTCGCTGGGCGGTCTGGCCCTGGCTGTCAGCTACCCGTTCATGAAGCGCTACACCTATTACCCGCAAGTGGTGCTGGGCGCGGCGTTTTCCTGGGGCATGCCCATGGCGTTCACCGCCGAGACCGGCAGCCTGCCGGCCATTGCGTGGTTGCTGTACATCGCCAATCTGCTGTGGACGGTGGCCTACGACACGTATTACGCGATGACCGACCGCGATGACGATTTGAAAATCGGCGTCAAATCCACCGCCATTCTGTTTGGCGATGCCGACCGCATCATCATCCTCACCTTGCAGGGGCTGGCGCTACTTTGCCTGCTGCTGGCAGGCTCGCGCTTTGAGCTGGGAGGCTGGTTCCACCTGGGCCTGCTGGCAGCGGCGGGGTGTTTTGCCTGGGAGTTCTGGTACACCCGGGATCGGGACCGGATGAAGTGCTTCAAGGCGTTCTTGCACAACCATTGGGCGGGACTGGCGATTTTTCTCGGGATTGTGGCGGACTACGCCTTTCGATAAGGAGCCGGCTTGCCGGCTCCCACAGGGGGTGTCAGGGCTTGGCGATCTTCCAGGCGCCATCCATTTTGCCGTCGCCGGTCGCATCGCCGGCCTTCTTGTCGGCAATGAAGGTGTACAAGGGCTTGCCGTCGTAGGCCCATTGGCTGGTGTTGTCGTCACGGGTGATGACGGTCCATTCGCCCATCGACTTATCGGTGGACTCGGCCTTCAACGGCGGCCAGTTGGTCGCGCACTTGTCATTGCACATGGATTTGCCGTCAGCATCCTTGGCGAAGGTATAGAGCGTCATGCCCTTGTGATCTACCAACATCCCGTCTTTAGTCATGGCTGGCTCTGCCGCAAATGCCAGTGTCGGCAGCGTCAGCGCCGCCGTGACCAGCAGGGCTTTCCAGGAAAAAGTACGTTGAGTCATCGGAACCTTCCTTTTGCGGTTGTCAGGATTCGGACTCAAAGCGTAGTTCAGGACCAGGCCGATTGCGCAGGCCAGTAAAATACTGTCACACGACTGCAATAATTCCGTTATCTAATGCGGCGCAAGACAGTTAAATGACAAGAGGACTTAGCATGGTTGGCAGGAGCATTCTGATCGTTGACGACGAAGCGCCCATTCGCGAAATGATCGCCGTTGCGTTGGAAATGGCCGGCTATGACTGCCTGGAGGCAGAGAACTCCCAGCAGGCCCACGCCATTATCGTCGACCGCAAGCCGGACCTGATCCTGCTGGACTGGATGCTGCCCGGCACCTCCGGCATCGAATTGGCCCGGCGTCTCAAGCGCGATGAGCTGACCGGGGATATCCCGATCATCATGCTTACCGCCAAGGGCGAAGAGGACAACAAGATCCAAGGCCTGGAAGTCGGTGCCGATGACTACATCACCAAGCCATTTTCCCCACGGGAACTGGTCGCACGTCTGAAGGCCGTACTGCGCCGCGCCGGTCCGACCGATGGCGAGGCGCCGATTGAAGTCGGCGGCCTGCTGCTGGACCCGATCAGCCACCGCGTGACCATCGATGGCAAGCCGGCCGAGATGGGGCCCACCGAATACCGCCTGTTGCAGTTCTTCATGACCCACCAGGAACGCGCCTACACCCGTGGGCAATTGCTCGACCAAGTGTGGGGCGGCAACGTGTATGTCGAGGAGCGCACCGTTGACGTGCATATCCGCCGCCTGCGCAAAGCCTTGGGCGATGCCTACGAGAATCTGGTACAAACCGTGCGCGGTACCGGTTATAGGTTTTCAACCAAAGGTTGAGCTACAAGCAATCAGCCACATGCGGCAAGTTAAAAGCAGGATCGCTTTAACTTGGAGCTTGCGGCTTAAAACTTGAAACTGCTCCGAAGGACGCAACTTGAACCAAAACTGGCATGGCACCCTGATCCGCCACATGCTCCTGCTGGTCACCGGCTGCCTGTTGGTCGGCCTGATCAGCGGCTACTACGGCTGGAGCCTGGCCATCGGCCTGGGCCTCTACCTGGGCTGGACCCTCAAGCAATTGCTGCGCCTGCACGAGTGGCTGCGCCAGCACAAACCCGATGAGGCACCACCCGACGGCTATGGCCTGTGGGGCGAGGTATTCGACAGCATCTACCACCTGCAACGCCGCGACCAACGGGTACGTGGCCGCCTGCAAGCGGTGATCGACCGGGTCCAGGAGTCGACTGCCGCGCTCAAGGACGCGGTGATCATGCTCGACAGCGACGGCAACCTGGAATGGTGGAACCGCGCCGCCGAGACTCTGCTGGGCCTCAAGACGCCCCAGGACAGCGGCCAGCCGGTGACCAACCTGGTGCGCCACCCGCGCTTCAAGGAATACTTCGAACAGGATAACTACGAAGAAGCCCTGGAAATCCCGTCGCCCACCAACGACCGGGTGCGTATCCAGCTGTACCTCACGCGCTACGGCAACAACGAACACTTGATGCTGGTGCGCGACGTGACCCGTATCCATCAGCTGGAACAGATGCGCAAGGATTTCGTCGCCAACGTCTCCCATGAGCTGCGTACCCCGCTGACGGTGATCTGCGGCTACCTGGAGACGCTGCTGGACAACGTCGAAGAGGTCAACCCGCGCTGGAGCAGGGCCTTGCAGCAGATGCAGCAACAGGGCTCGCGCATGCAGACCCTGCTCAACGACCTGCTGCTGCTGGCCAAGCTGGAAGCCACCGACTACCCCTCGGACAACCATCCCGTGGCCGTACAGAGCCTGCTGCAGACCATCAAGAACGATGCCCAGGCCCTGTCCGGCGAACGCGGCCAGCACATCACCCTGGAGGCCGACCCGTCGGTGCTGCTCAAAGGCAGCGAGGGCGAGTTGCGCAGCGCCTTTTCCAACCTGGTGTTCAACGCCGTGAAGTACACCCAGGACACAGGCACGATCCGCATCCGCTGGTGGGCCGATCAGCACGGCGCGCACCTGAGCGTGCAGGATTCGGGGATCGGTATCGACAGCAAGCATTTGCCACGCCTGACCGAGCGCTTCTACCGTGTCGACTCCAGCCGCAACTCCAACACCGGCGGCACCGGGCTGGGCCTGGCGATCGTCAAGCATGTGCTGTTGCGCCATCGGGCCCGCCTGGAAATCAGCAGCGTACTGGGCCACGGCAGTACCTTTACCTGCCACTTTGCGCCAGCACAGGTCAGCCGCTCGCCGGCAATCGCGGTGAAGGATTAATCTGAAAATCCCCTCCATCCCATGTAGGAGCTGGCTTGCCTGCGATAGCATCACCTCGGTGCTTCTGTAAGACCGAGGCGTCTGCATCGCAGGCAAGCCAGCTCCCACATAAGCCCGATGCAGGGTACGTTCACGGTTCCATCCGGCAGCCGCCACTAGGCAAGCGCCCCTTCAGCCGCTACATTGCCTGACTTGTGCCCGCCCTTGAGGCACTGCCAACACCCCTTTTTGAATACACGGAACCCGCAAAACCCCATCATGGACCCTTCCCCTGGTATCACCCTCGCGACACTCTTCGCCGATTTCGGCATGATTCTTTTTGCACTGATCCTGGTACTGCTCAACGGTTTCTTCGTTGCGGCGGAATTTGCCATGGTCAAACTGCGCGCCACCCGGGTCGAGGCGATCGCCCATACCAATGGCTGGCGCGGGCAGATCCTGCGCACCGTACACAGCCAGCTCGACGCCTACCTGTCGGCCTGCCAACTGGGTATCACCCTGGCGTCCCTGGGCCTGGGCTGGGTCGGCGAGCCGGCCTTCGCGCACATCCTGGAACCGTTGCTGGGCGCGATGGGCGTCGAATCGCCTGAAGTGATCAAGGGCGTGTCGTTCTTTGCCGCCTTCTTTGTGATTTCGTACCTGCACATCGTGGTCGGTGAGCTGGCCCCCAAGTCCTGGGCCATTCGCAAGCCCGAGTTGCTGTCGCTGTGGACCGCCGTGCCGCTGTACCTGTTCTACTGGGCGATGTACCCGGCGATCTACCTGCTCAACGCCAGCGCCAACGCGATCCTGCGTATTGCCGGCCAAGGCGAGCCAGGCCCGCACCACGAGCACCATTACAGCCGTGAAGAACTCAAGCTGATCCTGCACTCCAGCCGTGGCCAGGACCCGAGCGACCAGGGCATGCGTGTACTGGCCTCGGCCGTGGAAATGGGCGAGCTGGAAGTGGTGGATTGGGCCAACTCCCGGGAAGACCTGGTGACGCTGGACTTCAACGCGCCACTCAAGGAAATCCTCGCGCTGTTTCGCCGCCACAAATTCAGCCGCTATCCGGTGTACGACGCCGTGCGCGGTGAGTTTGTCGGCCTGCTGCACATCAAGGATCTGCTGCTGGAACTGGCAGCCCTGGACCATATCCCCGAGTCGTTCAACCTGGCCGAGCTGACCCGCCCGCTGGAACGCGTTTCGCGGCACATGCCGCTATCGCAACTGCTGGAACAATTTCGCAAGGGCGGCGCGCACTTTGCGCTGGTTGAAGAAGCCGACGGCAACATCATCGGCTACCTGACCATGGAAGACGTGCTCGAAGTGCTGGTGGGCGATATCCAGGACGAACACCGCAAGGCCGAACGCGGCATCCTCGCCTATCAGCCGGGCAAGCTGTTGGTACGTGGCGACACGCCGCTGTTCAAGATCGAACGCCTGCTGGGTATCGACCTGGATCACATCGAAGCCGAAACCCTCGCTGGCTTGATCTACGAAACCCTGAACCGGGTGCCGGAAGAGGAAGAAGTGCTGGAAGTGGAAGGCCTGCGGATCATCATCAAGAAGATGAAAGGCCCGAAAATCGTGCTGGCCAAGGTCTTGATGCTCGACTAGGGCACACCCCCTGTAGGAGCGAGCTTGCTCGCGAAGGACGCTAACGATAACGCTGGGATCCTGACACCCGGCAGCGCCCTCAGGTTTTTCGCGAGCAAGCTCGCTCCTACAAAAGCCTTACCGCGTGCCCAACGCAAAGTTGGGCAACGCCTGTACCGGCTGCGTGAACTCATACGGAATCGACACCCACCCCGCCCCCGTATCGCGCTGCACCACAAAGTGCAGGTGTGGCCCACTGCTGTTGCCGGTATTGCCCGACAGCGCCAATGGGCTGCCCACCGCCACCCGCTGCCCTTCCCTGACACTGACCGACCCCAGCTTGAGGTGCAGATACACACTCTGGGTGCCGTCATCGTGTAGCACCCGCACAAAGTTGCCCGACGGGTCACTGCCCCGCCCCGATTGGCTGTTCTCGGTCTTCACCACCACCCCGCCTCGCGCAGCGATGATCGGCGTGCCTTCGGGCATGGCGATATCCATGGCGTAGCGGCTCTTGACGTCAGAGTGGCTGAAGGTGCCGCCAGGCCCCTGGGTCAGGCGAAAGGGGCCACCGCGCCAGGGCAACGGGTAGCGCTGGAACTGCGCTGGCCGCAGGTTGCGCGGCGGCTGGGGATCAAGCACTTGGCGCTTCACCGGCACGACCCGGCGCTCCTGGAACACAAACGCCTGGGCGCCAGGGGTTTTCTGGTCGCTGAAAAACACCACGCCACGGGCATCGGTGGAACGATAGAGGGTCATGGCCAGGGTCGATGAAGCGACCGCGCACAGGCCACAAAACAACATAAAACGCACAAGCATGGGATAAACCTGCCGGGGATGACCGAACGGCAGGCTAGCAAGGGTTCATGACAGTGTTGTGTGGATCAGGCCGGTTGCGTCGAGAAGCAAATATCTACGTTCATATCGGCGGCGGCGGACAGATTGACCAAGGCATCGAGGGAGAACTTGTCGATCTTGCCACTGAGTACATCGTTGAGTCGTGGCTGGCTTATATGAAGCCGCTGGGCCGCGCCCTTCTGGGAGAGCTTCCAGCCACGAATGGCTTTGCACAATTCCAGCAGCAACTTTGAGCGCAAACGCATGTTTGCGGCCTCTTGGGGAGCGTCTTCCAGGGCGTCCCAAACACTGGCGAAGCGTTCGGTATGAAGCTTTTGGTCAGTCATGGCTTAACCTAACTCCTGCAATCTGGCGCGAGCCAGTTCGATATCCCGCGTTTCAGTTTTTTGCGTGGTTTTGCGAAACGCATGCAACACATAAACCGCCTCGGGCCGATTGACCACATAGAACACCCGAAACGCTCCTGACTCATCGGTGATGCGAATCTCATTGACCCCGCGCCCAATGGTTTTCATCGGCTTGCAGTCAAAAGGCTGTTCGCCCTGCTGCAAAAGATCCAATTGAAAACCAGCGGCTCTTCGCGCCTCAATCGGGAACGACCTGAGATCCTTGAGTGCACTTCCCACAAACACCACATCCTTGTGCCTGGGCATTCACTTCTCCTTTCCTGGAAAGAAAAAGCGTAATCGACGATTCAGTCAACAGCAGCAGCGGTGTGTTTCAAGGCATGGCGGGCACTCGACAGCACCGAAGCGCTATCGAGAGATTATATCGAAACAGATATAAATCAAGACGGGCGCCGAGAATCAGACAATTGGTCGATCCACGGCATTTTTGCCCAGGTTATGCACCCGGCACAAAATGCTTCTGCGCCGTACCCCGGGCGATCAGCCGGGAGATGTAGTCGAGCTTCTGCGCGTCCTGGTCGATAAAACGGAAGGTCAGTTGCAGCCAGTCGCTGTCGGGGCGCGGTTCGTAGGCGACGATCGCGTGCAGGTAGCCGTTGAGGCGCGCGGTTTCGGCGTTCTCGCCTTGCTCCAGGTCGAGCACCGCACTTTCCAGCACTTGGGGCAGGACGTCGCCACGGCGCACCACCAGCAGCGCCTCCTTGATGCTCAGGGCCTTGATCACACATTGCTGGGTGCCACTGGACAGGCGCAACTGGCCCTGGCCACGACCGCTGGCGGCCGAAGGGGCGGCGGCGGCTTGCACAGGCGGGCTGTTGAGCAGGCCCTTGCTCGGCGCGGCCACCGGGGCTGGCTTGACGGCTTCGGGCTTGCCGCCGGTCAGGGCGCTGAGGGAATCGTTGCCAAAGGCCGAGTTCATCTTGGTCGGCGCACTGGCCAGCAAGGCGTCGAGGCGACCGATCTTGTTCAGGGCCTGCTTGACCTTGTTCAGCAACTGCTCGTTGGTGAACGGCTTGCTGACGTAGCCGGAGACCCCGGCCTGGATCGCCTGGACCACGTTTTCCTTGTCGCCACGGCTGGTGACCATGACAAACGGCATGGCCTTGAGCTGCGGCTGCTCGCGGCACCAGGTCAACAGTTCCAGGCCGGACATTTCCGGCATTTCCCAGTCGCACAAGACCATGTCGAAGGTTTCGCGCATCAGGATGGCCTGGGCCTTTTTGCCGTTTACCGCATCTTCAATCTTGATGCCGGGGAAGTAGTTTCGCAGGCACTTCTTTACCAAGTCGCGAATAAACGAGGCGTCATCCACCACCAACACACTGACTTTACTCATCGACCCTTCATCCTCTCAAAACCCCGGCAAGCAAAACGCTTCACAATGATGGCATTTTGCCAAAAACTCATCAGTCACGCCGGGACTTTATGGCTGCCCGCAGCGCAAAACTCATACGCCACAAACGAAAACGCCCGACCAGAGGCCGGGCGTTTATTTCTCGGGCAATCTTACTTATCGTCAGATTCGTCCGGAACATTAGGGATTTGATCGGCCGTGCCTTCAACTTCGGCTTTCATGCGCTTGAGGCCCATGTGCCGTACGTCGGTGCCGCGCACCAGGTAAATGACCAATTCCGAGATATTGCGCGCGTGGTCGCCGATCCGTTCCAGGGAGCGCAGCACCCAGATGATGCTCAACACCCGCGAGATAGAGCGCGGGTCTTCCATCATGTAGGTCGCCAGCTCACGCAGCGCGGTCTTGTATTCGCGGTCGATGATCTTGTCGTACTGGGCCACCGACAACGCCAGGTCGGCGTCGAAGCGGGCAAACGCATCCAGCGCATCGCGGACCATGTTGCGCACCTGGTCGCCGATGTGGCGCACTTCGACGTAACCACGCGGCGCTTCGCCTTCTTCGCACAACTGGATGGCACGACGGGCGATCTTGGTGGCTTCGTCGCCGATACGCTCCAGATCGATCACCGACTTGGAGATGCTGATAATCAAACGCAAGTCGGAAGCCGCCGGCTGGCGACGGGCGAGGATGCGCAGGCATTCCTCGTCGATATTGCGTTCCATCTGGTTGATCTGGTCATCGATCTCGCGCACTTGCTGGGCAAGGCCCGAGTCAGCCTCGATCAGCGCGGTCACTGCATCGTTGACTTGCTTCTCCACCAGCCCGCCCATGGCCAGGAGGTGGCTGCGCACTTCCTCAAGCTCGGCGTTGAACTGCGCGGAGATGTGGTGGGTAAGGCCTTCTTTGCTAATCATGTTGGCGTCCTTGGAGCGTCCGGTAAGGTGCGGAGAACCGCAGCGTCAGTGCAATCAGAACCACAGCTTCCTAGCCATAGCGACCGGTGATGTAGTCTTCGGTCTGCTTCTTCGCCGGATTGGTGAACAGGGTATCGGTATCGCCGAATTCCACCAGTTTGCCCATGTACATGAACGCGGTGTAGTCCGAAACCCGTGCCGCCTGTTGCATGTTGTGGGTCACGATGACGATGGTGAACTTGGACTTGAGCTCGTAGATCAGCTCTTCGACTTTCAGCGTCGAAATCGGGTCGAGTGCCGAGCACGGTTCATCGAGCAGCAGCACTTCCGGCTCTACGGCGATGGTACGGGCAATCACCAGACGCTGCTGTTGGCCGCCGGACAGGCCGAGGGCCGATTCGTGCAGGCGGTCCTTGACCTCGTCCCACAGCGCCGCGCCTTTAAGGGCCCACTCGACGGCTTCGTCGAGGATGCGCTTTTTGTTGATGCCCTGGATGCGCAGGCCGTAGACCACGTTTTCGTAGATGGTCTTGGGGAACGGGTTGGGCTTCTGGAACACCATGCCCACACGGCGACGCAGCTCGGCCACGTCTTCGCCCTTGCGGTAGATGTTGCTGCCGTAGAGGTTGATTGCACCCTCCACCCGGCAACCGTCCACCAGGTCGTTCATGCGGTTGAAGGTACGCAGCAGCGTGGACTTGCCGCAGCCCGACGGGCCGATAAAGGCGGTCACGCGTTGCTTGGGGATGTTCATGCTGACGTCGAACAACGCCTGCTTCTCACCGTAGTACAGGCTCAGGCCCGGGACTTCGATGGCTACGGTTTCTTCGGCCAGGCTCAGGCTTTGCTTGTCGCGACCCAGGGCTGACATGTTGATGCCGTGGGAATGGGTTTCATGTTGCATGGGATGCTCCCTGTGCTACCAATTCGTTTCGTTGAACCGCGGCTTCATAGTGGGCCTTGCGGTTTACCTCAAATCTGTTTCCAACCCGGTTCCCTGTGGGAGCGGGCTTGCTCGCGAAAGCGTCAGGTCAGTCGACCCATCTGTTACTGATACACCGCATTCGCGAGCAAGCCCGCTCCCACATTGGGTCCGCGTTCAATTCAATCAGCTATCCAACGCCTTGTACTTCTCGCGCAGGTGGTTACGAATCCATACCGCCGACAGGTTCAGCGTGGCGATCACCAGCACCAGCAGGAACGCGGTGGCGTACACCAGCGGACGTGCCGCTTCAACGTTGGGGCTCTGGAAGCCGACGTCGTAGATATGGAAGCCCAGGTGCATGATCTTCTGGTCCAGGTGCAAGTACGGGTAGTTGCCGTCCAGGGGCAGCGACGGTGCCAGCTTCACCACACCCACCAGCATCAGCGGTGCCACTTCACCAGCGGCGCGGGCCACGGCGAGGATCATGCCGGTCATCATCGCCGGGCTGGCCATGGGCAGGACGATTTTCCACAGCGTTTCCGCCTTGGTCGCACCCAGTGCCAGGGAACCTTCACGCACGGTGCGAGGGATCCGCGCCAGGCCTTCTTCGGTGGCCACGATCACCACCGGTACCGCCAGCAGCGCCAGGGTCAACGAGGCCCACAACAGGCCCGGTGTACCGAAGGTCGGCGCCGGCAGGGCTTCGGGGAAGAACAACCGGTCCACCGAGCCACCCAGCACGTAGACGAAGAAGCCCAGGCCGAACACACCGTAGACAATCGCCGGAACGCCCGCCAGGTTGTTCACCGCGATGCGGATGATGCGGGTCAAGGTGTTCTGCTTGGCGTATTCACGCAGGTAGACCGCCGCCAGCACGCCGAACGGGGTCACGATCATCGCCATGATCAGGGTCATCATCACGGTGCCGAAGATCGCCGGGAAGATCCCGCCTTCAGTGTTGGCTTCCCGTGGGTCGTCACTCAAGAACTCCCAGACCTTGCTGACATAGAACCCCATCTTGGTCAGGGTACCCATGGCGTTCGGCTGGTAGGCGTGCACCACGTGGCCGATATTGATTTCAAGCTCTTTGCCGTTGGCATCGCGGGCCGTCAGGCTGTCGCGGTTGAACTGGGCATGCAGGTCGGTCAGGCGCGCTTCCACGGCCTGGTAACGCGCATTCAGTTCAGCGCGATCGGCATCCATGTCGGCCTGGGCGGCGGCGTCGAGCTTGCCGCTGAGTTCCAGTTTGCGACCGTGCAGGCGGATACGCTCAAGACCTGCGTTGATCGCACCGATGTCGCTCTTCTCAAGGCTCTTGAGATCAGCGGCCAACTGGTTCACCCGGTCAACCCGCGCTTGCAGCTCGGGCCATGCAGCCTGGCCTTCAGCGATCACCTTGCCGTCTTGCTTGACGTTGACCAGGGTGCCGTAGAAGTTGCCCCACTCACGACGCTCGATAGCCATCAACTCGACAGGCGTGGTCTGGTCGGTCAGCCACTCGCCGACGATCCAGGTGAAGTCGTTGCCGTTCAAATCGCGGTTGCCGACCTTGATCAGCTCACGGGTCATGAACTCCGGACCTTCGTCCGGCACCGGCAAGCCTGCGCTTTTCAGGCGCTCGCGTGGCACTTGTTCTTTCTGCACCACTTCGCCGATGACGATGTGGTTGGCCTGGCCCGGCACGTTGTAGTTGGCCTGGATCAGGTCGGCCGGCCAGAAGTGACCCAAGCCGCGCACGGCGATCACAGCCAGCAGGCCAATGGTCATGATGACCGCGATGGCCACCGCGCCACCGCTGATCCAGACGCCGGGGGCGCCGCTCTTGAACCATCCATTCAGGGAGTTCTGTTTCACAGACTTCTACCTTTCTTAAAGCGACGAGTATTTCTTGCGCAGACGCTGACGGATCAGCTCGGCGAGGGTGTTCATGACGAAGGTGAACAGCAGCAGCACCAGTGCCGAGAGGAACAGCACCCGGTAGTGACTGCCGCCCACTTCCGACTCGGGCATTTCCACCGCGACGTTGGCGGCGAGCGTTCGCAGGCCTTCGAACAGGTTCATTTCCATGACCGGGGTGTTACCGGTGGCCATCAACACGATCATGGTTTCCCCGACCGCACGGCCCATGCCGATCATCAGCGCCGAGAAAATCCCCGGGCTGGCGGTGAGCAACACCACGCGTGTCATGGTCTGCCATGGCGTGGCGCCCAGGGCCAGCGAGCCCAGGGTCAGGCCGCGTGGCACGCTGAACACGGCGTCTTCGGCGATGGAGTAGATGTTCGGGATCACCGCAAAACCCATGGCCAGGCCGACTACCAGGGCGTTGCGCTGGTCGTAGGTGATGCCCAGGTCGTGGGAGATCCACATGCGCATGTCGCCGCCAAAGAACCAGGTTTCCAGGTACGGGCTCATGTACAGCGAGAGCCAGCCCACAAACAGGATCACCGGGATCAGCATTGCGCTTTCCCAGCCATCCGGCACCCGCAGGCGGATCGACTCAGGCAGACGGCTGAAGGTAAAACCAGCCACCAGGATGCCAATCGGCATCAACATCAGCAGGCTGAAAATCCCCGGCAAGTGCCCTTCGACATACGGCGCCAGGAACAAGCCAGCGAAGAAACCGAGGATCACCGTCGGCATCGCTTCCATCAACTCGATCACCGGCTTGACCTTGCGGCGCAGGCTCGGAGCCATGAAGTAGGCGGTGTAGATAGCCGCGGCAATGGCCAGGGGTGCGGCCAGCAGCATGGCGTAGAACGCGGCCTTGAGCGTACCGAAGGTCAGTGGCGCCAGGCTCATTTTGGGTTCGAAGTCGCTGTTGGCGGCGGTCGATTGCCAGACGTATTTAGGCTCGTCGTAGTTTTCGTACCAGACCTTGCTCCACAACGCGCTCCAGGACACTTCCGGGTGCGGGTTGTCCAGCGCCAACGGCTGCAGCTTGCCGCCGGCTTCGACGATCACACGGTTGGCCCGTGGCGACATGCCGAAGATGCCCTGGCCTTCGACCACCGGATCCACCAGCAAGGTACGGTGCGCGGTGCTGTGGAACACACCGAACTTGCCGGAGGCATCGAGGGCGACGAAGCCTTTGCGACGCTCTTCGGCGGTGATTTCAACAATAGGCGTGGTGCCCATCTGGAAGGTGCGGATCTGCTTGAAACGTTGCTCGCCATCCGGGTCGCGGGCCATGAACCACTGGGCCAGGCCACCCTTGGAGCTACCGACGATCAGCGAGATACCGCCCACCAACTGGGTGCTGGCGGTGATTTCGGCGTTGCCATCTTCCAACAATTTGTAGCGACCGTTGAGGCTGTTGTCCCGCAGGCTGAACACATCGGCCAGGGCACGACCATTGATCACGTACAGCCATTGCTGGCGCGGATCGACGAAAATCGCTTTCACCGGCTCAGTCATTTGTGGCAGTTCGATGCGCTTCTGCTCGCTGACCACTTCGCCGGTCATCATGTTTTCTTCGCGGCTCACCGACAGCACGTTCAGATGCGAGCCTGCGGAGCCGGCAATGATCAGCGAGGTGTCAGTGGCGTTGAGGGCAACGTGTTCCAACGGGCGACCGGCCTCATCGAGCACCATCGGCGTTTCGCCGTACGGATATTCGATCTCGGGCGAGATGGTCTTCTTGCCGTCTGGGTAGGTCACTTTATAGGAGTGGCGGAACACCAGGGACTGGCCATTGGACAGACCGAGGATCACCAACGGGCTGCCCGGCTGATCTTCACCGATGGACACCACGCTGGCGCCGGCGGGCAGGGCCAGGTCGACACGCTTGAGTTCAGCGCCGGTATCAACCGTGAAGAACAATGCCTGGCCTTTGTCGGAAACCCGCATGGCGACCTGGTTCTGCTCTTCCAGCGAGATCAGCAACGGCTTGCCGGCATCCTGCATCCAGGCCGGGCTCAGGGCGTCGTCCTTGGTCAGGCTGGCACCCTGGAACAGCGGCGCGACCACGTAGGCCAGGAAGAAGAAAATCAGCGTGATAGCGCCGAGAACGGCGAGGCCGCCGATCAGCACGTACCAGCGGGTCAGGCGATCCTTGAGCGCGCGGATGCGGCGCTTGCGTTGCAGCTCAGGCGTATTGAAATCAATGCGCTTGGGGGGAGAAGTCGTCGTCATGGTGGAATTGGCCAGATCATTCATGCGCACACCCTAGCGATCCTGTATGACAGAAAGATGACAATGCAGTGACGCAAGAAATCCGCCGCATAGCAGGGCTGGCAGCGGACCGAAGAATTAGGAGTTTCTGTAGGAGCGAGCTTGCTCGCGAAAAACGTCAAGGCACCGCGTTGACTCAGATACGGCGCGTTATCGTTAACGCTTTTCGCGAACAAGCTCGCTCCTACAGAAAAGGCCGGTTTTACCCGGCCCCGTAGCTTATTTACCTTCTTTCAAACCCAGGTCAGCCAGTGCCTTTGCGACAACTTTGGCTGGCAGTGGGATGTAGCCGTCCTTGACTACAACTTCCTGGCCCTGCTTGGACAGAACCAGTTTCACGAACTCGGCTTCCAGCGGGGCCAGAGGCTTGTTCGGGGCTTTGTTGATGTACACGTAGAGGAAGCGCGACAGCGGGTACTTGCCGTTCAGGGCGTTCTCTTCGGTGTCTTCGACGAACTCGCCGCCTTCTTTCTTGGCCAGGGCCACGGTTTTCACGCTGGCGGTCTTGTAGCCGATGCCCGAGTAACCAATGCCGTTGAGCGAAGAGCTGATCGACTGCACGACCGAAGCCGAGCCTGGTTGTTCGTTGACGTTTGGCTTGAAGTCACCTTTGCACAGGGCTTCTTCCTTGAAGTAGCCGTAGGTGCCGGACACCGAGTTACGACCGAACAGTTGCACTGGCTTGTTGGCCAGGTCACCGGTCACACCCAGGTCGCCCCAGGTCTTGGCATCAGCCTTGGCGCCGCACAGGCGAGTCGACGAGAACACTGCGTCGACCTGGGCCATGGTCAGGTGCTTGATCGGGTTGTCTTTGTGTACGAACACCGCCAGGGCGTCCACGGCCACCGGGATTGCAGTCGGCTTGTAGCCGTACTTCTGCTCGAAAGCCTGCAGTTCGTTGTCCTTCATCTTGCGGCTCATCGGGCCCAGGTTGGCGGTGCCTTCGGTGAGTGCAGGCGGCGCGGTGGAGGAACCGGCGGCTTGAATCTGGATGTTTACGTTCGGGTATTCTTTCTTGTAGTTCTCGGCCCACAAGGTCATCAGGTTGGCCAGGGTATCGGAACCGACGCTGGACAAGTTGCCCGATACACCAGTGGTTTTGGTATAGGCCGCAATTGCCGGGTCAACACCAGCGGCCACCGCGTGGGCAGTCGCAACGCCAGCAGCGACAAAAGTCATTGCCGCCATCAAACGCTTCAGTTTCATGCCTTACTCCTAGCAGATAGGGATAGTTGGATCGGGGCCAAGTATCGGTAGGCCGTGTGAACACTCTATGTCTGGAATATGACAATTAGATGAAAGGCCAGTATTGGAAGAACCGGCAGGCGCGGGGAGAGGCTGAGTAAATGCGGGGGTGGAGCGCGGGATTGCGGTAATTCAGAAACACCCTGTAAACGTTGATTGCCTACAAAATCTTGTAGGAGCCGGCTTGCCGGCTCCTACAGGGAACTCAGCGCCCGCGTTTCCACAGGTACCCGCCCACCACCATCCCCATCACACAAAGGATGGCAACGTAGTAAGACGGGCCCATCGGGCTTTCTTTCATCAGTAGCGACACCACCAACGGCGTCAGGCCACCGAACACGGCGTAGGCCACGTTGTAGGAGAACGACAGGCCGCTGAAGCGCACCACTGGCGGGAAGGCCTTGACCATCACGTAGGGCACCACGCCGATGGTGCCGACAAACAAACCGGTCAAGGCGTACAGCGGGAACAGCCAGTCCGGGTGATCCAGCAGGCTGTGATACAGCGTCCACGAGGTCGCGAGCAGCAACGCGCAACCGGCGACCAGCACTCGGCCCGCACCAAAACGATCAGCCAGCGCGCCGGAAGCGATACAGCCCAGGCTCAAGGTGACGATCGCCAGGCTGTTGGCCTGCAACGACACCGTCGGGCTGAAGTGGTAGATGGTCTGCAGCACCGTCGGGGTCATCAGGATGACGACGACGATGCCGGCCGACAGCAGCCACGTCAGCAACATCGACAGCACGATGGCGCCACGGTGGTCGCGCAATACCGCACGCAACGGCAACTCGGCCGCCAGGGTCTTGCGCTGCTGCATCTCGGCGAAGATCGGCGTTTCGTGCAGCCAGCGGCGCAGGTACACCGAAAACAGGCCGAATACACCGCCCAGCAGGAACGGGATCCGCCAGGCGTAATCGGAGACCTGCTCCGGGGTATAGGCCGTATTGATCGCGGTGGCGACCAGCGAACCCAACAAAATCCCGCCGGTCAGGCCGCTGGTCAGGGTGCCGCAGGCGTAGCCGATATGGCGTGGCGGTACGTGTTCGGAAACAAAGACCCACGCGCCTGGCACCTCGCCACCAATCGCTGCGCCCTGGATCACGCGCATCAGCAGCAACAGGATCGGCGCCCACAGGCCGATCTGCGCGTAGGTTGGCAGCAGGCCCATGATCAGGGTCGGTACGGCCATCATGAAGATGCTCAGGGTGAACATCTTCTTGCGGCCCAGCAGGTCACCGAAGTGCGCCATGATGATCCCGCCCAGCGGCCGTGCCAGGTAGCCGGCAGCGAAGATGCCGAAGGTCTGCATCATGCGCAGCCATTCAGGCATGTCGGCGGGGAAGAACAGCTTCCCGACCACCGTGGCGAAGAACACAAAAATGATGAAGTCGTAGAACTCCAGCGCCCCGCCCAGGGCAGACAGCGACAGGGTCTTGTAATCGTTGCGGTTCAGCGGTCGTGCGGGCGGCGCAATGCTTGAAGGCACTGTGGTCATGGCAAGGCTTCTCTTATTAGGTCAGATCAGGAATCCGCAACAGCGTGGGTTTGCGCCAGGCAGGTCCGGCAAGATAACAAATTGCCTGGAAAAGCACAGTCTAAACACCTGCACCGCGGTTAGCGCCGACTCGCAAAGTCACCCCCCTTGCGAGGCCCGCCTGTTCCCTCTTCGAATTATTGTCGGGGACCGAAAACGCCTGCAAATACTGGCGGCCAGCGTTAAAAAGAAACAATGGTCAAACCCCTCAAGTTGCATGACTGTTTTGGCCATTTTCTTGACGCCTGTTAAGCCATGTAGATAGATGTACAAAATCAGGAACCGACAGTCGTCGTACAGGCTATCGACCGATATACTGCCCAGCTTGCACCTGCTTATCTGTGGAAGTTGCGCGAAAGCGTCGTTGGTACCGGCCAGCCGATTTCGCAGAGTTTCCCTCAAGGCGCCTTTCGAAAAACGTGACGAACGTAGTATGTTCGGGGCTGAATCGTTTTTCCAAGACGGCTATTCACCGATTACATAGTCCAAGAGTCACGGGTCAGAGGCACCCCCGGCATGATCGAACTCGAACAAGAAGATCCTATCCCGCAAGGCGATCTCGCCCTGCAAATCACCGCACTCCCCCGTGAAACCAACGGTTTCGGCGATATTTTCGGCGGCTGGCTGGTTGCACAGATGGACCTGGCCGGCACGGCAATGGCCAGCAAGGTCGCGGGTGGCCGCGTGGCTACCGTGGCGATCGATCGCATGGCGTTCCTGGTGCCGGTGGCGGTGGGCGCGCAGTTGTCCTTCTACACCCAGGCCCTGGAAATCGGCCGCAGCTCGATCCAGATGATGGTCGAAGTGTGGAGCGATGACCCGCTGTCCAGCGAATGGCGCAAAGTCACCGAAGCGGTGTTTGTATTCGTTGCCATTGATGGCAGCGGTCGCACCCGGTCGGTTCCATCGCGGGCGCGTTAAACCTCGCGGCGGTTTGACGGTCCATTGCCCCATTGCCTGTGATTGAGAGAGCCTTGTATGCCTACGCCCCACGTTGAAACCGTGAAAATGGATGAGCTGGACTGCTGGCGCATCCGCCACAACGGCGCCCAAGTGCTGGTGGCCCAACAGGGTGCGCACGTCTTCAGTTACCAGCCGGCCGATGCAAAACCGGTGATCTGGCCCAACGACCAGGCGGTGCTCAAGCAAGGCAAAGGCATCCGCACCGGCGTGCCGGTGTGCTGGCCATGGTTTGGCGTGTTCGACCGCAACCCGCAGAGCGTGAAAGCGATGCGCCAGAGTGATCAGCCAGCGGGTGCCCATGGTTTTGCGCGCACCGCCCTCTGGACCTTGGCCGGCGTCGAAGACAACCGGGTTGAGCTGGTACTACCGGCGCCGGCAGGCGGTTTCCCGGGCTGGCCACACCAGGTCGACCTGAAAATGAGCATCCTGCTGGATGATCAACTGCAGATCCGCCTGAGCAGCCACAACCGTGGCAGCGATACCGTGACCATCAGCCAGGCGCTGCACAGCTACTTCGCCGTCAGCGATGTGCGCACTGTGCAGGTCGAAGGCCTGGACGGGCTGGACTACATCGATACCGCCGACGGCTGGCAGACCAAACAACAGTCTGGAGCGCTGCATTTCAGCGCCGAGACCGACCGCATCTACCTCGACACCCCGGCACAATTGAACATCGTTGATAAAGACTGGCAGCGCCGTATCCAGCTCACCAGCGAAGGATCGAAATCGACGGTGATCTGGAACCCCTGGACTGAACGCGCCAAGGCGTTCGACGATATGGCCGACGATGGCTGGCAGGGCATGCTGTGCATCGAGACGGCCAATGTGCTGGACGATGTAGTGGTGCTGGCACCTGGCGCGAGCCACACCATGGGCGTGAGCATCGCCAGCCTGCCCCTGTAGGGAGATTTGTGGTGCTGGTTACAGGTCTGACTCCTGCACCACCCGCACCACCCCCGCATCCAGCGCATACGCCGCATCCGCCAGGTCGTTGTTGACCGTCTCCACCTTCAGCGTGCCCGTCACCCACAGCGGTGTATAGATATCGTCCAGCTTCAAGCCCTTGGGATAGCGCACCAGCACCAACTGGTTGGGCGGCGGCGGTGGCACGTGGATGCAGGCGCCCGGGTAAGGCACCAGGAAGAACAGGGTGCTGCGCCCCTTGGCATCGGTTTCCAGCGGCACCGGGTAGCCACCCAGGCGGATGTGCTTGCCATTCATGGCGGCCACGGTCTTGGTTGAATACATTACCGCCGGCAACCCCTTGCTCTGCTTCAGGCCACCCTTTTCGGTAAAGGTGCCCAGGGCTTCCGGGGAGTTGTGGTCGATATCAGGCATTTGTTCGAGGGCTTTCTGGTCCGACTTGGGCATCAGTTCCAGCCAGTCGGTTTCCGCCAGCTCAGCGGCGTGGGTCAGGCTTGAACCCAGCAAAAGGACAGTCAACAGAAGACGGCGCATGGAGTGGCTCGACCAATAAACAAGTGTCGGCATTCTAGCCCTCTGCGCCTGCGCAGCGCAGAGGGCTTGACGCTAAATCATTTCTTTTTCAGCAGACCGTAGATCACCAGCAACACGATGGCACCAACCAGCGCGCCAATGAAGCCTGCGCCTTGGCCTGCCTGGTAGATCCCCAGTGCCTGGCCGCCATAGGTGGCCGCCAGAGAGCCGGCGATACCCAGCAGGATGGTCATGATCCAGCCCATGCTGTCGTCGCCTGGTTTCAGGAAACGCGCCAGCAGGCCGACGATCAAACCGATAAAGATGGTTCCAATGATACCCATGGCATTTCCCTCTGAATGAAAGTGAGCTGAAGCCTAGTCAGACTTTGGCATCCTGCCATCAGAGGATGGCGGCAACCAATGGTTCCCGCCGCCACCAGGGTTATTGTGCGGCGATCAGCGCCTGGACCTTGGCAATCTGCGCGTCGAGGGTCGCGCGATCCTTGCAACGCAGGTTGGCGTGGCCGACCTTGCGCCCGACCTTGAAAGCCTTGCCGTAGTGATGCAGGTGGCAGTCATCAATCGCAATGACCTGCTCCACCGGCGGCACGACGCCAATGAAGTTGAGCATCGCGCTCTCGCCGACCTTGGCCGTGGAACCCAATGGCAAGCCCGCTACCGCTCGCAGGTGGTTTTCAAACTGGCTGCATTCGGCGCCTTCGGTGGTCCAGTGCCCGGAGTTGTGTACGCGCGGGGCGATTTCGTTGGCCTTGAGGCCACCGTCGACTTCAAAGAACTCGAACGCCATCACCCCGACATAATCCAGTTGCTTCAACACGCGGCTGGAATAGTCTTCGGCCAGCGCCTGCAACGGGTGGTCGGTACTGGCCACGGACAGCTTGAGGATGCCGCTGTCGTGGGTGTTGTGCACCAACGGGTAGAAACGGGTTTCGCCATCACGGGCCCGCACGGCCACCAGCGAGACTTCGCCGGTGAACGGCACGAAGCCTTCCAGCAGGCAGGCGACGCTGCCCAGTTCGGCGAAAGTACCGACCACATCGGCGTCGGTGCGCAGGACTTTCTGGCCCTTGCCGTCATAACCCAGGGTGCGGGTTTTCAGCACGGCCGGCAGGCCGATGCTGGCGACGGCCGCGTCCAGGTCCGCCTGGGACTGGATGTCGGCGAAGGCCGGGGTCGGAATGCCCAGGTCCTTGAACATGCTTTTTTCGAACCAGCGGTCGCGAGCGATGCGCAAGGCTTCGGCGCTCGGGTACACCGGCACGAATTGTGACAAAAAAGCCACGGTTTCGGCCGGGACGCTTTCGAACTCGAAGGTCACCAGGTCGACTTCATCGGCCAGTTGGCGCAAGTGGTCCGGGTCGCTGTAGTCCGCCCGCAGGTGTTCACCCAGGGCCGCCGCACAGGCGTCCGGCGCCGGATCGAGAAACGCGAAGTTCATCCCCAGCGGAGTACCCGCCAAAGCCAGCATGCGGCCCAGTTGGCCGCCACCGATTACACCGATTTTCATCAATCAACCTCAGGCGATGCGTGGGTCTGGATTGTCCAGGACACTGTCAGTCTGTTCCGCGCGGAACTTCTTCAGTGCCGCGTGGAACTGCGGGTGCTTGGCGCCCAGGATACTGGCGGCCAGCAACGCCGCGTTGATCGCGCCAGCCTTGCCGATCGCCAGGGTGGCCACCGGGATGCCGGCAGGCATCTGCACGATGGACAACAGCGAATCCACGCCCGAGAGCATCGACGACTGCACCGGCACGCCGAGTACCGGCAAGTGGGTCTTGGCCGCACACATGCCCGGCAGGTGGGCTGCGCCACCGGCACCGGCGATGATCACCTCGATGCCACGGGATTCTGCTTCATCGGCATACTGGAACAGCAAGTCCGGCGTGCGGTGGGCAGAGACCACCTTCACTTCGAACGCAATGCCGAGTTTTTCCAGCATATCGGCGGTGTGGCTAAGGGTGGACCAATCGGACTTGGAGCCCATGATCACGCCAACCAATGCACTCATCGTCGTGCCTCTTCTCTCTGGGCGCCCGCAGGCGCGTCAAAAAACAACAAGCCACGCGGGAAATCCGGCGTGGCTTGTTGTACGAATTAAGGCCGGTTGGACCGGCCGAAGGCCGCGCAGTATACCGTAATAATGCAGATAAACAGCCCCTTGGATGACCATCTGTCTTACGCGTTAAACCTGCGATTTTATTGACTTCCAGGTCAGCGAAAACACCACAAAATACTGTGGGAGCTGGCTTGCCTGCGATGGCGGAGGGTCAGTGCCTGAAATGTCAGCTGATACACCGCTATCGCAGGCAAGCCAGCTCCCACATTTAACCGCGCTCAGCCGCCGGGGACTGCGCCGCGCCGCCTTCCAGCTTGCGCCACAACAACCGCACATTCGCCTTGCGCACCAACGCGCAACGATACAGCCGAATCTCCAGCGGCACATGCCACTGCGCCCCGCCGCACACCACCAGCTCGCCGCGCGCGAGTTCGGCGCGCACGCTCAACTGTGGCACCCAGGCAATTCCCAATCCTTCCAGGGCCATGCTTTTCAGGCTGTCGGCCATCGCGGTTTCGTACACCGTGGTAAAGCGTAGCGCGCGCTGGCGCAGCAACAGGTTCACCGACCGCCCGAGGAACGCACCGGCGCTGTAGGCCAGCAGTGGCACGCTGCCCTCGCCCTCCAGGTCGAACAACGGCTTGCCATCGGCATCGGCGGCGCAGACCGGGAGCATTTCTGTATTGCCCAGGTGCAACGAGGGGAAAATGTCCGGGTCCATCTGCATCGCGGCATCCGGATCGTAGAACGCCAGCATCAGGTCACAACCGCCTTCACGCAGCGCATGCACGGCGTCGCCGACGTTGGTGGCCACCAGCCGCGTGGCGATGTTCAGCCCTTCATTGCGCAATTGCGCGATCCAGCGTGGGAAAAAGCCCAATGCCAGGGAGTGCGCGGCAGCCACTTGCATGACTTCGCCCTGCCCACCTTCAAGGTGATGCAAATGGCGCAGCACTTCGCCCAGTTGTTCGACCACCGTGCGCGCTGTGACCAAAAACAATTGCCCCGCCGCCGTCAGTTCGACGGGCGTGCGCGAGCGGTTGACCAGGGTCAGCCCCAACGCGGCCTCCAGGCTGCGGATACGTCGGCTGAAGGCCGGCTGGGTGACAAAGCGCCGCTCGGCAGCCTGGGAGAAGCTGCGCGTGGCAGCCAGGGCGCTAAAGTCTTCCAGCCATTTGCTTTCAAGGTTCATCTGATTCTCCAGGGCATGCACCATTTTGGCACACACGCCCGCCATGATAACCGGGTCACATCAACATTATGCCGTTTGTGCATAGGCCAGTGCTTAACAGCATTGGCCCAAAAACTTCTGCAAGCCTAGCATTCGCAGCGTTCCGGCCTGTTCCGGGTCCATATCGAGATGATTTCCGTCATGTCCTCCGCTGCATCATTCCGTACAGAAAAAGACCTGCTTGGCGTACTCGAAGTACCTGCCCAAGCGTATTACGGCATCCAGACCCTGCGAGCCGTGAATAACTTCCGTCTCTCCGGCGTTCCGATTTCGCATTACCCGAAATTGGTGGTCGGTCTGGCAATGGTCAAGCAAGCCGCCGCTGACGCCAACCGCGAGTTGGGCCAGCTCAGCGAAGCCAAGCACGCTGCCATCAGCGAAGCCTGCGCCCGCCTGATCCGCGGCGACTTCCACGAAGAGTTCGTGGTGGACATGATTCAAGGCGGCGCTGGCACTTCAACCAACATGAATGCCAACGAAGTCATCGCCAACATCGCGCTGGAGGCCATGGGCCACCAGAAGGGCGAATACCAGTACCTGCACCCCAACAACGACGTGAACATGGCTCAGTCGACCAACGACGCCTACCCGACCGCGATCCGCCTGGGTCTGCTGTTGGGCCATGACGCGCTGCTGGCCAGCCTCGACAGCCTGATCCAGGCGTTCGCCGCCAAAGGTGTCGAGTTCGGCCACGTCCTGAAAATGGGCCGCACCCAACTGCAAGACGCCGTGCCGATGACCCTCGGCCAGGAATTCCGCGCCTTCGCCACCACCCTGGGTGAAGACCTGGCGCGCCTGAAGACCCTGGCTCCGGAGCTGTTGACCGAAGTCAACCTGGGCGGCACCGCCATCGGTACCGGCATCAACGCCGACCCGCGCTACCAGGCCCTGGCCGTACAACGCCTGGCCACCATCAGCGGCCAGCCGCTGGTGCCAGCCGCCGACCTGATCGAAGCCACCTCCGACATGGGCGCCTTTGTGCTGTTCTCCGGCATGCTCAAGCGTACTGCGGTGAAGCTGTCGAAGATCTGCAACGACCTGCGCCTGCTGTCCAGCGGCCCGCGTACCGGGATCAACGAAATCAACCTGCCAGCGCGTCAGCCAGGCAGCTCGATCATGCCCGGCAAGGTCAACCCGGTGATCCCGGAAGCCGTGAACCAGGTCGCGTTCCAGGTCATCGGTAACGACCTGGCCCTGACCATGGCGGCCGAAGGCGGCCAACTGCAGCTGAACGTGATGGAGCCGCTGATCGCCTTCAAGATCTTCGACTCGATCCGCCTGCTGCAACGCGCCATGGACATGCTGCGCGAACACTGCATCGTCGGCATCACCGCCAACGAAGCACGCTGCCGCGAACTGGTGGAACACTCCATCGGCCTGGTCACCGCGCTGAACCCGTACATCGGTTATGAAAACGCCACCCGCATCGCGCGTATCGCCCTTGAAAGCGGCCGCGGCGTGCTGGAACTGGTGCGCGAAGAAGGCTTGCTCGACGACGCCATGCTCGACGACATCCTGCGCCCGGAAAACATGATTGCCCCGCGTCTGGTGCCTTTGAAGGCCTGAACGCAGGTAGCACCGCTCACCAGGTTGAGGGACTAGACACCTCTCACCCTTTTGAGGGCTTGAAGACTTGTTCTTCAGGCCCTTTTTTTTGCCTGTTTTTTAACGCCTGCGCCCTGTAGGAGCGAGCTTGCTCGCGAAAAACCTGAGAGCGCCGCGCTCATCCAGGAAGCCCGCGTTATCGTTAACGTTCTTCGCGAGCAAGCTCGCTCCTACAAATACCTATATAGAAACGCACAGCTGCGTTTTATCTATAAAACAACTAAGCCCTTTCGTAACTTCCCCGCGTTACCCAATAAAGCACCGACTTCTTGCAACTTCCCATTACACGCTCAAGCAGTGTGCAATTTCGTGCCATATAAGAACCAATGTTTCATATATGAAACGCATGACTTTAACAAAAAATCACATAACCCATTAATACAAAAGGATTTCCACTAAAAACTTGTAGGAAATAATCCCCTGGCATTGTTCATGCACTAAACGACGTATCACCTATAAAACAGACCAGAGTACCTACCTGATGGCTGTGAAAGAGATGTACGCCGTGACGCCCCAATGGAATAACCCCGCTCTCAAGGAAGAGCTGGAGCCGACTGAAATTGAATTTCGCAATGTCGGTAAATGTTTCCCGGCCAAGGGTAAAGCGGACGCGCCCTTCGCCATTCGCGAGGTGAACTTCAAGATTCGCCGGGGTGAAGTGGTGTCGATCATCGGCCCATCCGGTTGTGGCAAAAGCACCATCCTGAATATGGGCTCGGGCCTGTACCGGCCCAGCGAAGGCGAGGTGTTCGTCGGTGGCGAGCCGGTCACCGGGCCCGTGCCGCAGGTCGCGTTCATGTTGCAGAAAGACCTGCTGATGCCCTGGCGCAGCATCCGCCGCAACGTGGAACTGGGCCTGGAGATCCAGGGCGTGCCCGCTGCCACCCGGCAGAAGGTGGCCCTGGACCTGCTCGACCGCTGCCACCTCAACGGCTACGCCGATCACTACCCGTTCCAGCTCTCGGGCGGCATGCGCCAGCGCGCCGCCTTGGCCCGCACCCTGGCCATCGACCCACAGGTGCTGTTCCTCGACGAGCCGTTCTCGGCCCTCGATGCCCAGACCAAGATGATCCTGCAACAGGACATGGCGCGGATGCTGTTCGACGAGAAGAAAACCGCGCTGTTCATCACCCATGACCTGATCGAAGGCATCGCCATGTCCGACCGCTTGCTGGTCATGAGCGCGCGCCCCGGCACGATCATCGAGGAGATCAGCATCGACCTGCCGTTTCGCGACAACCCCCTGGAACGCCGCAAGCTGCCGGAAATCGGCCCGCTGGTTGGCCGCCTGATGGAGTTGCTGCAAGTCGGCGCCGACACCGAACTGCACTGATCACCGCCCTAGCGGCCCCCAACCGATTCAGGAGTTCCCATGCTCAAGTCTCTGTTTCAACGTCTTTGCGCCCTCAGCCTGGGCCTCGGTATCGCCTGCGCCGCCCAGGCACAGCCGACCAAGGTCACCTACCTGCTGCCGGCGCCACCCAACTTGCCGGCCTTTGCGCCATGGATCATCGCCAAGGAAAAGGGCTATTACGCGGCCCAGGACCTGAACCTGACGTTTATTGCCGCCAAAGGCGGTGTGGATGTGGCCAAGCAGATCGGTGCCGGCAATGCTCTGCTTGGCGGAGCCATCGGCGATACGCCGATCATGGTGCGGGGCAATGGCATCCCGGTTCGCGCCGTGGCGGTGCTGGGGTCGGGCGGGGTGACGATGATCGCCACCAACGCTCGGGACAACATCAACAGCGTCAGTGACCTCAAGGGTAAGACCGTGACGGTGATGTCCTACTCCGACACCACCTACTACGCCCTGCTCGCGTCGTTGCGCAAGGCAGGCCTTGGCAAGAACGACGTGAATATCCAGGCCGCAGGGCCTGCGGGGGTCTGGCAACTGTTCACGGCTAACAAAGCCCAGGCCATGGCCGGTGTGCCGGACTGGGTGGTCACCGCACAAGAAGCTGGCGCACAGATCAAGTTGATTCCCCAGGAGCAGATTTTCGAAAGCATGGCCCAGGCAATCCTCGCCTCCGACGACGCCATCAAACATCACCCCGACGTGGTGCGCGGCGTCGTTCAGGCCACCCTGCAAGGCATGCGCGACATCATCCAGGACCCGCGTGCGGCTGCCGCGACCTTTGCCAAGGCAGTCCCCACCTACGCCGGCAAGGAAGACTCACTGGAGAAAATCTTCAAGCTCTATGTCGAGCACGTCTACGCCAACCAGAGCGTGCTCGGGCACATCGACCCAGAGCGTCTGGACAAGGTCCGCCAGTTCTACGTGAGCGAAGGCATCGTCACCCGCGAGACCCCGCTTGAGGAGCTCTTCACCAACCAATTCGTCGACAGCCCGGTCGCCGCACAGTGAAGCACCGGGACATTGAGGTACGCACACGATGAAAAGCAATAACTCCGTGCTCGGTAGCGTCGCGCTGCTGATCCTGTTCCTGGTGCTCTGGCAGTGGGGCCCGGGCCTGCTCGGCATGCCCGAGTTCGTCATGCCCAAGCTCAGCCGCGTGGTCCAGGAAAGCCTGGTGATGTGGCAGGCGGGCGGCCTGCTGCAACACACCCTGATCACCGCGTTTGAAATCGTCGTCGGCTTCGCCCTCGGCGCCCTGCTGGGTGTGATGATCGGCGTATCGCTGGGCCTGTCGCCGGCAGCCGAAGCCATGTTGTCGCCGTACATCCTGGCGTTGCAGATCGCGCCGAAAGTGGCCTTCGCCCCGCTGTTCGTGATGTGGCTGGGCTACACCATCTACCCGAAGATTCTGATCGCGATCCTGATCGTGTTCTTCCCGGTGATGATCAACGTGCTCTCGGCGATTCGCACCGTCGATCCGGACATGATCAACCTGATACGCACCATGAATGCCAGCCGCTGGCAGATCTTCCGCCTGGTGGAGTTTCCCTCGGCCATGGCCGCGCTGTTTTCCGGCCTGCGCATCGCCTCGACCCTGGCGGTGATCGGCGTCACCGTCGGTGAACTGGTCGGCGGCAACCAGGGCCTGGGCTTCCTGCTGGTGGACGCCGAAGGCCAGGGCAATACCGCTGGGGTGTTCGTCGCCATTGTGGCGCTGACCCTGATCGGGGTGATCGCCTACGGCGCAGTGGTGTGGGCGGAAAAACGCGTCCTGCACTACATGCCCAAAGCCATGTTGAGCACCCAATGATGAGCCGCCATGACCTTTTGCTTGCAGGCCGCCGCGTGCTGGTCACCGGTGGTGCCCGTGGCCTGGGCTATGCCTTTGCCCAGGCCATCGGCCAGGCCGGTGCGCGGGTGGTGATTGCCGATGTGCTGCACGAACGTGTGCAGCAGGCCGCCGGTGAATTACGGGCGCTGGGCCTGGACGTCCAGGCCGTGACTGTCGACCTGGCGCAACCCGCATCGATCCAGGCCTGTATCGACGCGACGATCAGCCTGCTCGGCGGCCTCGACGGCCTGGTGAACAACGCCTCGATCACCAACTCCGGCGGCAAGGGCTGCGAAGCGCTGAGCATCGACACCTGGGACCAGGTGATGCAAGTCAACGTGCGCGGCACCTGGCTGATGACCACCGCCTGCCTGCCGGCCCTGCGCGACAGCGGTCAGGGCGCCATCGTCAACCTGGCCTCGGACACCCCGCTGTGGGGTGCGCCGAACCTGTTGGCCTATGTCGCCAGCAAGGGCGCAATCATCGCCATGACCCGCAGCCTGGCGCGGGAACTGGGCAGCGACAACATCACCGTCAATGCCATCGCCCCCGGCCTGGTGCTGGTGGAAGCCACCGCCTACGTGCCCGAGGCGCGCCACCGTTTGTACAACGACCAGCGGGCCCTGCAACGCCCGCAATTGCCCGAAGACGTCAGCGGCGCCGTGCTGTTCGCGCTGTCCGACCTTGCCCGCTTTATCACTGGACAAACCCTGCCGGTCAACGGCGGGTTCGTCATGCCTTGATCTGGAGACTGTCATGACTGATCTATCTGCCCAAAACGACACCCCCAAAAGCTGGGACCGCCCTGCCGGCGCCAGCCTGGAAAGCTGGATGAGCACCCGTATCGCCCGCTACGAGACGCGCAAGTACGACTGGGACGCGCTGAAGTTCCAGGCCGACTACGACCCCAAGTTCCGCCGCGCGCAAATGCGCTACATCGGCACCGGCGGTACCGGCATCAGCACCGACATGAACACCATCCCGTCGGAGCACTTCACCTTTTCCACCATGGTCATCCCGGCCGGCCACGAGGGCCCGCCACACCTGCACATTGACGTAGAAGAAGTGTTCTTCGTGCTGCGCGGCAAACTCAAAGTGGTGCTGGAAAAGGACGGTGAACGCTTCGAAACCATCCTCACCGACCGCGACGTGATTTCCGTGCCGCCTGGCGTGTACCGCGAAGAGATCAATATCGGCGACGAAGACGCGCTGATGTGCGTGATGCTCGGCGCGAAAAAGCCGATCACCCCGACCTATCCGCCAGAGCACCCTCTGGCCTCGATCAAGCGCGGGTAAGCCCATGTTGCCAGGACTCACTCAAGCCGCGCCGACGGCCCATCTGCAAGCCCAACTGCAGCGCGACTTCCCCCAGCGCCTGGTCGCCGCCGCAGGTGGCCAGCAGGCCCTGCGTGAATGCGGCACGGGGCCTGTGGTGGTGTTGCTGCACGGCATCGGCTCGGGCGCGGCGTCCTGGCTGCAGGTGGCACAGCATCTGGCGGCCCAGGCTCGGGTCATTGCCTGGGATGCGCCGGGTTATGGCGACTCCAGCCCCCTGGAGTCGCAAGTACCCAAGGCCGAGCAATACGCTGCCCGCCTGGCGCAGATGCTCGATGCGCTGCAGGTGGATGAGTGCGTACTGGTCGGCCATTCCCTGGGGGCGCTGACCGCCCTGGCATTGGCCCGCAGTGCCCAGGCCAAACGCGTGAGCCGCCTGGTGCTGATCAGCCCCGCTCGCGGCTATGGCGCGCCCGAACGTAGCCAGCAGCGCCAGCAGGTCCGCCAACAGCGCCTGGATAACCTGCAACGCCTGGGCATCGCCGGCCTGGCCGCACAACGCAGTGCGCACATGCTGTCGCCGCGCGCCCAACCCGAAGCACTGGCCTGGGTCCACTGGAACATGGCGCGCCTGAACCCGCTGGGTTATCGCCAGGCCATCGAGTTGTTGTGCGGCGACGACCTGCTGCGCCACGGCCAACCGACGATGCCCTGCGAGGTGCATTGCGGCGAAGCCGACGCCGTCACCACGCCCGACACCTGCCTGGGCGTGGCCAAGGCCCTGGGCGCCAGCTTCAACCTGATCGCCGACGCAGGCCATGCCAGCCCTATCGAACAACCACTGGTGGTTGCCGGTCGCCTGGCCTACGCCCTCAAACAATCCCTGACAGGTAGAACCTTATGAATGACTCAGATCTGCTGAAGGATGCCCAGGACAAATACATCGTGCCGGGCCTGGAGCGCGGCTTGCTGCTGCTCTGCGAATTCAGCCGGCGCAACCGTACCCTGACCGCGCCGGAACTGGCGCGCCGCCTGGCGCTGCCGCGCTCGACCATCTTCCGCCTGCTGACCACCCTGGAAACCATGGGCTTCGTCACCCGCAGCGGCAACGAATACCGCCTCGGCATGTCGGTGTTGCGCCTGGGCTTCGAGTACCTCGCGTCGCTGGAGCTGACTGAGCTCGGCCAGCCGCTGCTGGCACGGTTGTGCGACCGGGTGAACTACCCCAGCAACCTGGTGGTGCGCGACGGACGTTCCATCGTGTACGTAGCCAAGGTCTCGCCACCTTCGGTGTTCTCCAACGCGGTCAACGTCGGCACTCGTTTGCCGGCCCATGCCACGGTATTGGGGCGCATCCTCCTGGAGGACCTGTCGCTGGCCGAACTGCGCGAGTTGTATCCCGAAGAGCACCTGGAGCAGCACTCCCACTGCACGCCAAAGACCGTGATGGAGCTGTTCGACCTGGTCCAGGCCGACCGCCAACGCGGCTTTGTCAGCGGCGAAGGTTTTTTTGAGTCGGCGATCTCCACGGTGGCCGCGCCGGTACGCGACCAGAGTGGCGGCATCGTTGCCGCACTCGGCGTGACCATCCCCACCACGCAGATCGGCCACGTCAATTTTGAAGAGCTGCTGAACCAAGTGCGGCGCAGCGCCGACGAGCTTTCACGCCTGCTCAACTACAACGGTGGCGCCCATGGCGGGCTACCCCGCGTCACTGCCTTGATGAGAGATTGAGATGAGCCTTTATTCATTGCAGGGCCGCACCGCAATCGTCACCGGAGGTTCATCAGGCATTGGCCTGGCGTGCGTCGAACTGCTGCTGGAAGCCGGCGCAGCCGTCGCGTTCTGCGGCCGCGATGCAGAGCGCCTGCGCCGCGCCGAAAACGACCTGCGCCAGCGTTTCCCGCAAGGCCGGCTGCTGGCCCAGGCGTGCGATGTCCTTGATGCCGAATCGGTCAGCGCCTTTGCCAGCGCCAGCCTGGCGGCACTGGGCAATGCCAGCGTGCTGATCAACAACGCCGGGCAAGGCCGGGTCTCGACCTTTGCCGACACCACCGACAGCGCCTGGACCGAAGAGCTGCACCTGAAGTTTTTCTCGGTGATCAACCCGGTGCGCGCCTTCAAGCCGCAGCTGCAAAACCAGGCCGACGCCGCCATCGTCTGCGTCAACTCGCTGCTGGCCAGCCAGCCGGAACCGCACATGGTCGCCACCTCGGCCGCCCGCGCCGGGGTCAAGAACCTGGTGCGCTCGATGGCCACCGAATTCGCCCCCCAGGGCATCCGCGTCAACGGCATCCTGATTGGCCTGGTGGAATCCGGGCAATGGCGCCGCCGCTTCGAAGCGCGTGAAGAACGCGACCTCGACTGGGCGCAATGGACCGCCCGCCTGGCCCAACAAAAACAAATCCCCCTGGGGCGCCTGGGCCTGCCGCTTGAAGCGGCCCGCGCGATCCTGTTTCTGGCCTCGCCTCTGTCGGCTTACACCACAGGCAGCCATATCGATGTATCCGGAGGCCTGTCCCGCCATGCGTAATGAAAACACTGTCACCGTGGGCGCTGCCATCACCGCCTTCCTCGAACAATGCGACGTCAAGGCCGTGTTTGGCGTGATCTCGATCCACAACATGCCGATCCTCGATGCCTTTGCCGTGCGCGGCAATATCCGTTTTGTCATGGCCCGGGGTGAAGCCGGCGCCGCCAACATGGCCGACGCCTATGCCCGGACCACTGGTGGCCTGGGCGTGTGCCTGACCTCCACCGGCACCGCCGCCGGCAATGCCGCTGGCGCCATGGTGGAAGCGCAGACCGCCGGCACCCCGTTGCTGCATATCACCGGGCAGATCGAGACGCCGTACCTGGACCAGGAGCTCGCGTACATCCACGAAGCCCGCGACCAGTTGAACATGCTCAAGGCGGTGTCCAAGGCCGCTTTCCGCGTGCGCAGCGTCGAAACCGCCCTCAGCACCCTGAAGCTCGCAGTGCAGACCGCCCTCACCGCGCCCACCGGCCCGGTCAGCGTCGAGATCCCGATCGACATCCAGTCGACCTTTATCCCGATGCCCACCGACCTGTCGCCGCTGCCGATCCCGGTGGCCGTGCCGCCGCCGGAAGCCCTCGACCTGGTGGCCGAGCGCCTGGCCAACGCCAAGCGCCCGATGCTCTGGCTCGGTGGCGGCGCGCGGCATGCCGGCGCGCAGGTCAAGCGCCTGCTGGCGATGGGTGTGGGGGTGATCACTTCGACCCAGGGCCGTGGCGTGGTCAATGAGGACGACGAGCGTTGCCTGGGCGCCTTTTCGCAGAACAAGCGGGTCGAGCAGTTCCTGCAAACCTGCGATGCGCTGCTGATCGCCGGCTCGCGCCTGCGCAGCAACGAGACCTTCAAGTACGCGCTGAAATTGCCGCAGAACACCCTGCGCATCGACGCCAACCCGGCCATCGAAGGCCGCAGCTATGCCAGCGAGCTGTTTATCTGCGGCGACGCGGCCCTGGCCCTGGACGGTTTGGCTGATCGTCTGGAAGGTCGCCTGCACACCGACCCGGACTTCCTCGACGAACTCAAGGCCGTGCGTGAGCAATCGCGCAGCCAACTGGTCGCCGACCTGGGCCCGTACTCGGCGATGGTCGAGCAATTGCAGGCCGTCACCGGGCGCAACTTCTCGTGGGTGCGCGACGTGACCCTGTCCAACAGCATCTGGGGCAACCGCCTGCTTAACCTGTACCACCCGCGCGCCGGGGTTCACGCCCTCGGTGGCGGCATCGGCCAGGGTTTGGCGATGGGTATCGGTGCGGCAATCGCGGCAGCCGAAACTGCGCCCGAGCGCAAGGTGTTTGCCTTGGCCGGCGACGGCGGGTTCATCCTCAACCTCGGTGAGCTGGCGACCCTGGTCCAGGAGCGCGCCAACCTGGTGATCCTGCTGATGAACGACCAGCGCTACGGGGTGATCCGCAATATCCAGGACGCGGTCTACGGCAGCCGCCATTGCTACGTCGACCTGCACACCCCGGACTACACCAAGCTCGCCGACTCCATGGGCCTGCGCCATGGCCTGGTCACCGACCTCAAGGATTTCGGCCGCGTGGTCGACAGTGCCTTGAGCCAACCCGGCCCGTTCCTGCTGGAAGTGGACATGCTCAGCGTGGGCAACTTCGCCACCCAGTTCGCCGGCCCGCCCAACAGCGAAACCAAAGCCCAGAAGGCCACCGCCTGAGGATCGTCGCATGTTGCATATCACCATGATCGGCTGCGGCGCCATTGGCGTCGGCGTACTGGAGCTGCTGGAGAACGATCCGCAGCTGTGCGTGGATTACGTCATCGCCTCCGAGGGCTCCGAAGCCCTGGTGCGCCAGCGCCTGGCCAGTTTCAAAAAGCCGCCGCAGGTGCTCACGGCATTGCCCGCCGATACGCGTCCGGATTTGCTGGTGGAGTGCGCCGGCCATCGGGCCATCGAAGAGCATGTGCTGCCGGCCCTGGAGCGCGGCATTGCCTGCCTGATTGTCTCGGTCGGCGCCTTGTCCGAAGTGGGCCTGGTCGAGCGCCTGGAAGCAGCGGCCGAACGCGGCAAGACCCGCATCGAGTTGCTGCCCGGCGCGATTGGCGGCATTGATGCGTTGTCGGCGGCCAAGGTCGGCGGGCTGGATTCGGTCAACTACACCGGGCGCAAGCCAGCCCGCGCCTGGAAGAACACTCCCGGCGAGCAGGCTTGCGACCTGGACAGCATCCGCGAAGCCACGGTGATCTTCCAGGGCAGCGCCCGCGAAGCGGCGCGGCTGTACCCGAAAAACGCCAACGTCGCCGCCACCCTGTCCCTGGCCGGGCTGGGCCTGGATCGCACCCATGTGACGTTGATCGCCGACCCCCACAGCGACGAAAACGTCCACCACTTCGAAGCCCGTGGCGCCTTTGGTCGTTTCGAGTTGAGCCTGCGCGGCAAGCCGCTTTTGGCCAACCCCAAGACCTCGGCGCTGACCGTATACAGCGTGGTCCGAGCCTTGGGCAACCACGCCCATGCCATCTCAATCTAGGAGCCCGTCGATGACCCTCGAACAGACTTTACCGATCTGCATCGCCGGCCACTGGCGCCAGGGCCGTGGCGAGCGCTACGCCAGCCACTACCCGGCCACCGGCGAACCCGTAGCCTGGCTCAATGCCGCCGATCTGCAAGATGTGGAAGACGCCATCCAGGGCGCGCACCAGGCGTTCCTGCACAGCGGCTGGGCCCAGCGCAAACCCCATGAGCGGGCCGGCGTGCTGTACCGCATCGCCGAGCTGATCCGCCTGCACAGCGAAGAGCTGGCGCAGCTGCAACGCCAGGACAACGGCAAACCGATCAATGAAACCCGTGCACTGGTAGCCAGCGCTGCGGGCACCTTCCAGTTCTTTGCCGCCGCTTGCGAAACCCTGGAAGAAACCATCACCCCGTCGCGCGGTGATTTCGTCAGCATGAGCGTGTATGAGCCAATGGGCGTGGTCGCCGCGATCACCCCATGGAACTCGCCGATTGCCAGCGAGGCGCAAAAGGTCGCGCCAGCCCTGGCGGCAGGCAATGCGGTGGTGATCAAGCCAGCAGAAATCACCCCGTTGCTGGCCCTGCGCCTGGCGCGTCTGTGCGAAGAAGCCGGCTTGCCCAAGGGCCTGATCAGCGTGCTGCCGGGCAAGGGTTCGTTGCTCGGTGATGCGCTGACCCGCCACCCGCTGGTCAAGCGCGTGTCGTTCACCGGCGGCACCCGCACCGGCAAGCACATCGCCCATATCGCTGCCGACAAGATGATGCCGGTGTCCCTGGAACTGGGCGGCAAGTCGCCGACCATCGTCCTGGATGACGCCGACCTCGACCACGCGGTGGCCGGTGTGCTGTACGGCATTTTCAGCTCCTCGGGCGAGGCGTGTATTGCCGGTTCGCGGCTGTTTGTTGCGCGCGCCCTGTACGAACCCTTTATGCAGCGCCTGGTGGCCGCCGCCGCCAACCTGCGCATGGGCGACCCGGCCGACGAAAACACGCAGATGGGCCCGCTGATCAGTGCCGGCCATCGTGAGTCGGTGGAACGTTACGTCGCCCTCGGCCTGGCCGAAGGTGGGCGCCTGCGCCTGGGCGGGCAGCGCCCAAGTGGCGGCGTGTATGACCAGGGTTACTTCTACCCGCCGACCATCCTCGAAGGCCTGCACAACCAACAACAGGTGTGCCAGGAAGAAATCTTCGGCCCAGTGCTGGTGGCCATGCCGTTCGACGACGAAGCACAGTTGCTGGAGCAGGCCAACGACAGCCTGTACGCCCTCGCGGCGGGGATCTGGAGCCGTGACTACAAGCGCGCCTGGGCCCTGGGCCGGCGTTTGCAGGCCGGTACGGTGTGGATCAACACCTACAAGCAGTTCTCGATTTCCACGCCGTTTGGCGGCTGGCGCGACAGTGGCCTGGGCCGTGAAAAAGGGCGCCTGGGGATCCTGCAATACATGGAACAGAAGAGCCTCTACTGGGGCATGAACGAACAACCACTGGCCTGGGCCGGCGTGCCACACGAGGTAGCGCAATGAGCGTTTTAGGTATTGATGAAGTCACCTACGGCGTCGAGGACCTCGACACCTGCGTGCGGTTTTTCAGCGACTGGGGCTTGAAGCAGGTCAGCACCCAGGCGGACGAAGTGATCTTCGAAACGCTTAACGGTTGCCGCGTGGTATTGGCCGACCTGAACAAACCGGGCCTGCCGCCCGCCATCGAAGCCGGCTCCACCGTGCGTGAAGTGGTGTGGGGTGTGGCCGACGCAGCGGACCTTGCGCTGTATGCCGAACGCATCGCCAACGATCCGGGTTTTGTCGAAGGCAACGGGCGCATCGGCTGCACCGACCCCAATGGCTTGGCGATCCGCCTGCAAGTGACGCGCAAGCGTGAGCTTAAGATCGAGTGCAGCGGCCACAACACCTGGCAGACCAAGGGCAGGATCAACAAGGCCGCGCCGATCTATGAACGCGCCACGCCGATTGAAGTCGGCCACGTGGTGTTTTTCGTCAAGGATGTGAACGCCTGCGAAGCCTTCTACCACGAGCGTTTCGGCTTCCAGGCCTCGGACCGCTACCCGGATCGCGGCGCGTTCTTGCGCACCGCCGAAGAAGGCGGCCATCACGATCTGTTCATGCTGCAACTGCCGGCGCCACGGGCCGGGCTGAACCATGTGGCCTTTACCGTACGTGACGTACACGAGGTGTTCGGCGGTGGCATGCATGTGTCGCGCAGCGGCTGGCCGACCGAGATCGGGCCGGGGCGCCACCCGGTGTCTTCGGCGTTCTTCTGGTACTTCAAGAACCCCGCCGGCGCGCTGGTGGAGTACTACGCCGACGAGGACCAACTGACCGGCGAATGGCAGCCGCGCACCTTTGAGCCGGGCCCCACGGTGTTCGCCGAATGGGCGATTGCCGGCGGCATCGACGGCAATACCCGACGCCAGCAACACGTCGAGGCGCCGCAAGGCAAGTTCCTCACCGACAAACCCAAATCCTGAGCAGGAGTCGCCCATGCCTTCCCTGAATATTGCTATCGCCGGTGCCGGTATCGGCGGCCTGACCGCTGCCATCGCCCTGCACCGCGCCGGTCACCAGGTCACCGTGTTCGAACAGTCCAAGGCCTTTTTGCGGGTCGGTGCCGATATCAACCTCACCCCCAACGCGGTACGGGCACTGGATGGCCTGGGCATTGGCGCCGCCGTGCGCATCCCGGCTGCGCGGCCGACCCACCGCATCAGCCGGATGTGGGACAGCGGCGAAGAGACTTCGCGCCTGGAAATGTCCGACGCCGCCGAGCAGAAATACGGCGCGCCGCAACTGACCATTCACCGCGCCGACCTGCTGGCGGCCCTGGCCGAGGTGTTCCCGCTGGAACAGGTGCAGTTCGCCAAGCGCGCCGAACGGGTCGAACAGACTGACGACGGCATCCACCTGCATTTCAAGGATGGCAGCCAGCACCGCTGCGATGTGCTGATCGGCGCCGATGGCATTCATTCGGTAGTGCGCAACGCGCTGTTCGGCGAAGAGCATCCGCGCTTTACCGGGGTGGTGGCGTACCGCGCCGTAGTGCCAGCCGAGTTGGTGGCCCATGTGCCGAACATCCAGGCCTTCACCAAGTGGTGGGGGCCTAACCCGCAGAGCCAGATCGTCACGTTCCCGCTGAACCAGGGCAAGGACATCTTTATCTTCGCCACCACCGCCCAGGACAGCTGGCACGAAGAGTCGTGGACCAGTGCCGGCGATGCCGATGAGCTGCGCAGCCATTACCAGGCCTTCCACCCGGACGCCCGCGCGCTGCTCGATGCGTGTACTGATGTGCTCAAGACCGCGCTGTATGAACGCGATCCACTGCCGTTCTGGTCCAAGGGCGCCATCACCCTGCTGGGCGATGCCTGCCACCCGATGATGCCGTTCATGGCCCAGGGCGCCGGCCAGGCCATCGAAGACGCGGTGGTCCTCGGCCGCTACCTGCAAGACCTCACCAGCCCGACCCAGGTCGCGCAGGCATTGCAGGCTTATCAGCAGGCACGCCTGGAACGCACCAGCCAGATCCAGATCGGCTCGCGGGGCAACCAGTGGCTCAAGGACGGCGGCAATGCCGACTGGGTCTACGGCTACGACGCCTGGACCGTCTCGACAAACAACGCAGCCTGAACACGACTTTAGCCCGGTGCGCGAAACGACCCGCGCCCGGGCACCCAATAGAGGGCAATACGATGAGCACGACCGAACCCTACCTGGAGCCCCATCAGGCGCGCAAACGGCCCAACACCCAGTTTGAAGAGTTGCTGGGCGACTCCATCGAGCGCGCCTTTGGCAACGGCGTGACCGAACTGCCGGACCTGCTCGCGCACCTGAACCTGGCCGGCCCGCCCTGCCCGCTGACCAGCGGCGAGTGGACGGCAGATGCCTACGAAACCTTGATGGCCCGGCTGGGCGAATGACCCGGCAGAAGGAATAAAAAATGAATATGCAACTGACCGTCGACCCTGTTGAACAGCATCTGGCCAAGGGCCTGAAAGACCTCTGGTTCCCGGTATTGCCGTCGGACCTATTGGGCGAAAAACCACTGTCGATCAGGCGCCTGGGCTACAAGATCGCCCTGTGGCGCGACAACGATGGCAGCGTTCACGCCCTGGAAGACCATTGCCCCCATCGCGGCGCGCCGTTGTCCCAGGGGCCGGTGCTGGGGGATCGTTTACAGTGCCCTTACCACGGTGTCGAAGTGCGCTGCGACGGCACGGTCACTAAGGTGCCGGGCAGTCCCGGCTGCAAACTGGAAGGCAGCCGGCCGACACGTATGTTCCACACCCGCGAAGCCGCTGGCGCGATTTTCCTGTTCAACGCCACCGACCCGCATCTGGCCACGGCCCCGGAGCTGGTCCTGCCCGAGCAACTGACCTCCCCCCAGTGGAGCAGCTTCGTTTGCTACACCGAGTGGAAAGGCGATTACCGCTACGTGATCGACAACGTCATGGACCCGATGCACGGCACCTACCTGCACAAGATGTCGCACTCGATGAGTGAAGGTGAGGCCACCGCCAAATTTGTCACCCGCGACACCGACACCGGATTCTTCTTCGAGAAGGAAGGCCAACGCGGGGTGAACTTCGACTGGACCGAGTTCATGGACAACGGCTGCCATTGGCTGCGCCTGGAAATCCCTTACCCGAAAACCGGTGGCCCTGGCGGCAACTTCACCATTATCGGCAGCTATACCCCCAGCAGTCGTTCGCTGTCGGCGGCGTTCCACTGGCGCTGCCGTCCGCTGACCGGCTGGCAGCGCGACACCTGGCGGTTCTTGTACAAGAACCGTCTGGAGGCACGGCATTGGGCGGTGCTGGAGCAAGACCGGGTGCTGCTGGAGTTCATGGAGCCGGACGCCAATCAGCGCGAGAACCTCTATCAACACGATTTGGGTGTGGTGCGGTTGCGGCGCTACCTGAAGAACGCCGCCAAGGCCCAGCTCGAATTGATCGACGCGAAGCAACTGCCATGAACAAGATCGCGCTCCTCAACGCCCGCGTCCACACCTTGCGCTATGAAGCCGAAGGCATCATCAGCGTTGAGTTGCGCCCGCTGGGCGATACCGTGTTCCCGCCGTTCGAGGCCGGCTCGCACATCGACCTGCATTTGGCCAACGGCCTGGTGCGCAGTTACTCGCTGCTCAACGCCCCCAGCGACCAGGGGCGTTATACCGTGGGGATCCTGCGCGACCGCAACAGCCGGGGCGGCTCGGAATATGTGCACAGCCAGTTACGGGTTGGCATGCCGTTGTCGATCTCGGCGCCACGCAATAACTTCGCGCTGGACCTGAGCGCCAGCCACAGTGTGCTGGTGGCCGGTGGCATCGGTATTACGCCGATCTACTGCATGTTTCGCCAACTGCTGGCCCTGGGAAAATCCGCCGAGCTGATCTACTGCGCGCGCTCGCGCCAGGAAGCGGCGTTGGTGGAAGCCTTGAACGGCCTGGATGCGCGGGTGGTGTACCACTTCAACGACGAGAAAGGCGTGCCGCCAGACCTCGCCGCCTACCTGGCCGGCCAGCCCGCGGACACGCACTTCTATTGCTGCGGGCCGACACCGATGCTGGATGCCTTCGAGGGCACTTGTGAACGCTTGGGTTATCCCCACGCCCATATCGAACGGTTTACCGCCGCCGAACTGCCGCCCAGCGAAGACGCCCAGAACCGCTACAGCGTGGAGTTGAAAAAGTCCGGCAAAACCCTGGCGGTGGAACCCGGCTTGAGCTTGCTGGATGTGCTGCTCCAAGCGGGTTGCGAGATCGATCACAGCTGCCGCGAAGGGGTGTGTGGTTCCTGTGAAACACGGGTGGTGGAAGGCGAGATCGACCACCGCGACGGCGTGCTGACCAAGGCCGAACGGGCGGCGAATAAATCGATGATGGTGTGTGTTTCCGGCTGCAAGAGCCAACGCCTGGTGCTCGACCTCTAACCTCCCCACCCTCTGTAGGAGCGAGCTTGCTCGCGAAGAACGTTAACGATAACGCGGTTTATCCTGAGTAACCGCGTTGCCCTCAAGTTCTTCGCGAGCAAGCTCGCTCCTACAGGATTATCCGTAAAACAAACTAGTGCCCGGTTCATTGGCAACGTGCAATAAAGACGCACCTATCACGGGCAACTTTGTTACCGCACTTGCGGGTTGTTTCATGGGTTATACAAACAGCCTTGTTTCCCATATAAACAATTGTTTTTAATAATATTTTTATAAAAAACAAACTAACAAGCCGCCTGGCACACTTCCTGCTCTACTCCTGTGCATTCACTGATTAAACGGCGTTTCGCCGATAAAACAATAAGAACCAACACTTAAACCCGGTAAGACCCGCTCCCTCCTTAGTTGCCTTTAAAGGCAAGCGGACGAGTGTTGCCGATCACCCGGTAGAGAGGTCTCTATGAAGCGCGTCTTGTGTGCAGGATTGATGTTTGCCAGTTTCAGCAGTTTCGCCGCCGAACCCATTCCTTCCGAGCCGGTGCGGGCCAACGCCGCCAACAAGCCTTTCCCGCATATTTCCTGGCGCAGCGATAGCGGCGACAGCAGCCTGGATATCGGCGGCGCGTTGCGTACCAACTATCGTGACGAGCATTGGGATACCACCGAGAACAATGGTCGCTTCCTCTTCGACACCTTCCGCCTGGATGTGCAGGCCACCTACAAGAACCTCTATAGCGATCTCGGCTACTGGTTCCAGGACGACGGCAAGCGCTCCATTGACCGTGGGTTCGTCGGCTATCGGCTCAATGCCAATTCCAACCTGCAATTGGGGGCGCCGTTCAAGCCTTTTGGCCTGGAGCCGTACCCGCAATTCGGCTGGAGTTACCACCTGCCGTTTTTCATGGGCTATGCCTCAAGTGCCGGCACCGGCCTCAAGTACAGCTACAAGGACCAGGATTGGGACGTGCAACTGGGTTTCTTCCCGCGCATGTTGCCCAGCGACATTCGCTACTCGCCTGAAGTCGGGCGTTACGCCGACCTGAAAGACAATGCGATTGCCTTCACCCAGTCGCGCCAGGACAACGAGAAACGCAACCAGATCAACGCGCGGGTGGCACGCACCTTCAACAGCGATGGCTGGAAGACCGAGATCGGTGCCTCGCTGGTCACCGCCCAGCTGTACAACGCCACCACCAAGGATGACGGCGACTACTGGGCCGCTGGCGTACACGCCATCATCAACAAGGGGCTGTGGACGGTCACCAGCCAGGCCATCCGCTACGAATACGATCCCGAAAACCCCACGGGCGTCAGCAAGGATTCGGTGCTGATGGGCGGCAACGGCCTGACACCGGCGTACCTGATCGCGTCCAAGGCCAGTCTGGCCTCGGTCAACCTCGGTTATGACGTCTACACACCGTCGCTGGGGCAGTTGAAGAAGGTCAAGTTGTACACCGACTACAGTCGGATGATGAAAGACAAGAGCGCCTGGGATGATTCGCAGATGTTCACCGTAGGCGCGCAGTTCCTGGCGATGCCGGTGATGGCCTGGGTCGACTTTACCTGGGCGCGCAACGCCAACCCCTACGGCGGTGCCGAGAATGGCAGCGGCTTCACCAACACCAGCTCGGTGGGCAGCAACGAGTGGTATTACCGCACCAACGTGAATATTGGTTACTACTTCTGATGCCCCCTTGTAGGAGCGAGCTTGCTCGCGAAGATCGCCAACGATGACCCCGGCGTCCTGAAAAAACGCGGTGCCTGGGCGTTTTTCGCGAGCAAGCTCGCGCCTACAAAAGTGAACCGGTTCAGCCCTTTGCCCGCCTACCACTCCTCGCCCAGTTGCGCTGCTTGCAGACGGCTGGCGCGCACATCGGTATAGTGCCGCCCCTCTTCGCATGCACGGCCGTCAACCGCATGCGAACGCCGAACTAATAACAACCCGCGACTTGGAACCGGGACGAACACTCGACCCACCTATCGTGCTGCCTGCGCGATTGTGTGTAACACGATGTGTCGAACCGTCCGGCTTTTGCCTTTACAAAAAACAGCGAGGAATACTCCATGCTAGAAGTCATCAACGACTTCCTCTCAGGAAAAGTGCTGATCGTGCTCATTGTCGGGCTCGGTGGCTACTTCACGATCCGCTCGCGTTTCGTTCAGTTTCGTCACTTCTTTCATATGTTCGCGGTGTTTCGCGACAGCCTGAAAAGCAGCGCCGGCCAACTCAGTTCGTTCCAGGCGCTGATGCTCAGCCTGGCCGGGCGGGTGGGCGCCGGTAACATCGCCGGCGTCGGCATTGCCGTGACCCTCGGCGGCCCCGGTGCCGTGTTCTGGATGTGGGTCACCGCACTGGTGGGCATGTCTTCGAGCTTTATCGAGTGCTCCCTCGGCCAGCTCTACAAGCGCACCGACGCTGAAGGCACCTACCGTGGCGGCCCGGCCTATTACATCCAGCACGGCCTGCAAAAACGCTGGCTGGGCATGGTCATGGCGTTCCTGCTGCTGGTGACCTTCGGCTTTGCCTTCAACGGCCTGCAAGCCCATGCCGTGACCCACTCGCTGAACAACGCTTTTGGCTTCGACACCACCTACACCGGCCTGGCCCTGGCGGTATTGCTGGGCCTGGTGTTCATCGGCGGGATCAAGCGCATTGCCTCGATCGCCGACCTGCTGGTGCCGGTCAAGACCCTGGTCTACATCGCCGTGACGGTCTACGTGATCGTGCTGCAATTTGACCAGGTGCCGGGCATGTTGATGACCATCGTCAAGAGCGCCTTTGGCCTGGACCAAGCCTTCGGCGGCCTGGTGGGCAGCGCAATCATCATGGGCGTGAAGCGCGGCGTGTTCGCCAACGAAGCCGGCCTGGGCAGTGCGCCCAACGTGGCCGCCGTGGCCTCGGTCGAGCACCCGGTCGCCCAGGGTGTGGTGCAAGCGTTCAGCGTGTTCCTCGACACCTTCATCATTTGTACCTGCACCGCGCTGCTGATCCTGCTCTCGGGGTTCTACACCCCAGGTTTTGAAGGCGACGGCATTGCCCTGACCCAGAACTCCCTGGCGGCAGTGGTCGGTGACTGGGGCCGGATGTTTATCTCCGTGGCCCTGGCTTTGTTCGTGTTCACCTCGATCATGTACAACTACTACCTGGGCGAGAGCAACCTGCGCTTTCTGGTCGGCAACAACCGCAAGGTGCTGATTGGTTACCGTGCGCTGGTGCTGGTGCTGATCTTCTGGGGCTCGATCGAGAACCTGGGCACCGTGTTCGCCTTCGCCGACATCACCATGACCATGCTGGCGTTCGTCAACCTGTTCGCCCTGGCGTTCCTGTTCAAGATCGCCATGCGCCTGCTCAAGGACTACGACGACCAGCGTGCCGCCGGGATCAAGACCCCGGTGTTCGACTCCAGCCAGTTCCCCGACCTGGACCTGGACCGCAAGGCCTGGCCGGCCAACCCGGTGCAACCGGACGCAGCCCCATCGGTTGAACTGAACGCTCAAGTGCAACGCTGAGCGTAGATAGATGACACGCCGCCTGGCCTTGGGCATGCTCTGGGCCCGGCGGCGTTTTTCGTTCAGGAGAAAATTCATGTCCCCATCCAACAACGTCATGGTGCTCTACACCGGTGGCACCATCGGCATGCAGGCCAGCGCCAACGGCCTGGCGCCTGCATCGGGTTTCGAGGCGCGCATGCGCGAGCAGCTTGCCAACATGCAAGTGCCCGCGTGGCGCTTCCGGGAGATGGCGCCGCTGATCGACAGCGCCAACATGACCCCCGCTTACTGGCAGCAACTGCGCAGCGCCGTGGTTGAGGCCGTGGATAACGGCGCCGATGCCGTACTGATCCTGCACGGCACCGACACCCTGGCCTACAGTGCGGCGGCCATGTGTTTCCAACTGCTGGGCCTGCCGGCACCGGTGTTGTTCACCGGTTCGATGCTACCCGCCGGTGTGCCGGACAGTGATGCCTGGGAAAACGTCAGCGGCGCGTTGCAAGCGCTGGGTAAAGGCCTGGCACCGGGTGTGCAACTGTATTTCCACGGCGCGCTGATGGCACCGACCCGCTGCGCGAAGGTCCGCAGCTTTGGTCGCCATCCGTTTGCCGCACTGCAGCGCAACGGCGGCGTGGCCAAGGCCCAGGCAATTCCCGCCGCCCTGGATTACCGCCAACCCAAGGCCCTGGCCAATGTCGGTGTGCTGCCGCTGGTGCCGGGCATCACCGCTGGGCAACTGGATGCACTGGTCGACAGCGGTATCCAGGCGCTGGTCCTGGAGTGCTTCGGCAGCGGTACCGGGCCGAGCGATAACCCGGCGTTTCTCGCCAGCCTCCAGCGTGCGCAGGAGCACAACGTAGTGGTGGTGGCAATTACCCAATGCCATGAAGGCGGCGTGGAACTGGATGTGTACGAAGCGGGCAGCCGTTTGCGCGGCGCAGGCGTTCTGTCCGGAGGCGGCATGACCCGCGAAGCGGTGTTCGGCAAATTACAGGCCCTGCTCGGCGCCGGCCTTGCAACCCACGAAGTCCGCCGCCTGGTGGAACTGGACCTGTGCGGCGAACTGAGCTGAGCGGCATATAACTTGCTCCACTTCCAGCCATCCCCTGGCTGGAAGTTCCCATGTTGCACTCCCACCTCACTACCCTCAATGCCGTTTCCCTGGTGCTCAGCACCTTCAAGGCCGAAGGCTGGCCCGCCGAAGCGCTGCTGGCCGGCAGTGGCATCTGTGCGGCGGACTTGAGCCGCGCCGACACACGCATCGCCACGCACCAGGAGATGCAGGTGTGCGCCAATGCCGTGGCCTTGCAGCGCGACATCGGGCTGATCGTGGGACAGCGAATGCACGTATCGGCCTACGGCATGCTCGGCTATGCCCTGCTCACCAGTGCCACTTTCGGTGACGCTTTGCGCCTGGCCCTGCGTTATCCGGCGCTGTTGGGAACACTGTTTGAGCTGAGCCTGGAGGAGGACGGCGAACGTATCTGGTTCACCGCCAGCGATTACCGAGAAAACCCGGCGCTGACCGCCTTCAATGTAGAGCTGTGCCTGGGGTCGTTGAAGGTTATCTGCGACGACCTGCTCGGCCACCCGCTGCCTCTGCTGGGCGCGCGCTTTGAGCATGATGCGCCGGATTATCAGGCACGCTACGCCGAGTGCTTCGACTGCCCGTTGCAGTTCCAGGCCACTGCCAATGCGTTCGCCTTTGACAAACGCTGGCTTGCCCAACCTTTGCCTCTGGCCGATACCGTGACCCACCGGGCCATGGCTGAGCGCTGCCGCAAACAGAACACCGAATTCACCGGGCGCGAGGCCTGGCTGGGACGGGTCCGCCAATTGCTTGCTGCGCAACTGCACGCGGCACCCGGGCTGGATGGCCTGGCCCAGCAGATGAACTGTTCCCCGCGCACCCTGCGCCGGCACCTGCATGACCTGGGCTGCAGTTACCAGGAGTTGCTGGACGAGCTGCGCTTCGAGCAGGCCAAGCAACTGTTGTCGCAAGACCAGTGGCCGATCTACCGGATTGCCGAGGCCCTGGGGTTCAGCGAAACCGCAAGTTTCAGGCATGCCTTCGTGCGCTGGAGCGGAGTGGCGCCTAGTCAATTTCGCCCCTGACCCGCACCGCGCTGATGCCTTCGCGAGCAAGCCCGCTCCCACATGGGGCGAATTTCGGACAGATAATTTGGCCGTATTAATCCCCTTTTGGCCGCTCCTGCCGTTCTCTTAAATCGCGCTCGCCGCAAGACTGCATTCACCGATACAGCCTGCGGAGAACAACAAATGCTGACGATCTACTCAGACGATCACCACCTGCACCACGGCCGTTGCGAACTGATGGACGGGCAATTGATGCCCTGCTTTGAAATGCCCTCGCGCGCCGACCACGTGCTGCAACGGGTCAAGGACCGCGAACTGGGCCCGGTGCAGGCGCCCCAGGATTTCGGCCTGACACCGCTGCAGCGTATCCACAGCCGCGACTACCTGGACTTCTTCAAGGGGGCCTGGGCGCGCTGGACCGAGTTCGGCCAGGACGGCGACCTGTTGCCCTACACCTGGCCCGCACGCACCTTGCGGCGTGTACTGCCCACCAGCCTACATGGCCAATTGGGCTATTACAGCTTCGACGGCGGCGCGCCGATCACCGCCGGCACCTGGCAAGCAGCGTACAGCGCGGCGCAGGTCGCTCTCACAGCCCAGGCAGCCATCCAGCAGGGCGCCCACAGTGCCTTCGCACTCTGCCGCCCACCGGGGCACCACGCCGCCGGCGACTTGATGGGGGGTTATTGCTACCTCAACAACGCCGCTATTGCCGCCCAGGCCTTCCTTGACCAAGGCCATAAAAAGGTCGCGATCCTGGACGTGGATTACCACCACGGTAACGGTACCCAGTCGATTTTCTATGAGCGCAGCGATGTGCTGTTCACCTCGATCCACGGCCACCCGGAAGCGGAGTTTCCATTTTTCCTGGGCTATGCCGACGAATTGGGTGATGGGGCCGGTGAAGGCTTCAACTTCAACTACCCGCTGCCGGCTGGTTCCGGCTGGGAATCCTGGAGCGCAGCACTTGAAGACGCCTGCACGGAGATTGAACGTTACGGCGCCGAGATCATCGTGGTGTCCCTGGGCGTGGACACGTTCAAGGACGACCCTATCTCGCAGTTCAAGCTCGACAGCCCGGATTACCTGGCCATGGGCGCACGTATCGCGCGCTTGGGCAGGCCCACGCTGTTTGTGATGGAGGGCGGTTATGCCGTGGAAGAAATCGGCATCAATGCCGTCAACGTTCTCGAAGGTTTTGAGGGGGCAGCCCAATGAACATGCTCAAGTCGCTTGTGCTCTGCGCCGCCGTGCTGAGCACCACCGCCCACGCACAAGAAAACACCCTGCGGGTTTATAACTGGTTCGACTACATCACCCCCAAGGCGCTGGACGACTTCAAGGCCCGGAACCCGGCGATCAAGCTGATCTACGACATCTTCGACACCAACGAAGCCCTGGAAGCCAAGCTGCTGACTGGCAACTCCGGCTATGACGTGGTGGTGCCGTCCAATGTGTTCCTGGCCAAACAGATCGAAGCCGGTGTGTTCCAGCCCCTGGACCGCAGCCAACTGCCGAACTGGAACCACCTCGACCCCAAGCTGATGAAGCTGATCGAGGCCAACGACCCCGGCAATAAATTTGCCGTGCCCTACATGTACGGCACCATCCTGATCGGCTTCAACCCGGCCAAGGTCAAGGCCGCACTGGGCGACAGCGCACCGGTGGACAGCTGGGACCTGATCTTCAAGGAAGAGAACATCAGCAAGCTCAAGCAGTGCGGTGTCGCCCTTCTCGATTCGCCGTCGGAAATCCTGCCACTGGCCTTGCAACACCTGGGCCTGGACCCCAACAGCAGCAACCCCAAGGACTATGAAAAAGCCGAGGCCCTGCTGCTCAAGATCCGGCCGTACATCACCTATTTTCACTCCTCCAAATACATGGCCGACATCGCCAACGGTGATATCTGCGTGGCCGTCGGCTATTCCGGCAGCTTCTCCCAGGCTGCCAACCGTGCCAAAGAAGCCAAGAACGGGGTGACGGTCGACATGCGCCTGCCCAAGGAAGGTGCGCCGATCTGGTTCGACATGCTTGCGATACCCAAGGGCGCCAAAAACCCGCAAGACGCCTACACCTTTATCAACTACCTGCTGCAACCCCAGGTCATTGCGCCCATCAGCGACTTTGTCGGTTATCCCAACCCCAACAAGGACGCCACCGAACAGGTGGATCCAGCGATCCGCAACAACCCCAACCTGTACCCCAGCGAAGCAGCAATGGCCACGCTCTACACCTTGAAACCCCTGGCCCGCGATGCCGAACGTGCCAGGACCCGCGCCTGGACCAAGATCAAGTCCGGGACATAATCACTCATGGCCGGGGAGAGCACGCCCCGGCCATGATTATTTATCTACCGTCTTTCCCACCCTCCCGGAAACTACCTTGGAGCTCTTAAAGCCTGACACTGGCCAAGGAGCTGCAGATGCCCAACGACTCATCCCTCACCAACAACCACCCTCCCAGTAACTATGAACTGTTGACGCAATTGAGCGTTGGTCCGTCCATTCGGGATGTCGCCGCCAACCTGTTGCGTTCCTCCCTCATTGAGCAATACCCGACACTCACCATCGACCCGGACCTGGCCATGGTTATCACGCCGCACTGGCGCATCGTCGGCGATGTCATTCAGTCGGCGCCCGCCTCCGCGCAATCACTGACCTCAGTCCTGGCCAACCAGGCTTTGTCGCCGAGCCAGGTGATCTATATCGACGGTGAGCATTTCCTGACCCTGGAGCCAGAGGCCCAGCCTGTCGTGCACCTACCGGTGAAGATCGATGCCATCGCACGGTTGATCAATGAGCTATCGGCCCTGATATTCACCGCCTTCCAGGAGCAGCAGCTCGATTACTGGAATGCCTCCAATGGCCTGTCAGGCCCGCGCTGGCAGACGCTCTCCCATTCCCTGCGCAAGGTGTGGAATGTCACCACCCAGGAAGGTTGGGATGAGCACGATTGCGCCATGGCCAGGACATTGTTCCACGCTCCGGAGCTGGACAAGCGCAAGGCCTCTGATACGTACCAGACACACGCTTACCTGATCGACATGGATGGGCATCACAACAACAATGACGTTCACATTGGCCTATCGGACATGGCCGTGTTGATCGGTGTCCACGAGCAGCGTCAGCGAATTCTGGCGTACTCGCTGATCAGCGGTTACGAGAAATTCGAGTCGCTGGATAAACTCGGCGAAGCGTTGCCGGCGAGCCTTACTCAATATCAACCCGACGTGAGTGTGCAATGGCGACTGTACGAACCTACCGGTGATTTCTTCGACAGCCTGGCGTGTAATCTGATCACCCTGCAACTGCAAGCAATCGGCGCTATTGGCTCGTCCGGCCTCGAAGCACCTCCCGCGACGGTCGTCACCGGCCAGGCGGTGGCCCGCATCCTGCCGGTGATTGAAGACTTGAGCGATGACTCGCTGTCGAGTATCCGCCAGATCCATCAACAGCTCCCCAACTGGCTCGCTCACGCCTCAGACCTGGATGTAGCGACCTACAGCCGGTACGTGATCGAGTTGGCCGAACTGCATACGCACAATCATGGGCAGTCTTTCCAGGAGGGTATCCCACCGATCCGCGACTACGCCCGGCAGCAGCTGCAAAACCAGATGCAAACCCACAGAAATGACGCGAACCTGAACCTGGACAAAATCGAGATCAGCATCGAGAGCCCGGTGCTCTGGGGTACCTTTGTGCTACCTGGCACCAGTGACATCACCCGGTGCAACTTGATCGACCTGGCCCTGGAAAACCTCACCGGGTTACCCACCGGCACGGCCAGCGTGCGCTACAACGGCGGCAATGGTCCGACATGGTTGACGTACAACTACCTCAAGGACCTGATTGAAACGCTCGACCTAGGCGAGCACTATCCGAACCTTATCAAGCGCACCTTGCTTGACGACCCTATTGAGTCAAAGAGCCGACAAACCCTCTACACCTCGCACTTGCAGGTGCAACTACCGCTGCTGGCACTGCAGTGGAAAATTCAACGCCTGCATGGCCTTGATGATCGTGGTTACCGCTATATCGCCGCTGCCATGCAGGCGCAAACGCATCAACGGCAGGTCGATGGGCAAGAAATCGTCATCCGCCGCCTGGCGCTTGTCCCCACCTTGCGCCCCGGCCAGGCACAGGATGTGGTGGCCAATATGTTCGTGATCGGCCCCCGCGACCAGACCCAAGGCCCGTGCCTACTGTACCGCCCACTGCTGGAGCCGGTGCTGGTTCAGTTCCCGTCACAGCAAAACCTGCTCTATGCCATCAAGCATCACCGCACCTTGCGCGACTCGGTGCTGGCCTGGTTACCCGAAAACGTGCGCTTTAACTACGAGCAATACGTCTTCCCCGCCGCACTGCCCTCACCATGGACCGTCGTGCGCGGGCTGGTGGAGCCGCAGGTGGTGCTGCAAATGAGCGGTCCCATTGCCTTGAGCAGTGAAGTGGTAGGCAACGACACCCTGGCAACGCTGTTCAAGGACAACGCCAATGCGATGGTTGAACTGGCCACTCGGCAATCGGTATCCAACGTGCAGAAACGCTGGGCAAGCTACCGGCAAGCCGGCTGGATGATTTTCAGCGCAGCCTTGCCATTCATGGGGCGTACGGCCGGGATCGCCGCCTGGATCTGGCAAATCATGGACGACCTGCAAGCATCCACCCAAACCGAGCCTGGGCCAGACGGGCAAGTTTCCTGGACGGCGCAGGTCGACCTGCTGCTCAACCTGGGCATGGCCCTGGTACTGCACGTCGCCCTGCGACATCCGCCGGAGCGAAAGACGATCAAGGTGCAACCGCCGACACCTGAAACCACACCCGTGACGGATCCTGAAGCCGTACCGTTACCGGCCCGCAAAGTCCCCGTGACACAACAACCCAACCTGCCCGATGCCGATCTGCCGGCTCACCATCAAGGGCCCCTGTATACCAGCGGCCCGCTCAATCGCTCACCCGAAAACCTGGGAGCGACACTGGACCGCTTCAACGTTGCCAAACCCGAAGGGCTGGGGGAGCCGATCAAGGAAGCCGGGGCTCACCTGCATCTCTATTCACTTGCCGATAAATGGTATGCCCCCGTCGGAATACGCTGGTTCGAGGTCATGGTGGATGAAAACGACAGTGTCGTGATCGTCGACCCAAAACGCCCCTCCCACAACGGCCCTTTACTGGTGAGTAACCTGGCCGGTCAATGGTTTGTCGATACCCGCCTGCGCCTGCGTGGCGCCGGGTTCCGGAACCGCCGGCACGCTGCCCGAGGCAAGGCACCCTCCCGGATCAACGACCTCAGGGAGAAACTCAGCCAATTCAAAGCCGAAGAAGAACGCGGGCAAGCCGAAGTCTCACAGGCTCACGCGGCGATAGACCCGACTCCCGGGCCGTCCACCGACCTCCAGCGCCAGACATTCCTCGATAAGGTGGACAGCCGCCTGGCCGAATATGACGTACCCATTCGCCAACTGCGATCGCTGAACATCATCGACTCGGTGCCCAACTACCAGAGCAGCATGATCGATTACTTGAACAAACAACTGCTGCTGACACGCTCTGCTATCTCAGAACGTCTACCTGCCTTTCGTGACAAGTTGTTGGTGGCGGTGGAAGACATAGAAGCCGTTACCGGCCTGAACTTTAAACAGCGCAGCGAAATCGCCCAGACAATGGCTAAGTTGAACCTGGATATGATCAACCGCATGGAGTACGCGCAATCACGCTATCGCGAGTTGGAGGGCCTAGGCATAGAGGGTGCAAAAGTCATCCAGACCACCATGAAAGCCTTGCCCGAATTCAAGCTTCACGACCTCAAGGCGCTGCAACTCACCCTCAGCCGCTACCTGTGTATTGGCGAAGGCAGTGGGGAGGCCTTCACCAATGCCCACGCCCAACTCAATGACATCATCGATATCGCCGATCTCAACGTACAAACGTGGATCGAGACACTGGTCGAAACCAGCGTCAGTGACCTGCACGAGCACATTGAAGTGTTGAACAGCCTGGTCGAGCAATTTGCAATAGTCGACCAGCGTCTGCTGGACCTACACGCCGAACACCCGGAGCAGGTGCAGCGAGAGCCGCTGGAAAGCCTCCGCCAACAAGTCGAACAATTCAACCAGCAGGCGGTTCAGGAACTGGTGGGGCTGCTCAAGGAAAGAAAAGCCCAGGAGCCCAAGCCCGGCCCATCAAAAACACCGCAGACGCCCAAGCGCAAAGTCATCAAGACGCGCTTCAACGGAGTTGTCGTGGGTGAGCCCCGTGCAGCCGAACGTAGCCTGGTGGACGTCAAGGCACCCATGACGGGCAAGGTCATCGCAACCTTTCACGAAAAAAGCCCAGGGGTCTGGGTCGAGCGGGAGAGCCCCTCTTCAGCATCCCTTGTGCCCCAGCCCATCGACCTGAATCTGAGTATCAATACCGGGCAGAGCCTGTTGGACGGAGAACCCGCCGCCACCCTGCGAACCTTGAGCCACTCGAAGAAAGCCGGACGCAGCCCGGTGGAAATCGAAGAAATGTTTCATCAGTACGCTGCACGGCTCGAACGCGCGGCGAACACCATCGAAGAAGCTCTGACTCAACTCAACCTCACCGAAAGCGACCGCCCTCCCGCCGCCACCCTCAACCGCAAACTCAACGACGTGGCTACGCGGCTCTACAAGCTGGGAACAAGCACCCGCATCGAGATGATCACACAGCAACCACCGACGGCAGCACGGGTGGAATGGCTGTATAGCCAAGGGCTGGTGAAAATCGCCAAAGTGCTCACCCGCCGACGGCTCAAGGGCCCCGGGAAAAACTACCTCGACGAATACGAGGTGCGTGATCATCAGACTCACGCGGTGCTTTGGTATGCGCACTTTCACTATGAGTCGCCGCAAGCAGAACTCGAACACTACACCGCCGGCCACCTCAAGACCCGCAACCAACAGAAACTCGGCGGCGCCATCCACCGCACAGGCTTGAGTGCCCGCGACCAGATCGCAATCTATCGTAGTGAAATCAGTCCACAGTTGGCCCGCTCCCTGTTCTTCCAGAGCTGATCATCATCCGGCCTGCCAGGCCTTGCGCAACCTTGCCAGGGCCTGGGCGATGGCCACTTCGGGCACGGCGGCAAACCCCAATACCAGGCCGGCGCGCGAGTCTGGTGCCGGGCTGGAGTCAGGCAACCAATAGCTGCTCAAACCGTTGATTTCGACATCCATCGCCCGGGCCTGGGCCAGCAATTGCACTTCCCGAGCCAGGCTTTCCACCCGCACTGTGAGGTGCAACCCTGCTGCGACACCGGGCAGGCTTCCCATGCCCGGCACGTCGGCAGGCCAACCAGCCAGCAAGGCATTGCGTCGACTCAAGGCGGCACGACGCATACGGCGAATGTGTCGCTGGAAATGTCCCGCCGCCATGAACTCGGCCATTACCGCCTGGGTACTGACTTCCGAGTGCCGCACATCAACGGCGCGACGCTGGGTAAAGGCGTCCACCATTCCCTGGGGCAGGACCAGGTAGCCCAGGCGCAACGCCGGGAACGCCACCTTGCCGAATGTACCCACGTAGAGCACCCGAGCGCTGCGATCCAGGGCCGCCAGCGGTGCCAGGGGTGCGCCGCTGTAGCGGTATTCGCCGTCGTAATCGTCCTCGATGATCCAACCGCCCGTGCGCTCGGCCCAGGCCAGCAGTTCCAGGCGCCGGGCCAGGCTCATAACCACACCCGTCGGGTACTGGTGGGAGGGCGTGACGTAGGCCAGGCGGCAGTCCGTGAGCGCGTTCAGCGCCGTGCAATCGATGCCTTCGGCATCCACCGCTACGCCATGGAGTTTGGCACCGGCAATGGCGAACGCATGTCCTGCCGCCCGGTAGCCGGGATTTTCGATCGCTACGGCATCTCCGGGCTCCACCAGCAGCTGTGCACAAAGGCTTATTCCCTGTTGCGCGCCACTGGTGATCACTATTTGCTCAGCGGTGCACTGCATGCCTCTGGAACTGCGCAGGTAGGCCGCGATCAGCCCGCGCAGGCGCTCGTCCCCCGCCGGATCGCCATAGCACAGTTGCTGCAAGTCCGGCTTGCGCCAGAAAGCCGCATTGAGCTTGGCCCAGACGTCGAACGGAAATAGATCAAAGGCCGGCACACCCACCCTGAAAGCCCGCGGCGGACCACTGGGTGGCGATGGTAAATGGTTGTTTTGCAGGCGCTCCTGGGCCGGACTGTGGATAACTTTACTGGACAAATTCCCAGCTAAATCTTCATGTTTTGTGGATAAGGCTGGGGATAAGCCTGTTGATAACCCTGTGGACACTTTTGTGGATAGTTTTTTGACCGCCGTCTTGCTGGTAGGCAGTTGTGCCACGTAGGTTCCATCGCCCACCCGTCCTTCGATAAAGCCTTCGGCATACAGCTGATCGTAGGCCCGCACCACGCTGTTCCGGGAAATCGCCAAAGCCTGCGCCAGATCGCGGCTGGCCGGTAGCCGCGTGCCGCTGACCAGCCGCCCATCCAGAACCCGCAGACGCAGCGCCTCGTATAACTGGCGCGTCAGGCCCTGGCGGCGATCCAGGTCAATTCCGGCCGGGTTGAACGACAGCGGCGGCTCTAACGGGGGCATGACAGACACTCCGTAAATTGGACCTATGAAATAGGCCAAAGATGGCTCTTACAACGAACCATTAGCCTGCCTAGGATGCAGGCATTCGCCAAGGAAAATTTCCATGTACACACCCCGCGCCTTTGCCCTCGACGACCTGCCCGAGCTGCAGCAACTGATCCAGCACACCCGCCTGGCGCAGTTGGTGACCTTTGGCGAGCATGGCCTGCAGGCCAGCCACCTGCCGTTGCTGCTCAATCCTGATGAAGGCCCCAATGGCACCCTCTACGGACACTTGGCCAAGGCCAACCCGCAGTGGCAGGACCTGCAAAACGCCAGCGCGGCCCTGGTGATTTTTGCTGGTGCCGAGGCCTACGTCAGCCCGGCGTTTTATCCGGCCAAGGCCGAGCACGGCAAAGTCGTGCCAACCTGGAACTACATCGCCGTACACGCTTACGGCCAGGCCGAGGTGTTCACCGATGCCGAGCGCCTGCTGGGTGTCGTCGGTGCCCTCACCGAGCGCCACGAAACCGGTCGCGCCCAGCCATGGAAAGTCAGCGATGCCCCGGCCGACTATATTGACGGCATGCTCAAGGCCATCGTTGGTTTCGCCCTGCCGATCGAGCGCTTGATCGGCAAACGCAAACTCAGCCAGAACCGCAGCGCGGCGGATATTGCCGGCGTGCGCGAAGGCCTGGCTGCCAGCCTCGATGTGCGCGACCAGACCCTCGCCCGATTCATGCCCAAGGAGCCCGTATGAACCCGATTGAAATCCGCCAGGTCACCCGTGCCGACCACGCCGCATGGTTGCCGCTGTGGCAGGCTTACCTGCGCTTCTACAACACCGAACTGCCGGACGCGGTCAGCACCAGCACCTGGCAACGTCTGATCGACCCCAACGAACCAACCCATTCGGCCCTGGCCTGGCACGACGGCAAGGCAGTAGGCATGGTCAACTTCATCTACCATCGCTCCAACTGGAGCATCGAGAACGCCTGCTACCTGCAGGACTTGTTGGTGGACCCCGCCCAGCGCGGTACCGGGGTTGGGCGCAAGTTGATCGAATTCGTCTACACCACCGCCAAGGCTGACGGTTGCTGCAAAGTCCACTGGTTGACCCACGAAAGCAACGCGACCGCCATTACCCTCTACGAACGTATCGCCGAGCGCCCTGGTTTTATCCAGTTTCGCAAAGGCCTTTAAGGAGCACCGCATGTCGATATCACCGGCCGACTGGAAAGGCGCCCCGGCGCCCACCGCAGGGCTGATCGAAGGACGCTTTATCCGCCTGGAAAAACTCGATCCGGCCCGCCACGGCGATGGTTTGTGGCAAGCCCTTGAAGGGCCCGGTGCAGACCCCAAGCTGTGGGACTACTTGCCCTATGGCCCGTTTCCCGAGCGCGCGGCCTTCGACGCCTGGCTGAACAATCACGCGCTTAACAGCGACCCGTACTTTTTCAGTGTGATCGACCGTGCCAGCGGCGACGTGCAGGGCATCCTCAGCCTGATGTCCATCGTCCCGGCCCAGGGTCGCATCGAAATCGGCCACGTCACCTTCGGCGCGCCGATGCAGCGCTCGCCCAAAAGCACCGAGGCGGTGTATCTGCTGGCCAGGCATTCCTTTGAACTGGGCTACCGGCGCCTGGAATGGAAGTGCAACAACGCCAATGCCCGCTCCAAGTACGCAGCCGAGCGCCTGGGCTTCAGTTTTGAAGGGGTGTTCCGCCAGCACATGGTGGTCAAGGGGCAGAACCGCGATACCGCGTGGTATTCGATTCTGGATGGGGAATGGCCGGCCATTGGGGCGGGGTTTGAGATGTGGTTGTCGGAGGCGAATCAGCAGGGTAACGAGCAAGTGAAATCCTTGGTCGAATGCCGGGCCTAGCGCTCACCGACAGCACAAACTGTGGGCGTTTTGAAGGTCAGTGGCCCTGGCGTCGCACCTTGACCACGCCCATCTGCAAGCCGAACGGGCGGAACACCGCGTTCAACGACTTGAGCGTCTGATTGCCCTCGCCATGCTCGATATGCACCAGGGTGCGCACGGAAATCTTGCACATCCTGGCGAATTGGCTCTGGTGCAGGCCGGTGACTTCAACCCGCAGCCGGCGCACGGCTTCGCCGATCTGCAGGGTGCCTTGGGCCAGGCCCTGTTCCACGCTCTCGATCACCAAGGCGCGTGTATCCATGCTGATGGTCATCCGAGCCCCCATTGTTTGAGTCGCATGTTTTACTTACGCATTAAAATGCATTTTAGGTGGATCGACCACCACAAAAACGCAATAAAATGCAAATTCATCAAACCCCTTCAATAACGCGGCAGCACCGAAATAGCGAGTAACAGCAACACTCAAGCGCCTTTCAGACCACAACACCCACGCCTTGATTCGCCCTGGACTAAAGACATCTCCCGCCTGCCTCGAACACGCCCCCTGACAGTTATCCTCCCGCAGCCTCGCTAAATTCCCCGCCTCACATACCAGAGGTTGGGACCGTATGCCCTGCACATCCAAGCGACTTGCCCTTGTCATTGCCTTCGCGCTGAATGCCTTCAGCATTCAAATAGCCTCAGCACGCGGGGATATGGAACCGCCCAGCGACCATCCGCCCGCCGCCCCCGAACCGGCCACACCGTTTTATTTCGCCGATTACGCCACCACCGATAACGGTCGGGGCGTGGCCCAGGTGCTGGACCGTGCGGTGGACGCCTTGCTCGAATCAGGTGACCTGAGCGTGCGCGAGCAGTATCTGATTGCAGATGACGCCCGTTACATGGGCAACCTGGCCCCCGGAAGAATCGATGCGGTGCTCGAGCAACTGGCCGGCAGCCAGAACGCCAACCTGGGCAGTGCCACGCAAAACAACATGAACCAGATCAGCAACGGCCTGCTCTCGGCCATGCGCGAGTTGAATGACTCCACCACCCGCTCCGGCCCTGGCCGGCTCTGGGTCCAGGGCCTGGGCAACACCGGCAGGCTCGACGGCCACCGCGGCAGCGCTGGTGTGAAGCAAAGCACTCAAGGCTTGATGCTGGGCGCCGACTGGGCGGTGGACCCCGCATGGCGGGTGGGCGCAATGGTCGGTAAATCGGACAGTGACCTGAGCGCCAAACGCTTCAAGGCCGACCTCGACAGCTGGCACCTGGGCGCGTATGCCGTGCGCCAGGATGGGCCACTCGCGCTGCGCCTGGGGGCGATCCATAGCAACCACAGTGGCCAGAACAAACGCAGCATCGACTTCGACTTCATTGACTACCGCGAACGCGTCAACGGCCAATACAAGGCCCAAAGCCAGAATGCCTTCACCGAGTTGGGCTATCGGTTGGACAGCGGCGCGTTCAATGCAGAACCTTTTATCGGCCTGGGCTATCAGCGTTACCAGCGTAAGAGTTTCAAGGAAATGGGCGGCATGACAGCCCTGAACGTCGGCGCGCAGACCCAGGACAACCTCAGCAGCACCTTGGGTGCGCGCCTGGCCAGCCTCTACACACTGGACAACCAGATGACCCTCAAGCCACACCTGAGCACCCACTGGAAACACCTTTACGGGGATGTCACCAGTCGCGTGCGCCAGTCTTCGGCGTGGGTGAACAAGGCCGTGTTCAACAGTGACTTCGTCATCGACGGTTCCTCGCTGGACCGCGACAGTCTTGCGCTGAAGGCTGGGCTGGATGTGGGAGTGTCCGCCAGCCAGAGCATCGGCCTGACCTACAGCAGCGAATTCGGCACGCGTAGCAGTAACCAGAGCGTCCTCGGCCAATGGACGCTGAGCTTCTAATAATCCAGGCGAAAAAAAAGGGGGGCACATGCCCCCCCGAGGATTAAGCGGTAGTGTCGAAGGCTGTCGATCAGCCTTCGATTTCGATCAGGATTTCGCCAGGGTTGACCCGGTCGCCCTTGGCCACGTGAACAGCGGTGACCTTACCGGCGATGGCCGCCTGCACTTCGGTCTCCATCTTCATCGCTTCGGTGATCAGCACGGCCTGGCCGGCCTTGACCACGTCGCCTTCCTTGACCAGTACATCGACGATATTGCCCGGCATCGCAGTGCTCACATGCCCAGGCGCGCTGGCCTGCTTGCGTTTGCTGGTGCCGCCGCCGACGAACTCGTTGAGCGGTTCGAACACCACTTCTTCCGGCATGCCGTCGATGGACAGGTAGAAGTGACGCTTGCCTTCAGCCTTGACGCCGACACCGGTGATGTCGACGCGGTAGCTTTCGCCGTGTACGTCGATGACGAACTCGGTCGGCACACCTTCGCCACCAGCACGCGCCACGCCGCCCGCTTCGGGGATTGGCAACAGCACTTCAGGGGACAAGGTGCCGGCATCGCGCTCTTCGAGGAACTTGCGCCCGATATCGGGGAACATGGCGTAGGTCAGCACGTCTTCTTCGGACTTGGCCAGCGCGCCGATTTCGCCGCGCAGTTTGGTCATTTCCGGCTTGAGCAGGTCGGCCGGGCGCACGTCGATCACGTCTTCGCTGCCGATGGCCTGGCGCCGCAGTTTCTCGTCCACGGTGCCCGGCGCCTTGCCGTAGCCGCCTTGCAGGTAGAGCTTCACTTCGTTGGTGATGGTCTTGTAGCGCTCGCCGGCCAGCACGTTGAAAAACGCCTGGGTACCGACGATCTGCGAGGTCGGCGTCACCAGCGGCGGGAAGCCCAGGTCTTCACGCACCCGCGGGATTTCGGCCAGCACTTCGCTCATGCGGTTGAGGGCGCCCTGCTCTTTCAACTGGTTGGCCAGGTTGGAAATCATCCCGCCCGGTACCTGGTTGACTTGCACACGGGTGTCGACGGCGGTGAATTCGCTTTCGAACTGGTGGTACTTCTTGCGCACGGCATAGAAGTACAGGCCGATTTCCTGCAATAGCTCCAGGTCCAGGCCGGTGTCGAACTCGCTGCCTTTAAGGGCGGCAACCATCGACTCGGTCCCCGGGTGGCTGGTGCCCCAGGCGAAGCTGGAGATGGCGGTGTCGATATGATCGGCGCCGTTTTCGATGGCCTTGAGTTGGCACATCGCGGCCAGGCCAGCGGTGTCGTGGGAGTGGATAAAGATCGGCAGGCTCTGCTCGGCCTTCAGCGCCTTGACCAGTTCGCCGGTGGCGTACGGGGTCAGCAGGCCGGCCATGTCCTTGATCGCCACCGAGTCGCAACCCATGGCTTCCATTTGCTTGGCCTGGACCACGAACGCCTCGATGGTGTGCACCGGGCTGGTGGTGTAGGCGATAGTGCCCTGGGCATGTTTGCCCGCCGCTTTCACCGCTTCGATGGCCACGCGCAGGTTACGCACGTCGTTCATGGCGTCGAAGATGCGGAATACGTCGATGCCATTCACGGCGGCCTTGGCGACGAAGGCTTTGACCACATCGTCGCTGTAGTGGCGGTAGCCCAGCAGGTTCTGCCCACGCAGGAGCATTTGCAGCCGCGTGTTAGGCAACGCGGCGCGCAGTTTGCGCAGGCGCTCCCACGGGTCTTCTTTCAAGAAGCGCACACAGGCGTCGAAGGTCGCGCCGCCCCAAACTTCCAGGGACCAGTAGCCGACTTTGTCGAGCTTGTCGCAGATCGGCAGCATGTCGTCAGTGCGCATGCGGGTCGCCAGCAACGATTGGTGGGCGTCGCGCAGGATGGTGTCGGTAACGAAGATCTTCTTGCTCATTGTTATATTCCTCACAGGCCTGCGTGGGCGGCGATGGCGGCGGCGATGGCCAGGGCCAGCTCTTCGGGTTTGCGCTTGATCGAGTAGTTGGTCAGCTCAGGGTGGCTTTCCACAAAACTGGTGTTGAACTGGCCACTGCGGAATTCCGGATTGCGCAGGATTTCCTGGTAGTAGGCGGCGGTGGTCTTCACGCCTTGCAGGCGCATGTCGTCCAGGGCACGCAGGCCGCGGTCCATGGCTTCTTCCCAGGTCAACGCCCACACCACCAGTTTCAGGCACATGGAGTCGTAGAACGGCGGGATGGTATAGCCGGTGTAGATCGCCGTATCGGTACGCACACCGGGGCCGCCGGGGGCGTAGTAACGGGTGATCTTGCCGAAGCTGGGCAGGAAGTTGTTCTTCGGGTCTTCGGCGTTGATGCGGAACTGCAACGCAAAGCCACGGTGCTGGATATCTTCCTGTTTCACCGACAACGGCAGGCCCGAGGCGATGCGGATCTGCTCACGGACGATGTCGATCCCGGTGATTTCTTCGGTGATGGTGTGTTCCACCTGCACCCGGGTGTTCATCTCCATGAAGTACACCTCGCCCTCGGCGAGCAGGAACTCCACGGTACCGGCGTTCTCGTAGCCCACGGCCTTGGCCGCGCGCACCGACAGGTCGCCGATGTAGGCGCGCTGCTCGGGGGTCAGTTGCGGGCTGGGGGCGATTTCGATGAGCTTCTGGTTACGGCGCTGGATCGAGCAGTCTCGCTCGAACAGGTGCACCACGCTGCCAAAGCTGTCACCGAGGATCTGCGCCTCGATGTGTTTGGGGTTGACGATGCATTTTTCCAGGAACACTTCCGCCGAACCGAAGGCCTTGGTGGCCTCGGAGATTACGCGGGGGAAGGCTTGTTCAAGTTCTTCGCGGCTGTTGCAACGACGGATACCGCGACCGCCACCACCGGAGGTGGCCTTGAGCATCACCGGGTAACCAATACGGTCGCCTTCGGTGAGGGCTTCGGCGATGTCAGCGACGTTGCCTTCGGTGCCTGGGGTAACCGGTACGCCAGCCTTGATCATGCTGCGGCGCGCTTCAGTCTTGTCGCCCATGCGGCGAATCACTTCGGCCGATGGACCAATGAATTTGATTCCGCGTTCGGCACAGATATCGGCCAGCTCGGCATTTTCCGAGAGGAAACCGTAGCCGGGGTGCAACGCGTCACAGCCGGTTTCCACCGCCAGGTTCACCAGCTTGCGCGGGTTCAGGTAACCGGCCAGGGGCTCGGCACCAATGCTGTGGGCCTCGTCGGCGCGCTTGACGTGCAAGGCATGACGGTCAGCGTCGGAAAAGACCGCCACCGAACGAATACCCATTTCGGCACAGGCCCGCACGATGCGGACGGCAATCTCACCACGGTTGGCGATCAGGATCTTTGTTATCACTTGGAAATTCCCTTGAGCCGATTGCTGCGTTCTTCGACCTGCTAGACCAGGTCGGCGCGTGACCAAATGTTTCCAGCCAGTCGCGAGAGACACACTATGCGCACTTAGGGATTAACAAAAATCAATAATTATTGGGTTGTGTATAAGTAAAGACTTATAGTTGACCGAACAGCCCCCGGCGAGTTCTTTTGAATTATGCGTAAGTCATTGATGCGTATGACGTTACGCCAGTTGCAGATCTTCAATGAAGTCTGCGATTTGCGTTCCTACAGCCGTGCAGCCGAGGAAATGTCTCTGACCCAACCGGCGGTCAGCCTGCAAATCCGCCAGCTCGAAGAGCTGATCGGCCAGCCGCTGTTCGACTACGTAGGCAAAAAGCTCTACATGACCGAAGCCGCCGAAGCCCTGCAACGCGCCAGCCGGGACATCTTCGGGCGCCTGGAAAACCTCGATATGCAGCTCTCGGACATGCAGGGCTCGCTACAGGGCCAACTGAAGCTGGCGGTGGAATCCAGCGCCAAATACTTCGTGCCGCACTTGTTCGCCGCCTTCAAGCGCCAGCACCCGGAGGTGCAGTTGCACCTCACGGTGGTCAACCGCGCCCAGGTGATCCGCCGGCTGTCGGACAACCGTGACGACCTGGTGATCATGTCCATGGTGCCCCAGGACATGGGCCTGGAATTCCTGCCGTTTCTCAACAACCCGATCGTGGCGGTGGCGCCTCCAGACCATCCGCTTAGCCTGCAAGGTCCGTTGCGCCTGCAAGACCTGGAGCCTTACACCCTGCTGCTGCGCGAGCCGGGTTCCGGGACGCGACTGGCCTGCGAGGAATACTTCAAGGAAAAGCGCGTGCACTTCACCCAGACGGTGGAAGTGGCCTCGGCCGAGGCACAGCGCGAGTGCGTCGTGGCGGGGTTGGGCGTGGCGCTTTTGACACGCCACGCCCTGAACCTGGAGCTGGCCACCGGCGGGCTCAAGGAGCTGCCGGTGGAAGAGCTGCCGCTGTACCGCAGTTGGTGCCTGGTGCAAGCCAAGGCCAAGCGCCTGTCACCGGTGGCCCATGCGTTCCTGGGCTTTATCCGCAACGAGCGGGTGCAGATCAGCGCGTTGGCTGAACGCTTCGCTGGGCGGCCGCGGGGGCCTGCCAGTGCAGCTCCGGATAGTCACTGATGCTTTGTTGTAATTGGCGCTGGTCGCAACGGTCTTCAATTGCACGCCGGAACGCCATGCGGCGCTGGTCTTCTTGCTGACGACGGGTCTTGACGGTGCTGGTGCTGTCTTCGTAGTGCCGGGCCATTTCGAGTCTCCCAATGCGAGTACGGGGAGTACAGGATGGGCGCGGGGGATGACGGTTTGGCGGCGAGGGGGTTACAGGACGATGAATCTTGCAGATGCAACACCGGCCAAAACTGTAGGAGCTGGCTTGCCGGCGATGGCGGTGCCTCAGGCGATAAGTGTGGGGCTGACAGACCGCTATCGCAGGCAAGCCAGCTCCTACAGTTGATCGAGTGCGACCCTGGGTCAGTCGTCGAGGGCTTTGACCGACTTGGGTGACAACCGCAGGCTGCGCAAACTGCGCTTGACGCTCTTGAGGTGGTTGACCAGGCTCGGCCCGCGCGCCATCGCCACGCCCATTGCCAGCACGTCGATCACCACCAGGTGAGCGATACGCGAGGTCAGCGGCGTATAGATCTCAGTGTCTTCGTGTACATCGATCGCCAGGTTAACGGTGGACAGTTCCGCCAACGGCGTCTGGCTCGGGCACAAGGTGATCAGCGAGGCGCCGCTTTCACGCACCAGGTTGGCGGTGATCAGCAAGTCCTTGGAACGGCCGGACTGGGAAATGCAGATCGCCACATCGGTGGGCTTCAACGTTACCGCCGACATCGCCTGCATGTGCGGGTCGCTGTAGGCCGCCGCCGTCAGCAGCAAGCGAAAGAACTTGTGCTGGGCATCCGCCGCCACCGCGCCGGACGCACCAAAGCCATAGAACTCCACGCGCTGGGCCTGGGACATGGCGGTCACGGCTTTTTGCAGCTCGATCGGGTCGAGCTTCTCCCGCACTTCCATCAGGGTGTGCAGGGTGGTGTCGAAAATTTTCAGGCTGTAGTCGGCGACGGAATCGTCTTCATGAATGGCGAACTGGCCGAAGCTGGCGCCGGCGGCCAGGCTCTGGGCCAGCTTCAGCTTCAAGTCCTGGAACCCCGAACAACCGATGGCGCGGCAGAAGCGCACGATGGTCGGCTCGCTGATACCCACGCTGTGGGCCAGGTCAGCCATGGAACTGTGCATCACGGCCGCAGGGTCAAGCAGCACGTGATCGGCAACCTTGAGTTCCGATTTGCGTAACAGGTGGCGCGACTGGGCGATATGTTGCAACAGGTTCAAAGGGCAGGACTCTTGTTATTGGCAGACGCCAGGGATGTAGCAAGCTTGTAGTTATACTACAAGAATTGTTGATTTGCCCGTTCGATGCATCACTAAATCGCCCTACTGCCCCCTGAATCAGCGGGCAAATGCTTTGTAGCTGCGGGCGCGCACGCGTTCCGGCTAGGGAAAAAGCGCATTTTTTCGTAACAAATCCGCCAAGCCTTCGGCCTCGATGGGTCGACTGATCAAGTAGCCCTGCACTTCATCGCAGTGTTCGGCCCGCAGGAAATCCATCTGCTGCTGGTCCTCCACACCCTCGGCCACCACCTTGAGCGCCAACCCGTGGGCCATGGCGATGATTGCCCGGGTAATCGCCAGGTCTTCACGCCCCTGGCCCAGGCCACGAATAAAGGTCTGGTCGATCTTCACGTAATCCACAGGGATGCGCTTGAGGTAACTGAGGGACGAATAGCCGGTGCCAAAGTCATCAATGGCCAACTTCACCCCCAGATCGCGCAATTGCTGGAAGGTGGCGATGATGTGCTCGACGCTGTCGAGCAACTGGCTTTCAGTCAGTTCCAGTTCCAGGTATTGCGGCGCCAGCCCGGTTTCGTCCAATACCTGGCGTACCAGGCTCACCAACTTGCCTTGGCGCAACTGATGCACCGACAGATTGACCGACACCCGGATCGGCGCCAGGCCCTGGCGCTGCCACTCGCACGCCTGCCAGCAGGCCTGGCGCAGCACGAATTCGCCCAACGGCACAATCAACCCGGTCTCTTCCGCCAGCCCGATAAAATCACCGGGCGGCACGCTGCCCCATTGCGGGTGGTCCCAACGCACCAGCGCCTCGGCGGCGTTCATCTTGCCGGTGGCCAGGCACAGCTTGGGTTGGTAGAACACCTTCAGTTGGCGTTCTTCAATGGCTTTGCGCAGTTGGTTTTCCAGTTGCAGGCGCTCAAGGGTGCTGGCTTGCAGGCTGTCGGTGTAGAACTGGAAGTTATTGCCGCCCAGGTGCTTGGCGTGCTGCATGGCCATGTTCGACTGACTGACCAGTGCGGAAATTTCCCGCGCGTTATCGGGTAACAGGCTGACCCCGATTGAGGCGCTGACCACCAACTCATGCCCATCCACCGTCATCGGTACCCGCAGCTTGGCCAGCAGCCGAGTGGCCACCCGCGCCAGGCTCGACAGGCTGCCATAAGCATCGAACAGCACCGCAAATTCGTCGCCGGACAGCCGCGCAATGGTGTCGGCTTCCGGCAATGCATTGATCAGGCGCCGGGCCATTTTTTGCAGCAACTGGTCGGCGACTTCATGACCCAGGCTGTCATTGAGCAGCTTGAAACGGTCCAGGTTGATATGCAGCAACGCCAGGCTGCGGCCACCCTGGCGCACCCGTTGATGGGCTTCACGCAGACGCTCGCGGAACAGCGAACGGTTGGCCAGGCCCGTCAGTTCGTCGTAATGGGTGAGGTAGCGCATGCGCTCCTCGGATTCGCGGCGCGCCGAAAGATCGGCGAAAAAGCCTACGATATGACTGACATTTCCCCGAACATCACGCACCACGCTCAGTTGCAGCCATTGCGGGTAAAGCTCGCCGTTCTTGCGCGCTTCCACCAACTCGCCTTGCCAACTGCCGTGGCTCAACAAGGCCTGGCGAATCACCGGGAAGTGTCGGCGTGCATCGCGGCTGCACGGCAGCTCCACGACATTGCGCCCGAGCATGTCGTCGATATCAAAGCCGGTGACGCGGCTGAAGGCCTGATTGACCGCAATCAGCACGTACTCCGGGTCCAGGATCACAATGCCTTCGCTGGCGGCCTCGAACACCGTGGATGCCAGCCGCAGTTGCTCTTCCGCCGCCTTGCCGGCGCTGATGTCGCGCCGGGTACCGAGCATGCGCGTCACGCGCCCACTGGCGGTACGCTCCACAGCACGCCCGCGATCCTCGATCCACACCCAGCGCCCATCGCCATGGCGCACGCGGTACTCCACCTGATAGTCCTCGCTGCGCCCCTTCAAGTGCTCCACCAGCGCGCGCTTGAGCAGCGGCAAATCGTCCGGATGCAGGCGGGGCTTGAGGTCGCGCAGCATCGCCGTGACGTACTCCGGCTCCAGGCCAAACAATTCCTTGAGCTGGGTGTGATGGACCTCATCGGTTTGCAGGTTCCAGTCCCACAAGCCCAGTTCACTGGCCTGCAACGCCATGGCCAGGCGCGCCTCGCTTTTGCTCAGGGCCAGGCTGGCGGCGTCCAGTTGCTGGCCGCGTTGTTCGACGCGATGTTGCAGGCTGACCTGAGCCTCGCGCAGCTCCTGTTCGACCTGGCGTCGCTGCTCGACCTCGCGTACCAGTTCCTGATTCAACTGCTCACTGCGCTGGCGGGCCTGTTGCAGGTGTTCGATCAAGGCCTGATTCTGGAAGCGCCGCAGCAAACCGCGCTGGATCAGGCGGTTGACCTGCCATGCCACCAGGCTCAGGGACCCCAGCAGAATCAGGCCCAGATAACTCCAGCCCTGCAATCGCGGTTCGCCGCTGAAGAATAGATAGAGGATGGTGGGCACCAGGCAGGGCAAGGCAAACGACAAAAAGGCCGGCACACTCACGGCGTAGGCCACGCTGGCCGATAGCGTCGCCACGCCAATCAGGCCAAAGACCCAGGCCTGCTGTACAAAACTGTCCAAGGGCACCAGGGCAATGGCTGCGCTCGCCAGGGTCAGGCCACTGGCCGCCGAGCCCAGCATGAACATGCGGCGCCAGATCGGCTGCGCCTGCCGGCTGGGCAGGGCGCTATCGAAGGCCGCCACCTGGATCACGCGCATCGCCACCAGGGCCAGCAACCACACCAGCCAACTGCCGACCAGCACATAACGCTGCGGGCTCCAGAGCAACCAGGCGCAGACCAGACCGTTGATCAACATTAATAAAGTGGGCAGCAACGAACCTTGGTACAACAGACGCGTGCGCTCGACCGCCATCTCCATGGCGTAGTGCTTGCGGATAACCTGCGCCGGCGCGACAGAAGGGCCAGGCAGGTCAGTGCTGAGGGTCATAGGCAGTGTTCTTATAATGGTGAGCCCGAAACGTCGACGGAGCATACACAAGCAGGCCGGCAGACCAAACTGCTCTGGATCATAAAATTCTGCGAATAAACCCGCGCAAACCTTTGGCCCAGAGGGGCTGAACAAGACAGGGCGCGGCCTACAGGCGATGACTTACCGGTCATCACAGTGACGCGATTATTTGCCGATTGAAGATCGCCGGCGGCTTTTTGTGCCGACCACCCGGCATTGGGATTTGCCCCCCTTCCCCCGGCACCCTAGAATGCGCCGATGCGCGATGATCTCTCCCTTTTGCTGAACTCCCTCAACGATGCCCAACGCCAGGCCGTAGCAGCCCCCGTTGGCCGTCAGTTGGTCCTGGCCGGTGCTGGCTCCGGTAAAACCCGAGTGCTGGTGCACCGTATCGCCTGGTTGATCCAGGTCGAGAACGCGTCCCCGCATTCCATCCTGTCGGTGACCTTCACCAACAAGGCCGCTGCCGAGATGCGCCACCGCATCGAGCAGTTGATGGGCATCAGCCCGGCCGGCATGTGGGTCGGCACCTTCCACGGCCTGGCGCACCGTTTGTTGCGGGCCCACTGGCAGGAAGCAGGCCTGGCCCAGAGCTTCCAGATTCTTGACAGCGATGACCAGCAACGCCTGGTCAAGCGGGTGATCCGCGAGCTGGGCCTGGATGAGCAACGCTGGCCGGTGCGCCAGGCCCAGTGGTTCATCAACGGCCAGAAAGACGAAGGCCTGCGCCCGCAACATATCCAGGCCAGCGGCGATCTGTTCCTGGCCACCATGCGCAGCATTTATGAAGCCTACGAAGTGGCCTGCCAGCGTGCCGGGGTCATCGACTTCTCCGAACTGCTGCTGCGGGCCCTCGACCTGTGGCGCGACAACCCTGGCCTGCTGGCGCATTACCAGAAGCGTTTCCGGCATATCCTGGTGGACGAGTTCCAGGACACCAACGCCGTGCAGTACGCCTGGTTGCGCCTGCTGGCCAAGGGCGGCGACAGCCTGATGGTGGTGGGCGACGACGACCAGTCGATCTACGGCTGGCGCGGCGCGAAAATCGAGAACATCTACCAGTATTCCGACGACTTCCCGGACGCCGAGACCATTCGCCTGGAGCAGAACTATCGCTCCACCGCCGGGATCCTCAAGGCCGCCAACGCCTTGATCGCCAATAACACCGGGCGCCTGGGCAAGGAGTTGTGGACCGACGGCGGCGAAGGCGAGGCGATCAACCTCTACGCAGCCTTCAACGAACACGACGAAGCGCGCTACGTGGTGGAAACCATTGAAAGCGCCCTGAAAACCGGACTGGCCCGCAGCGACATCGCCATTCTGTATCGCTCCAACGCCCAATCGCGGGTGCTGGAAGAAGCCTTGCTGCGCGAACGTATCCCGTACCGCATCTATGGCGGCCAGCGCTTCTTCGAACGTGCGGAAATCAAGAACGCCATGGCCTACCTGCGCCTGCTGGAAGGTCGCGGCAACGACGCGGCGCTGGAGCGGGTGATCAACGTACCGGCGCGGGGTATTGGCGAGAAAACCGTCGAGGCGATCCGCGAACACGCGCGTCACAGCGATGTGTCGATGTGGGAAGCCATGCGCCTGCTGATCGTCAATAAAGGCCTGACAGGTCGCGCTGCCGGGGCGTTGGGTGGGTTTGTCGAGTTGATCGACAACCTCGCCGCCAAGTGCCTGGAAATGCCGCTGCACCTGATGACCCAGACCGTGATCGAACAGTCCGGCCTGATCGCTTACCACGAAGCGGAAAAAGGCGAGAAAGGCCAGGCCCGGGTAGAAAACCTTGAGGAACTGGTCAGCGCCGCCCGGGCTTTCGAGAACAGCGAAGAAGATGCCGACCTGTCGCCATTGGCTGCGTTCCTCGGCCATGCATCGCTGGAAGCCGGCGATACCCAGGCCGACGAGCACGAAGACAGCGTGCAATTGATGACGCTGCACAGTGCCAAGGGCCTGGAATTCCCCTACGTGTTCCTGGTGGGCATGGAAGAAGGCCTGTTCCCGCACAAGATGAGCCTGGAAGAGCCCGGCCGCCTTGAGGAGGAACGCCGCCTGGCCTACGTGGGCATCACCCGGGCCATGCAGAACCTGGTGATGACCTACGCCGAGACGCGTCGCCTGTATGGCAGCGAGACCTACAACAAGGTGTCGCGCTTCGTACGAGAAGTGCCGAAAGGGTTGATCCAGGAAGTGCGCTTGTCCAATAGCGTCAGCCGGCCGTTTGGCGGTGGCCAGCAGCAGAATTCCAGCAACATGTTTGCCGGTGCGGAAATTCCCGAAACCCCGTTCAGCCTGGGCCAGTTGGTCAAGCATGCGATCTTTGGCGAGGGTGTGATCCTCAACTTCGAAGGCGCCGGGGCCCAGGCCCGGGTGCAGGTAAACTTCGCCGAAGGCAGCAAGTGGCTGATGATGGGCTACGCCAAGCTCGAAGCGGTCTAAAGCCTGCCCGGTGTAGGAGCGAGCTTGCTCGCGAAGATCGTCAACGATAACGCGGGCATCCTGGATGAGCGTGGTGTCTTGGAGTTTTTCGCGAGCAAGCTCGCTCCTACACAGGGCGCGGATACACCCTACAGAGCATTCGGATTAGGCCTTACGCAAAAGCCCGAAACATTATGTCGCTAGCCACTGTCAGTACACCTGTGCAACATGGCGCGCGTGCAATCCACAAATGGGAATTCCCTTTATGAAACGTTTTCTTAGCATCGCCATGGCGTTGTGCATCGGCCTGACGATGAGCCTCGACGCCAACGCCAAACGCTTCGGTGGCGGTAAAAGCTCCGGCGCAGCGCCGAGCCACCAGACCAGCCAAATGGCCCCAGCCGCTGGCGGCATGGGTGGAGCGGCTGCCACCGCAGGTGCAGCCGGTGCCGCGGGCGCTGCTGCCAAGGCCGGCGGTGCTTCGCGCTGGTTGGGCCCTCTGGCCGGTATCGCTGCCGGTGGCCTGCTCGCCTCCATGTTCATGGGCGGCGGCTTCCAGGGCATGCAGATCTTCGACATCCTGATCATGGCCGTCATCGCCTTTGTGATCTTCCGCTTCATCGCCGCCCGTCGTCGCAAGCAACAGGAGCACCTGGCTCCAGCTGGCGCGCCAATGCAGCGTGAAGTGTTCGAGCAAAAGCCTGCCATGGGTTCGATCTTCGGCGGCTCGGCGGCATCTGCTGCTGCGCGTCCGGTGATCAATGCGCCAGCCTGGTTCAACGAAGAGCGTTTCGTCGAAGCGGCCCGCAACCACTTCCAGTCCCTGCAGCAACACTGGGACGCCAACGAAATGGACAAGATCGCCGAGTTCGTGACCCCGCAACTGCTGGAGTTCCTCAAGCGCGAACGTGCCGAGTTGGGCGACGCTTTCCAGTCGACCTACATCGACGACCTGCGCGTACAACTGGAAGGTGTGGATGACCGCGCCGACAAGACCATCGCCACCCTGACCTTCAGCGGTGTGTCGAAGACTTCGCGCTTCGACCAGGGCGAAGTGTTCAGCGAAAGCTGGAACATGGAACGTCCGCAAGGCGAAAACCAGCCTTGGCTGGTAGCCGGTATCCGCCAGAACGGCTGATCCGCAAAGGCGCATAGCCTGCTGTAACAAACACCCCGGTCGAGTGCAGTGTTCCAAAGAGCCTGCACCACCGGGGTGTTTTTTTGCCTGTGGAAAACGCAGTGCGGAGTTTTACTGGATTAATGAGAACGACTCTCATTATACTCGCCCTCCCCCGGTTCTGCCCGAGCATAGGAAAGTGCCGCCGTGCTGGAAAAACTGTTCACTCAACACGCCCCTGCGTTGCATCGATATCTGTTGCGCAAGAAGTGCTCCCCCAGCCTGGCCTCGGACCTGGTGCAGGACACATTTTTGCGCATCGCCCAGTTGGAGAGCCTGGAGCGCGTGCTCTGCGCGCCGTCCTATCTGTTTCGGGTAGCGCACAACCTGATGATCGACCATCACCGGCGCTTTGGTGAAAAGCGCTACGAAAACGACTCCACGGCCTTTTTCGCCACCCTGGTCGATGAGACCAGTTGCCCTGAAGAACAGGCCCTCGGCGCACTCGAACTGGAGCACCTGGAAAGCCTGCTTGAACGCATGCCTGCCCGTACCCGCGACGTATTTATGCTCTGTCGCGTCGAGGGCATGACGCACAAAGAGACCGCGCGCTATTTACGGATATCCACAAGCTCTGTACAAAAACACATGGCAATGGCCCTGGCCAGGATTGGCCGGGCGCTAGAGCCAGACCAAGAGGGCTGAGCCTTGTGTATGACAAAGAGCCAAAAGGTAAATAGACCGAACCGTGAACGCCTCCCCACAGACTATCGACCCGGTAGAGCGCAAAGCTGCCGACTGGGTGATGCGCCATCGCCAAGGACAGCTTTCGGCACGTGAACTTGAGGCTTTTGCGCGTTGGCTGGCTGCCGATCCGTTGCACGCGGCTGCCGTTGAGCGCGCCAATCGTGCCTGGCAGGCCACGGCATCGCTCAAACAACGCCCCGGTTATGTAAAACCCCAGCGCCCGCCGCGCTCGGCCTGGCTACGCATGCCGATCATCAATGGAGGCGCGGCGACGGCCTTCGCCCTCGGCTGCTGGATGCTGCTGGCGCCGCCCTTTTGGGCGCAAGCCCTGACCAGCGACTACCACACCGGTTTTGGCGAAGTACGCCAGATCACCCTGGCCGACGGCAGCCAGGTGCAGTTGGGTAGCCACAGTATTCTCAACCTGGCCTACGACGATCAGACCCGGCGCGTGCGCTTGAGCCAGGGCGAAGCCGTGTTCACACCTGCGCCGATGAATGAACAGGAGCGACGCCCCTTCACCGTCCAGGCACCCGGCGCCGATATCACGGCACGCGGCACCCGCTATCTGGTGGGTATCGGCAAGGACCGCGAAGGCTGGGTGGGCGTATTGCAGCACCGGGTCGAGGTCAATCTGACCGATCACGGGCGCGATGAGGCGGCCGGCTCGGCATTGCTTGAACAGGGCAACAGCCTGCGCTTCAGCCCCAAGACGGGGCTTGTACCGCTGAACACCAGCCCTGAGGAGTTGGCCAGTTGGCAGGAAGGACGACTGGTGTTCCAGCGTGAATCCCTGGCCGACGCCGCAACCCGCATCAACCGCTATCGACCTGGGCTGGTGCTGGTCAAAGGTGAGGCACTGCGCAACGTCAAGATCAGTGCAGTGATGCGCCTGGATAACCTCGACGAGGCGCTCAAGCACCTGGTAACGCAAGTCCATGGGCGTATTGTCGAGCTGCCTGGGTTGACCCTGATCTACTGAGCGACCTTAAAAAATCAAATAAAAATCCATATACATAGATCATAACGATCTATCGCGTTTTTGCAGCTGAGCCGTTTCTACTACATGTGAATAAATCTTATTTACTTTAGTGAGGCCGGTTTTGCAGACGCACGAGAACAACAAAAAGCGCCAGGCAACAAAACGTACCCGACTGAGCCTGGGCATTCAGTTGGCCGTCATTGCGCTGGTCGCCGATGCCACGACTATCAGCCCGGTGCTGGCAGCCCCGGCCGTCAGTGCAACACACGCCCCGGTCACTGATGTGCACAATTTCGATGTGCCGACCCTGGCCCTGGATCAAGCCCTGGTGCTGCTGGCGCGCCAGGCCGGTGTCGAGCTTTACCTGGGCAGCAACGACTTCACCAACAGCTACGGCAACCCGGTCAAGGGTCGCCTGTCCCTGGACGCTGCGCTGCAAACATTGCTGGCCAATCAAGGTGTCACCTACAGCCTCAGCGGCCCGTCCGACCGCCCGATCATCCAGGTACAACCCGGGCCGAACTCGGCCGGCATCCTGCCTGGCGACCTGCATCCCACCTACGTGCTCGGCATGGAAGGCAAACAGTCGCGCGATGAAAAGGGCTACAACGACGTCTACGACCAGGACATCTCCACGGTCTACGCCGGCAAGGAGCAGATCGAGCGCTACAAAGGCGCGGCCCCCGCCGATATGTTCAAGGGCATGCTTAACGTCTACAGCGGCGATTCGCGTAACAGCGGCGCGCTGGACCCGAACATTCGCGGCATCCAGGGCCCAGGGCGCGTGCCCGTGCTCATCGACGGTACCGAACAGGCGATCACCGCATATCGCGGCTACATAGGCGCCAACAACCGCAACTATATCGACCCCAACCTGATCGGCAGTATCAAGGTTCTAAAGGGGCCGAACCTGGAGCGCAACGTCTACAGCGGCATCGGTGGCGCAGTGGTGGCCAGCACCCTGAACGTCGACGACGTGCTCAAGCAGGATCAGGAATATGGTGGCGAACTTAAAATCGAAGGCAGCAACAACTCGGTGTCGCCCAAACTGCCGACGCTGATGACCGGGCAAATGCCCAGCCCCGACTATCAATACTTTCCCATCAGCTCCTATTACGACCCTTCGCTGTACAAACATCCGCGCACCAGTAGCAGCAACAAGCTGCTGTCCAGCGATGACTCCGCCTACCGCCTGGCACTGACCACACGGCAGGAAAAATTCGAACTGCTGGCAGCCTATGCCTTCCGCGAAAAAGGCAACCACTACTCAGGTAAGAACAAAACCGACTTCTATTCCAGCGGGAAGAAAGTCAACGGCCAGTTTGACTACATTCCCAACCTCGCCACCATCTACAAACCGGGCGATGAAGTGCCCAACACCTCCAGCAAGATGGAGTCCTGGCTGGGCAAGGCCAAACTCAAGATTGATGAAAACCAGTCCCTGGAGTTCGGTTACCGCGACACCGATGCGCTGTACGGCGAAATCCTGCCATCACGGATCTCATTCTTTACCCCCGGCACGACTTACGACGCCGCCACCAACGGCGTACCGCAGTGGCCGTTGAGCCATGTACAAAGCAAAGCCTACAACCTGGAATACAACCTCAAGCCCGAAGGTAATCCGTGGGTGGATTTCTATTCCAACCTCTGGATGACCAACACCCGCAGCGATACCTACAGCAGTGGTGGAGTTCCCAACCAAACCACCAAAGAGGACCCGGTGTTCAGGAATACCGCCCTGGCCAACTCAAAACATGATCGAGTCGGCCTGACCGCAAGCAACAAATTCAAGCTGCTTGATAGCCTAGACCTGACGCTGGGTGGCAGTTATCAGCATGAAAAATTGAGTTCGAAGGACAACTTTTACGACCCAATGATCAGCAGCAACTTTCGCATGTACCCACGAGCTGGACGCCGCGAAGAACAGGAGTACAACTTCAAGTTCGATTGGCGCCCCGTGAGCTTTGCCAAGTTTGAGGCAGGGATGCGTTATTCGTCTTATTGGGCGTTCGATGACTATCTGAAAAGTGCTCAGGACAAGAGTGGAATAACAACGCAATTTGAAGAAACCGGGCGTCGGGTGTATTACACCACGCGCAAGACACTGACGGATGCCGAATTAAAAACAACCATTGATCAGAAAATTGAAAACATGAAGGGCTTCTGGGATGTTTTCGGCGCTACTGAAGCAGAGCGTTTGGCCGATATAGAAGTGATTAAACGAGAAACATCACCCATTCAAGAAACCCAACATAGGGTTAACTGGGAGAGCGATGGTAAAGGCCGCTATTCGCGCGCTAACAACCCGTGTATCAACGGCTTGAACGCAGGTGAAAATATCATTTCCTGCAGCTCTTCCGGAAACGGTGAGGGCTACGAAAAAGACATCAAAGCCAAACACCAGAAAGACAGTGGCTGGACACCTTCGCTTTCTGCAACGTTCTATACCTCGGAAAATGGCCGGGTCTACCTGCGCTACAGCGAGGCCATCCGTTACCCAAGCATGTTTGAAAGCACCATTGGCTTTTCCTCTTCAATCAATCCCTGGGGGCTTGAGCCAGAACATGCGCACAACTACGAAGCCGCCTATATCCATAACCTAGCTGGCTGGGGTGGCAGTGAAAGCGCCGATATCAAGCTGAGCTATTACTACAACACCACGAAAAACGTGATCGAACGCGACCCACAACTGCGTTTCAGTAACCTTGAAAAGCAAGTCACTTCCGGCGTGGAATTCCAGGGTCGCTACGATAGCGGGCGGTTTTTCACCGACATGAGCATCGGCCATGTCCTGAAAAACCGCGTCTGCGATGAGAACTCGGCGGTCTCCATCAGCACCGATGGCAGTACCCCAAACTGTGTAGATGACGGTTTTGTAGGCGGATACCTGGTGAGCATGGCAATGCCAGAGTGGACTGCCAACCTCGGGTTAGGCGCGCGGTTCCTTGATCGCAAACTGGAAGTGGGCGGACGGGCTATTTATTACCGTCAACATGAAAACAAGTTCTATAACAACTACCCTAACAACGCCATGGTCAGTTATTACCTGAATACACCTATGTCTTGGGACAAGATCGTCACTTATGACGCCTACGTGAACTACAAGTTGACCGATGACGCATCCATCGAATTAACCGGTACCAACTTGAGTAATCTTTATTACATCGACCCACTGACCCGCTCGGCCATGCCCGCGCCCGGCCGAACATTGAAACTCGGCTTCACAACTACTTTTTAACTTTGGAGGTATTGCATGGGAGGCTAAAGAGGTAATTGGCGAACGCTTGACGTGTTGACTTAATTTAAATCACTCAATGGATGATGAAATGAAATCTTTCAACTACACAGTATTGGCAATGGCACTTCTGGGTCTGGCTGGCGCTGCTCAAGCAGCCACTTCTTCTGGTCAAAGTTACGATGGTACGATCGTCGTTGACGGTTCCAGTGGTTCAGGCTCAACCAATCACCCAGGTTCCGCGGGCCAGCCAGCCATTGGCGTTAAGGCTTTTTACAACGGCACGAAAGTCGCTTTCAGTGGTTTGAAAGGCATGGCTGCCACCGATGCCAATGGCGTCTCCACTATTACTACCGCGATGATGCCACCCTCTCACTCCACACTGGGCAACTTCGATTTCAAACAAGTCGCCAACCAACAGGTGTACTACGGAGAGTGGTCCCAGACGGGTGCCAACAATGACCCAAGCCGTGTCGTGTACTACTCCGGCGATACCACTGGCCGCGTACTGCCAACGGCCAGCGTGACCTACGCGGTACAGGGCATCAACAACTACTCCGGGGCTAACGTGCTGTCTGGCGACCTGACCGCATCCTTCGGCACAGCCGCCCCGACTCTGGTCGGTTCGCTGAGCAACAGCACGCTGAAGGTCCAGTTGGCGGCCAACATCAACACCGCCGACGCCAGCTTTGCCGGCAACGCTGCAGCGCGCGATGCCGTCACTAATGCAAGCCTCTCAACCGGCACCACCCAAGGCAGCTTCTTCGGCGCAGGCTCCACAGCGTCGCTGGCCGGTATCGCCAAGTTCGCCGATCGCAACTACGACACCGCTTTCGGTGGCGTCGCCAAGTAATCGCCGGTGAACCTGTTGTAGCACCACCCAAGCAAGTGCCTGCCCCCAGGCACTTGCTTTTGGCGTTTTGAAGCGATCCCGAGAGCCCGGTAATGCCCCAGCCCTACTGCAAACGATCCCCTGCGCTCCACGCTTTACCCTTTTCCCTGCTGCTGTTCATGGCCCCTGCGGTATTTGCTGCCGACCAGGACACCAGCCTGCGCCTGAACCAGACCATCGAGTACCGCGCCAATCAGCAAGAGCGCGAGTTGCTCAAGGATGAACTGCCCAGCGACGGCGCCGCGCCACTGTTGAACATCGATGGCCAGGACTACACCGTCGGCAACAACCTGGATGAGCTGGGCCGTGCAGTGTACGTGTCCCTCTCGCGTCAGAACTGGCCACAGGCCAGGGACTATCTCAAACGCTACACCGCCCTGCCCGGCCACGACCCGATGCTCACCGCCTATGCCAAGGGCGGTCTGGCCCGCGCCGATGGCGATCTGGAACAGGCCGAAGATTATTACCGGCAGTTGCTGGCGATACAGTCCGACTTCCTGCCCGGCCGCCTGGAGCTGGCGCGGGTGCTGTTCGAGAACCGCAAGGATGGCGAGTCCAACGCCGTATTCCAACAGATCAGCAGCGGCCTCAGCCCCTCCGACGCGCAGGCCATGGGCCTGGGCAAGACCGTCGACAGTTTCAAGCAGGCCCTGGATCACCGTGAAGACTGGCAAGGCTCCTTCGCCATCGGCCCGACCTGGGGCAAAAACCTCAACCAGTCACCAGAAAGCACGGTGACGTATCGCTACGTCACTGCCGAAGAAACCATTCTGGTCCAACGCTCGCTGCCCAAGGCCGTGTCTGCCCACGGCGCGGATTACGAGGCCACGCTCAACAAACGCATCGCCCTCAGCGGCCATCACGGGGTATTCATGCGCTCGCTGTTGTACGGCCAGGCGTATGAAAAAGAGAGCAAGTACAACGAAGGCACAGTGATCAACAATGCCGGCTACAGCTACCACGATGCCAAGAACCAGTACTCCCTCGGTCCGTCGTATGAGTTCAACACCATTGCCGACAACGCCATGTACAGCGCCTGGGGGCTGCGGGGCGAATGGATCCACACGTTATCGGCCACGCGTATGTTCAAGCTCGAAGGCGAATACAAGGACATGGCCTACAAGCACGACCTCAATACCAACCTCGACGGCGGCATCAGTTCGGTCTACGCCACCCTGTGGCAGGCACTGCCCCAGCGCTGGACGCTGTTCGGCGGCGTGGACCTGAGCCAGCGCAACGCCCAGGACCGTACCCAGGCTTACCTGCAAAAAGGTGTGCGGCTGGGCGTCGCCAAGGATTTCGAGGTGGGCGTCAGCGCCGTGCTGTTCGCTTCGTACCGCAAGCGCCAATACGATGCCTACAGCGCGATTGTTGATGACCGACGCAGCGACGATGAACAAGGCTACACGTTTATCCTGCGCGCCCCACGCCTGGCGGTGATGGATGTGGTGCCCAGTCTGACAGTCAAGTACAACAAGGTCGTAAGCAATGTCGACTGGCTTTATTCCTACGACAAAAACAGCATCAGCCTAAAGCTGGAAAAGCAGTTTTAACCGGCTTCACCGGGTTTTCTATTTCGCGGTTGCACTTATAGCGAGCTACTGTATAAAACGCCCCTATAAACCGCGCCATCTAGCATGAGGATCCCGGCCGTGGAAGAAGTTATCGAACAATTGCGTGAAGCCAACGAACCGGTACCGGTTCCTCTGGAACTGCCCGACGAAGACCAGTTGGTGGAAGTCGAAGAACAGCTGTATATCAACATCCCGTTTGTGTTCAAGGAATTCCTGCTGACCGTCAGCGATGTGGTGTATGGCAGCCTGGAGCCGGTGACCATCACCGACCCACAGTCCCACACCTATCTGCCGGATGTCGCAGCCAATGCCTGGGATATCGGCGTGCCTCGCGAGCTGATCCCGATCTGCCAGAACGGAGACGATTACTACTGCGTCGAGGAAGACGGCACGGTAGTGCTGTGGTCCGGCGAAGAAGAGCTGGTCACCGAAGAGTCCTGGGAATCGGTGTGGCACTGGGCGCGGGACGTCTGGCTGGAAAGCTGATCAGTGTTCGTGGGTGTCCTTGTGGTTATCCAGGGTTTCCAGCAAGGCCACCTGCATGCGCGTATGTATGCGGATAAACCAGCGCCAGAGCACCGCAGCGACTGCGGCGGTCACCACCGCAATCAACACCAGCAACTTGTTGGTCGGCAAAATACTGGCCGACAAGGCTGCCAATAGCAGGAAAATCACCAGCAGCGAGAGGATCGGGATCAACTCGGCAATCACCCGTCGTACGCGCTGGGTATGGCGCCCGGCCATTTCCGGCTTCACGCTCATCTCCGCCAGCAGCATCGACAGCGCCTTGAGCTTGCGATACGCGGCAATCAAGAATGGCAGCGACAACAACAATGCGCCGCCCCAGATCAATGCCTTCTGCCAGCTAGGATCACTGATCCAGCCTTGCAGATACCCGCCTATACGCGCCGCGAAGAAACTGCCGGTAAAGAAAATCGCGACCACCAGCGCCAGGTTCACCCCCACCTGCAAGATGATCTTGCGGATCATCGACGCCAGCATCGCGCCTTCGCCCTGGGGTTGAATGCTACGCAGCCATTCGCCATACAGGCCAAACACCCGGCTCAGGCGCTGCGGCATCACCGCTGCAATCTTCAACGACAGTGGATCGGCACCACGAATCAGGTACGGCGTCAGCAGCGTGGTAATCGCAGAAACCGCCACCGCCACTGGGTAGAGAAAGTCGCTGGTCACTTGCAACGTCATCCCCAACGCCGCAATGATGAAAGAAAACTCGCCAATCTGTGACAGCCCCATGCCTACCCGCAACGAGGTGCGGCCGTCGTTACCAGCGATAAACGCGCCAAGGCCACAGGACAACATCTTGCCCAGCACCACCGCCACGGTAATCACCGCGATCGGCCAGGCGTATTGCAGCAGGATCTGCGGGTCGATCATCAAGCCGATGGCGACAAAGAAAATCGCACTGAACATGTCGCGAACCGGCTCGATCAGACGCTCGATTTTCAGCAACTGCCGGGATTCGGCCATGATCGCGCCGATCAGGAAGGCCCCCAGCACCATGCTGTATTCGAGCTTGACCACCAACAGGCAAAACCCGAAACACAGGCCCAGGACGGTAATCAGCAGCATCTCGTTGCTGTCGAATTTGGCCACGTAGGCCAGCAGCCGCGGCACCAGCAAAATGCCGATCACCAGCGCCACAATCATGAACAGCGAGAGCTTGCCGACGGTGGAAAACACTTCGCCGGAGCTGACTGTACCGCTGACGGCGATGCTCGACAGCAAGGCAATGATGCCGATACCCAGGATGTCTTCGACGATCAGCACGCCAAAGATCAGTTGGGCAAAGCGCTGGTTTTTCATCTTCAGGTCGTTGAGCGCCTTGACGATGATGGTGGTCGAGGAAATCGCCAGGATCGCGCCGAGGAACAGCGAGTCCATGGTGTTCCAATCGAACCATTGGCCGATTTCGTAGCCAATCCAGATCATCAGGATGATTTCGAGGAAGGCTGCGATAAACGCCGTGGCGCCCACCTTGAACAGCTTGCGCAGGCTGAACTCCAGGCCCAGGCAGAACATCAGGAAGATCACCCCCAGCTCGGCCAGGGTCTTGATCGTGTCTTCGTCGTGGATCAGCCCGAATGGCGGAGTGTGTGGGCCGATGATGAAGCCAGCAACGATGTACCCCAGGACCACTGGCTGCTTGAGGCGATGGAACAGGATGGTCACCACCCCTGCCACGAGCATGATCACAGCCAAGTCCTGGATAAAGCTGATGGCGTGCATGGCGAGGGGCTCCTTGAGGGTGCTGGCACTTTCCCAAGTTCCACGCAGCCGCCACAACGGCTCGTAATGTGCGGAAGGAAAAGTCTGCCTTAATCGTAAGAAATGCCCTTGAAATAGGCTTTTGAAGGGTAACACCGCGACTTCCGGCAGAAAGCCGGTGCAATATATGGAAACAGATCGCTCCCGGCGTGACGGCAAGCCCCGTCCCGGCGTCCCGTAAGGGATGGCGCTGTAATGATTCCAGCATCCGCAGAGGTGCCCCCCAACCAATGCCTACAACCGTGAGTGTGCTATGGAACCCGGAAACGCCCAGCTGTCGATGACGGTATTGATGACCCCTGACATGGCCAACTTCTCAGGCAATGTCCACGGCGGCACCCTGCTCAAGTACCTCGACGAAGTGGCCTACGCCTGCGCCAGCCGTTATGCCGGCCGCTACGTAGTCACACTGTCGGTGGACCAGGTGATTTTTCGCGAGCCGATCCATGTCGGCGAGTTGGTGACGTTCCTGGCGTCGGTCAACTACACCGGCAACACCTCGATGGAAGTGGGGATCAAGGTGGTCACCGAGAACATCCGCGAGCGCTCGGTACGTCATACCAACAGCTGCTTCTTCACCATGGTCGCCGTCGATGACGACCGCAAACCGGCCGCCGTGCCAGCGTTGCAGCCACAGAACAGTGAAGACAAGCGCCGGTTTATCCAGGGCAAGCAGCGTCGCCAGGTTCGCCAGGAGCTGGAGAAGCGCTACCAGGAAATCAAGGCCGACGCCCTCTGATCCCAAACTGTAAACCCAATCGAAATGTGGGAGCGGGCTTGCTCGCGAATGCGGTGAATCAGTCAATACAGGTGCTGACTGACCCACCGCATTCGCGAGCAAGCCCGCTCCCACATTAGGGTTGTGGTGTTACAGGCTGATCGGCGTGGCTTCGAAGCGCACACGCGGGTGGGCGATGCGATCCTGGGCTCGCACCAGCTCCAACTCGTAACTGGCGCACGCCTGGGTTTCCAGCAGCACTTCATGCACAGCCGCTGCGGTGAACTCGAAGGCCGCCAGCAGGCTGTCGCCCAGCAGCACCCGCGCCAGGAACAAACCTGAGGTCAAGTCGCCCACGCCCACCGGCTGGCGCGGGAATGCCAGCAGCGGCCGACGCAGGTGCCAGCTGCCTTCGGCAGTCACCAACAACATCTCGAAACCGTCCGCCAGCTTGCCCGGATAGTCCAGGTGCTTGACCAGCACCGCTTTGGGGCCGCGCGCCAGCAGGGCCCGCGCCATGCCCAGGCAATCGAACAGCGACTGCGGCTTACGCCCCGAGAAGCTGTCCAGTTCCAGTTGGTTGGGGCACAGGAAGTCGGCCATGGCCACCGCTTCATCCAGCAAAAAATCACTGACTTCTTGCGGCACGATGCAGCCTTTTTCCGGGTGGCCCATCACCGGGTCGCACAGGTACAGCGCCTTGGGGTTGATCGCCTTGATCCGCGCCACACCGGTCAGGATCGCCCGGCCCTGGGCGGCGCTGCCCAGGTAGCCAGACAGCACCGCGTCGCAGTTGCCCAACTCGCCAATCGCCGCGATCCCTTCTACCAACGCAGGAATTTGCTGCGGTGCCAACACTTCTCCCGCCCACTGGCCATACTGGGTATGGTTGGAGAACTGCACGGTGTTGAGCGGCCAGACATTCACCCCCACCCGCTGCATGGGAAACACGGCGGCGCTGTTGCCGGCATGGCCGAAGACCATATGGGACTGGATCGCAAGCAGATGAGGCGTACGTTTCATGCAGGGGATTTCCGTAAAACCGTTAAATTCTGGCCGCGCAGTATGCGACTAAAAGCAGCCTGTACGACAGACCGGAGACACAGTTAAGCTGGCCTTACTTTGTTGGAGCAAATCGCATGCTAACCCTGGGAAATATCTTTGTGCTGATGCTGCTGGCGGCGGCTGCCGCTTGGGTGTGGCACAACCACGGCCTGCGCGAGCGAGCGCTGGAGAGGGTCAAGCAGCATTGCGCCAAGCTCGACATCGAACTGCTCGACGGCGCCGTGGCCTTGAAACGCATCGGTTTCGTCAAGGACGCCAACGGCCGTCGGCGTTTGGCGCGGGTCTACAACTTTGAGTTCACCGTGACCGGCGAAGCCCGCCATCCCGGCACCATCACCCAGTTTGGTGCCCACAGTGCGCAGATCGAACTGGCGCCCTATCCGTTTGAAATAAAGACGCCGCCGCCCACTGCCGAAGTGATTGAACTGAGCCAGTGGCGCCAGGAGCACAGCAAGACCCGTCACTGACGGCAATTGGCCAAGGCTGCTTGCAGCATGGCCACGTCCTGTTCCTCGCTGAAAATCAGCTCGATACGCGAGTCCCGCCGCCATTCGCTGGGCTGCCAGGTGAGCGTGGTGTTATCCACAGCGTTGGCCGAGACCCAGCCACCGACACTGTGGATAACCAGTTTGGCGCGCTGCCAGTCCAAACTTTCCAGCCATTGCCGGACCTTGCAGGTGTCGAACTGTTGGCTCGGATGCCAGCGCCAACCGATGCTCCACGCACCTGCCTGGGCCTGATGCAGGCAGATCGGCACGCATGGATCGCTCCAGATAGCCGGGATCTGCCCCAGCCCCTTGGGTGTTTCGAAGTTATCCACAGCCGCCCCCGCCTGAGCATCGAGCCCCGGCAGCCGGGCCAATGGCAGTTGCGCCTGTCGGGTCCAGAAAACCTCGCAAGCCGGCAGCGCCCTTTCAATCTCGCCGCGCTGTACGGCGTCCAGCCCTTCATCCTTGTTCAGCACCAGCAGCCCGGCACTGGCCAGAGCTTCACGCTGGGCCTCGGGCAATGACCTGCCCGCCGCCAGCGCCTGGGCGTCGAGTACCAGCACACAAGGCTGGACGGCCAGCACGGTGTGCCAGGGCGCCTGGCGCAACTGCTGGAGCAATTGCGCCGGGTGGCCAAGCCCTGAGGGCTCGATAAACAAACGGTCGGGCTTGGCCTTACGCAACAAACGGCCCAGGCCTACCTGGAACGGTGCGCCATTCACACAACACAAGCAGCCACCAGCCACTTCGCCCAAGGCAATACCATCGTCATCCAGGGTCAGCAGTGCGGCATCCAGGCCAATCTGCCCGAACTCATTGATCAACACCGCCCAGCGTTCGTGGGGCGGGCGCTGGGCGAGCAGGTGCTTGATCAGGCTGGTCTTGCCGGCGCCCAAAGGCCCGGCAATCACATGGGTGGGAATATTTTGCAGCATGCTGGACATTGTTCTGACCGTGTAGAGAGGCTTGATCCTACCCGGTTATGCCAACCAATCCAGCGTCAGAATCAGCCGACGTTCGTTGGCGGCCAGCGCCGGCGAGCGATGAATCAAGCCGTAGCCTTCATTGCCGCGCCACTTTTCGCCTTTGAGCAGGGCGACCTCACCACAGTGGATCTGCTCGATGCGCTCGCTGGGTTCCGCGTCTGCCTGGCTCAACTGGCGGCGGTCCATCACCCCTTCGCGCAGCCACTGACTGCCGATGCCGGCGTAGGTGGTGATCAAGCGCACGGGTACGTGATCGACATGAAAACGCGGGCACATGGCCTTATCCAGCAGCCTCAGCCGCACGCCGATGCGCTTGGCCCCCAACAGGCAGGCAAAGGCGCTGACCAGCCACGCCACATCGGCGATAAACCCGTCGTAGCCTTCCAGATCACGACAGCCTGCGGCCAGGCCCAGCAAGTTGGGCTCAGCCTCTTCGCTGTCCAATTCCACCACCAGCGACTCGGCAAGCGGCTCGTTCAGCGAGACCAGCAAGGCGCCAAACTCGGCGATATGCAGCGGCAACTGGCGCTGCCACAGCGCCAGGTTCACACCGTTGTCCAGGATATCGGCCAGCGCCAGCGGGGTTTCCCCACGGGTCTGGCGAATCACCGGGCGCAGTTGAATCACAGGTGCCAGCATCAGGCGGCTGCCTCCTCGTACCAAGGGCCAAAAGGGTCGACCATCTGGCGCCAACCTTCGACGCCCAGGGCCATTTCTTCATCCGTCAGCAGGCACGCGTCCAGCTCAACGCGCAGTTGCGCAAAATCGATGTTCTGCCCGATAAACACCAGTTCCTGACGGCAATCACCAGTACTCAACTGCCAATTGCCCATGATCGCCGCAACGCTTTCCTGGTCCTCAGGCCATTGGCTCTTGGGCACGAAGCGCCACCAGCGACCGGCAAAACCATGGCGCATCAAGCCGCCAGCCTGGGACCAACTGCCGGCATCACGATGCTTGCTGGCCAGCCAGAAAAAACCCTTGGAGCGCAGCAACTTGCCGTTGCTCCACGGGCGGTCGATAAAGTCGAAAAACCGTTGCGGGTGGAATGGCCGACGCGCCCGATAGGCCGTGGAGGCAATGCCATATTCCTCGGTCTCCGGCACATGCTCACCGCGCAACTCTTGCAACCAGCCCGGTGCCTGGGCCGCGCGCTCGAAGTCGAAACGCCCGGTGTTGAGGATCTCGGCCAACGGCACTTCGCCCATGACCATGGGAATGATGCGCGCCTGGGCATTCAGGCGCTCAAGGATGGCCACCAGTTCTTCACGTTCGTGGCTGCTGATCAGGTCGATCTTGCTGATCAGGATGACGTCGGCAAACTCGATCTGTTCGATCAGCAGGTCAGTGATAGAGCGCTCGTCCTCCTCACCCAAGGTTTCGCCACGGGACGCCAGGCTTTCGGCCGCCTGGTAATCGAGCAGGAAGTTCATGCCGTCGACCACGGTAACCATGGTGTCCAGGCGCGCAATATCCGCCAGGCTCTGGCCGTTTTCATCGCGAAAGGTGAAGGTTTCGGCCACTGGCAGCGGCTCGGAAATGCCGGTGGACTCAATCAACAAGTAATCGAACCGGCCATCCCTGGCGAGCTTTGTGACCTCAATCAGTAAGTCTTCACGCAAGGTGCAGCAGATGCAGCCGTTGCTCATCTCGACCAGTTTTTCTTCCGAGCGGTTGAGGCTGACGTCGCGCTGGACCTCGCCACCATCAATGTTGATCTCGCTCATGTCGTTGACGATCACCGCCACCCGCAGGTTCTCGCGGTTGCGCAGGACGTAATTGAGCAGCGTGCTTTTACCGGCGCCGAGAAATCCGGACAGCACAGTAACGGGTAGTCGGTCGGTCATCAGGTGTTCCTCATCAGGTTGGCCGGTCAAATCGCCCGTTGATGGCGTTCGCGCAGCTCTTCACGTTCTTTGGCTTCGATACACAGGGTCGCTGTAGGCCGCAGCAACAGGCGCTTGAGGCCAATCGGCTCGCCCGTTTCGCGGCACCAGCCGTATTCACCGCGGGCCAGGAGCTCCAGGGCTTCGTCGATCTTGTCCAACAGCTTCTTTTCTCGCTCCAGCAGGCGCAGTTGCCAGTGGCGCTGTTCTTCGGCGCTGCCGACATCGGCGGGGTCGCTGTTGGGCTCCTGCTCGCGCAGCACCATGAACTCGGCGTCGATGCGCGTTTGCAGGTCAGCGCGCTGGGCCAGCAGCAACTGGCGGAAAAAGGCTTGCTGGGGCTCGCTCATGTAATCGGCGGGCGATTGGGCAAGCAGGTCTTGTTCAGTCATCAGGTCGGTTCACGGGTCAGGCTTCGTTTTAATGTTATAGTATAACAGTGCAAATAAGCTAATCCCCGCTTGCCTGACGCGACGAAGGGCGCAATCCTTGAGCCCGTCCATGCCCCGAGAAGCCTTATGAAATACTTGTTGTGCGGCGTGTTGCTGCTGGTCGCGAGTCAGGCCGGCGCGCAAGTGCCGAGCCAATTGGCCACCTGCACTCGCAGCGCCACCCTGTTGGCCTGCGTCGATGCCCAGGGCAACGCGTACAGCGTCGCCACCGTGGGCAGCACCACCTATTTGCGAGGGTTTGAGGTGATCGGCAAGCGCTACTGGGCCCAGACCAACAGCCGTTATGGCCAGTTGACGTTTTTTACCGGGCTGGCCTCCGATGGTGAGGCATGGGTTGGCTACACGCGGCGCGTGGGCTGGACCACAATCAACCGGTTTTCCAGCTCCGGCGGCGCCAGCGCCAAGTTCACCTGTAGCCGCATCACCGGCTGCTAGGCCTGGCCGTTCTTCTGCTGCTGGGCCCAGGCCATGTAGCTGTTGATCGGTGGGTTTTTCTGGAAGTAGCGCTGCAACCCTTCAAACAGGCCATCCGCGATTGCCTGTTGATGACGCGCAGTGACCAGCCGCTGGCTGTCACGGACATTGGAGATAAAGCCGGTTTCCACCAGGATCGACGGCACGTCCGGCGACTTGAGCACCGCGAACCCCGCCTGCTCCACACGCTTTTGATGCAACGTGGTGATGCCCGCCAGGCTGCCCAGTACGGTATTGCCCAGTTGCAGGCTGGCGGCCAGGGTGGCGCTCATCGACATATCGAGGATGACCCCGGCGAGCATCGGGTCCTTGTCCTTGAGGTTGAGCAGGCTGGTGGCGCCCAACAGGTCGGCGCCGTTTTCCCGCTGTGCCATGAAGCGCGCCGTTGCCGAAGTGGCACCGCCTTCGGACAAGGCATACACCGAAGCCCCCGATGCCGTCAGCCGTGGTGCCGCATCTGCGTGGACCGAGATAAACATATCGGCCCTGTAGCGCCGGGCGATCTCCACCCGTTTGCGCAGCGGTACGAAGAAATCATCGTTGCGTACCAGCTTTACGGTAAAGCCCTTCTCGCGCTTGAGCCGCTTGGCCAGCAACTGGGAGATGGCCAGGACCACATCCTTTTCCCGCTCACCTTTGGCGCCAACAGCGCCGGGATCCTTGCCACCGTGGCCGGGGTCGACCACGACGATAATGTCGCGCTTGGGATGCGCTTTCTCCACCGGTGCTTGGCGGGCGCTGCTGCTCAGGTCCAACACCAGGCGATGCCCCTGCCCATCCTGCGGCGGCAGGACAAAGCTGTTGAGCTGCATCGGTTGGGCCAGGTCGAGGACGATTCGGGTGTCGCCCGCGCCCTGGCGCCCGGAGCGAATCGCGGTAATGCCACTGTTGGCCAGTGCCAATTGGCTGAAATCACCGCTCAGGCCCGCGCCGCTCAAGTCGATGATCAGCCGCTCGGGTGCGCCCAGGGAAAAGGTCTTGTAGCTCACCGGGCCGCTGAGATCGAACACCAACCGCAGCTTGTCATTGGAACGCCACAGGCGCGCATTGCGGATCTGCGTCGCATGCAGCGCAAAAGGCAAAGTAAACACGGAGCTGGCCAGCAGCAGGCTAAGGAGTTGACGTCTGTGCATGACATTCACCGCAGAAAAATAATCGTCGACTGAATTGTTATACTATAACATGTCGGTTTATATCCAACGATGGACCTTCTAATGAATGCGCTGACTCTGCCGGATATCGCCGCGCAGGCTTCTCGCCAAGCCTTGCCACTCGACTGGGTGGGCATGTGTGGCATTGCCCTGCCCATCCTGATCGACGGCCAACGTTTGAGCGCCAAGGCCGATGCAGGAGTAAGCCTGGACGATGGCGAGGCGCGCGGCATTCATATGTCGCGCTTATACCTGGCGTTGGAAATGCTTGAGTCACAAGACCTGCAACCAGCGCTGCTGCGCCAGGTGCTACAGCGTTTTCTCGATAGCCATGAAGGCTTGTCGAACAGTGCGTACCTGCGGATTCATACCGATTTGTTGCTTAAGCGTCCTGCGCTGGTCAGCCCATTAGCCGGTTGGAAGAGCTATCCGGTGAGCATCGAAGCGCGCTTGGAAAAGCAGATGTTCCACGTGGAACTAAAAATTGACGTTACTTACTCTTCAACCTGCCCATGCTCGGCAGCCCTCGCCAGGCAGTTGATTCAGCAGCAATTTATCGATGACTTCGCTAACACGTCGTTGCAACACGAAGACGTGCTGGCCTGGCTTGGCAGCGCCAAAGGGATCATCGCCACACCGCACAGCCAGCGCAGCACTGCGCAGTTGCAGGTTGATCTGCAACCTGGGCAGCCCACGTTGCCACTGACGGAATTGATCGACCAGGCCGAAACCGCCCTTGGCACTGCCGTACAAACCGCGGTCAAACGGGCCGATGAACAAGCCTTCGCCTTGGCCAACGGGCAGAACCTGATGTTCTGTGAAGACGCCGCCCGCCGCCTGAACCTGGCGCTGCAACGCTCGGACGCCGTGCAAGCCTTTCACCTCAAAGTCATCCACGCCGAAAGCCTGCACGCCCACGATGCCGTGGCCGAAAGCCGTTGGACGAGGGTTGGCGCGTGATCCGTTGCAATGCCTTGCGCTGGGGCGCTCCGGGCCAACCGCTGACGCCGGCCATTGATATCGAATTGGGCAAAGGCAGCCTGACCGGGGTGATCGGCGCGAACGGTTCGGGTAAAAGCAGCTTGTTGAAAGTTATCGCCGGCTTGCAAAAGCCCTTGGCGGGCAAGGTCATGTTGGACGTTCCACGGCGCGGTGGGATGTCTTTCCTGCCACAGCAACAATATCTGGACCGGCAGTTTCCTATCAGCCTTCAAGAACTGGTGGTTGCCGGTTTCTGGGCGACAAAACACTCCCCGCAACAACGCAGCCAACGCCTGCAAGCCGTGCTGGAGGACTGGTGCCTCAGCGGCCTGGAACAGCGCCCCTTGATGGCCCTGTCCGGCGGCGAACTGCAACGCGCCCTGCTCGCTCGCCTCAGCCTGGCCGAAGCGCCGGTGTTGTTGCTGGATGAACCCCATGCCGCACTGGATGAACAAGGCCAGGCACTGCTGTGGAAGCATATCCACACCTGGCATGCCGAAGGCCGCACCTTGCTGGTGGTCTGCCATGACCTGGCCGCTGTCCGCCAACATCTGCCACAGGCGTTGCAGATCAAAAGCAGCGGTTGCGTGCTCGCGCCGAGCACCGCACTGATCCTGCAACAACCGCAGATGCAGGTCGCCTGATGCACCTCACCGCCCAACTGTGGATGCCCTTCAGCGACTTCGTGTTCATGCGCCGCGCTCTGCTCGGCGGCCTGCTGCTGGCCTGTAGCACCGCGCCGCTGGGGGTGTTCCTGATCCTGCGGCGCATGAGCCTGATCGGCGATGCGGTGGCCCACGGCATCCTGCCCGGCGCCGCACTGGGCTTCTGGTTTGCCGGCCTGAGCCTGCCGGCCCTGACCCTCGGCGGCCTCGGCGCCGGCTTGGGCATGGCCGGCCTCGCCGCGTGGATCACCCGCCGCACCGGCCTGCGCGAAGATGCCAGCCTGGCTGCGATCTACCCGATTTCCCTGGCCGCCGGCGTGCTGATCCTTGGTCTGGCCGGCAAGCGCCTGGACCTGCTGCACCTGCACCTGCTGTTCGGTTCGGCGCTGGCGGTAGACGGCCCGACCTTGACCGGCATGCTGTGGGTGTCCGGCTTCAGCCTGGTCGCCATGGCACTGATCTACAAACTGCTGGTGCTGGACACCCTCGACCCCCTGTTCCTGCAAACCGTCAGTCGCTTCGGGCCGTTGGCCCATGGTGTGTTCCTGACCCTGGTGGTGTTGAACCTGGTGATCGGATTCCAGGCCATCGGCGCCTTGATGGTGGTCGGCCTGATGATGTTGCCCGCCGCGGCGTCACGCTTCTGGAGCCGGCGGCTGCCGGTATTGATCGCGATATCGGCGCTGCTCGGATGCGTGTCGGTGTGGCTTGGCTTGTTGCTGTCGTTCTATTACTCGCTGCCCAGCGGCCCGGCGATTGTGCTGGTGGCTGGCGGCTTGTACCTGCTGTCCGTGGTGTTCGGGCCGGTACATGGCTTGCTGCGCCGCCCGCCCTTGCTTACATCCCAATGAGGTGTTTTCCGATGCGCGCTCTACTCGTACTGTTCAGCGTCCTGCTCCCGCTGTCGTTCGCGACCGCCCAGGATAAGCTCCAGGTGGTCACCAGCTTCAGCATTCTCGCCGACATGACCCAGCAGGTCGGCGGCGAACATATCCAGCTCAGCAACATGGTCGGCCCCGATGCCGATGCACACACCTATGAGCCGTCACCCGACGATGCCAAGGCGCTGCTCAAGGCCCGCGTCATCATCAAGAATGGCCTGGGCTTCGAGCCGTGGTTGGATCGCCTGATTACCAGTACCGAAACCCCAGCCACGGTGGTCAACGCCAGCAAAGGCGTGATCGCCCGCACGCTGGACGAAGACGGTGAAAAGATCCCCGACCCCCACGCTTGGCATAACCTGGCCAACGCCGAAATCTACATCAGCAACATCACCCAGGCATTGATCACTGCCGATCCGGCCAACAAGGCCGACTACCAACGCAACAGCCAGGCGTACCTGCAAAAGATCTACCGCCTGCTGGCCGAAGCCAAGGCCAAGTTTGCCGCGCTGCCTGCGGGCAATCGACGCATCGTCACTTCCCATGACGCCTTCGGCTACCTGGGCCAGGCCTACGGTATCGACTTCATGGCGCCCCAAGGTTTGTCCACCGAACGCGAACCATCGGCCGCCGAAGTCGCCGCGCTGATCACCCAGATCCGCCAGGCCCACGTCAAGGCGGTCTTCATCGAGAACATCAAGGACGCACGCCTGCTCAAGCAGATTGCCGAGGAAAGCGGCGCGCATATCGGCGGCACGTTGTACTCCGATGCCCTGGCCGCCAAAGGCCCGGCCAGTACCTTTACCGGCCTGTTTGAATACAACCTCAACACCTTGTACGACGCCTTGGGCACGCCATGACACTGTCGATGCTTGAACTGGAAGCCGCCGCCGTCGGCAGCCGCTTTCCCCTGGCCCAGGTACTGGATGCCTTGCCGTGGAACAGCGACGGCCTAATTGCCGCCATCGCCCAGCAACACCGCAGCGGCGAGGTATTGATGCTGGCCTGGATGAACCGCCAGGCCCTCGACGAAACCCTCGCCAACGGCCAGGTCTGCTACTGGTCACGCTCGCGCCAGCGCTTGTGGCGCAAGGGTGAAAGCTCAGGCCACAGGCAACAGTTGATCGAAGCACGCCTGGACTGCGACGGCGATGCCGTCCTGCTGATCGTCGACCAACAAGGCCCGGCGTGCCACACCGGGCGCCCGACCTGCTTTTACAACGCCATTGAAGACCACCAGGTACACATCCTCACCGCGCCCCTCAAGGAACCTGCTGCATGATCCGCAAGAACCCCTCCGGCGATCTGCCGGTCATTGCCGAGTCAGCCTACGTCGATAAAACCGCGATCATCTGCGGCAAAGTGGTCATCGGCGAAAATGTATTTGTCGGCCCCTATGCGGTGATTCGCGCCGACGAAGTCAACGCCGACGGCGCCATGGATCCGATCACTATCGGCGCCAACTCCAATATCCAGGACGGCGTGGTGATCCACTCAAAATCCGGCGCGGCGGTAACCATCGGCGAGTTCACCTCCATTGCTCACCGCTCGATTGTCCACGGCCCCTGCATCGTCGGCGATCGGGTGTTTATCGGTTTCAACAGCGTGCTGTTCAACTGTGTGGTCGGTGATGGCTGTGTGGTGCGGCACAACTCGGTGGTCGATGGTCGCGACTTGCCCGCCGCGTTCTATGTGCCCTCCACCACCCGTATCGGGCCCAATACCGACCTGTCGCAGTTTCCGCCAGTGAGTGTCAGTGCCTCGGAGTTTTCCGAGGACGTGGCCCGTACAAACGTTGATCTGGTGCGCGGCTATAAAGCCCTGCAAAACGAGTTCTGACTATGAGCAGCCTGCTGATCCGCAACGCCCGCCTGGTGAATGAAGGCCAGGAGTTCGACGCCGACGTGCTGGTCACCAACGGCCGTATCAAAAAAATCGCCAGCAGCATCGAAGGGCAAAACGCCGCCGTCGAGATCGACGCCAAGGGTCAGTGGCTGCTGCCGGGCATGATTGACGACCAGGTGCATTTTCGTGAGCCTGGCGCGCCGGACAAAGGCAGTTTCTACAGCGAGTCCCGCGCAGCTGTCGCCGGCGGGATCACCAGTTTCATGGACATGCCCAACACCCAGCCGGCGACCTTGACCCTCGAAGCACTGGCTGACAAGAAACGCCGCGCCGCCCTGCACTCGGTGGCCAACTATGGCTTTCACTTTGGGGTCAGCAACGACAACCTCGATACCGTGGCCGCCCTCGATCCGCGCAAGGTTGCCGGAGTCAAAGTGTTTATGGGGGCCTCCACCGGCAATATGCTGGTGGATGATCCGCAGATTCTGGAGCGGCTATTTGCCGAGGTGCCGACGATTTTGCTCGCGCACTGCGAACATACGCCGAGCATCCAGGCCAACGAGCAACGTTTGCGCAACCGCTTCGGCGAAGCCATTCCTGCCGTCGCGCACCCGCTGATCCGTGACGCCGAAGCCTGCTACAAATCCTCATCCCTGGCGGTGGATCTGGCCCGTCGCCACGGTACGCGTTTGCATGTGCTGCACCTGACCAGCGCCCGGGAACTGGCACTGTTCGAAGACAAGCCGCTGGCAGAAAAACTCATCACCGCTGAAGTCTGTGTGCATCACTTGCTGTTCGATGATCATGACTACGCGCGCCTGGGCCACCAGATCAAATGCAACCCGGCGATCAAGACCCGTGCCGACCGTGACGCCCTGCGCCTGGCCTTGCTCAGCAACCGGTTGGATGTGATCGGCACCGACCATGCGCCTCACACCTGGGAGCAAAAACAGCGGCCGTACCGCGAGGCACCCGCGGGGTTGCCCCTGGTGCAACATGCACTACCGGCATTATTGGAGTTGGTGGCTGACGGCCTGCTGCCGCTGACCACGTTGGTGGCCAAGACCAGCCATCGCGTCGCCGACCTCTTCGCCATACCCGACCGGGGTTACCTGCGTGAAGGCTATTGGGCCGATCTGGTACTGATCAAGCCCGAACCCCACGGCAAACCGGTAAGCAGCCAGCCGATCCTGGCGCGTTGTGGGTGGACGCCGTTTGCCGAGCGTAGCTTTCGCCACAGTGTCAGCACCACGTTGGTATCGGGGCACCTGGCCTGGCATAACGGTCAGGTGGTCGACAGTTGCCAGGGGCTGCCCCTGCACTTTTTGCGCTGACCCAAATGTGTAGGCGCCGACTTGCCGGCGCCTACAGGGGGATGCTTCAGACGCGAGGTTTTACCGTACCGCAGTCGCTGCCCAACCACTGGGCTTGAGTGTCGAGGCTGCCGTTCTGCTGGATACCGGTGGCGTTGAAAGTGCCGTTGACCGAGGTGGTGAACGCCTTCTGGCTCTGGAACGTCGCCACGCCACTGCCCTGGGCTTTCGGGCAACTGAAGCGGAACTTCCACTGGTTGCCGGTCTTGTCTGTCACCTCTTGCTTGCAACCCGATTGCGGGTCGGTCAGCGGGATCGAATCGGAGGCTACTTGCGCGGGTGTCAGGCACACCTGCACGCCCTTGCCAGCCATGGTGATGCCTTGTTTCTCCAACATCGCGCGCTGCTCCGGGGTCATCTGTTGCTTCAGTTGACCGAGGATCAACGACAAGTCAGGCAGGTTCTGGTTATCGACTTTCATATTGCTGGTGGTCAATTCCCACAAGCCCGGCGCCAACATCTGCGCCTGCGCTGCCACCGGCAGCGTCAAACCAACAACCATGGCCAAACCAAGCAGACGAGCATTCATCGGGTAACTCCTGGGTAATTGTCGGTGTTAGACGCCGTAAAGTGGTCGGCGTTGCATGCTCAATAAAATAGCGACAATCGCCGCCGAACATGGTCTGTTACGCATTGGATTGTCAGGAGTAATGTTGTCCATGGATTTCTTCGGCCCGCACTTGCTTGGTTACTTCATCGCCACCCTGCATTTTCTCGGCTCCCTGGCCGCCCTGCACGCGGTGCTGACCGTGCGCACCGCCCAAGGCTCGATCGCCTGGGCGCTGTCGCTGATGTTCATGCCTTACCTGACACTGATCCCCTACCTGATCTTTGGCCGCAGCAGCTTCGATGCCTATATCCAGGCCCGGCGCCAGGCCAATCAGGAGATGCACAAGGCAATCACCGAACTGAACTGGCGCCCCTGGGTCGAAGAGGCCCTGGCCGCGCGCAACTCCCACGCCTACGCCTCCCTGCGCGCCATGCCCAAGCTGGGACGCATGCCGTGCCTGGCCAATAACCAAGTGCGTTTGCTGGTCAATGGCGATGCGACCTTCAGCGCCATCTTCGAGGCCATCCGCGCAGCCAGGACGGCTGTGCTGGTGCAGTTTTTCATCATTCATGACGATGAACTCGGGCGCCAGCTGCACGCCCTGCTCAAGGCCAAGGCCGCCGAGGGCGTGGCCATCTACGTGCTGTATGACCGCATCGGCAGCCACTCCCTGCCCCACCGCTATGTGCAATCGCTGCGCGACGCCGGGGTACAGATCAAGGCGTTTGCCACCCGCAGCGGCTGGCTCAATCGTTTTCAGGTGAATTTCCGCAACCACCGCAAGATTGTCGTGGTGGATGGTCTTAGCGGATTTGTCGGCGGGCATAACGTCGGCGACGAATACATGGGTAAAAAACCGCCGCTCGCGCCCTGGCGCGACACCCACGTGCAAGTCAGCGGCCCGGTGGTGGCGTGCCTGCAGGAGTCGTTTGCCGAAGACTGGTTCTGGGCTGCGCGCGAACTGCCGCCACTGATCCTGCCCGACACCTATGCCGATGACGGCGTGCTCTGCCAACTGCTGGCCAGCGGCCCGGCGGACCCATATGAAACCTGCTCGCTGTTTTTCGTCGAAGCCATTCACGCAGCCACCGAGCGGGTGTGGCTCACCAGCCCGTATTTCATCCCCGATGAAGCGGTATTCGCCGCACTGCGCCTGGCAGTATTGCGTGGCGTGGACGTACGCTTGCTGCTGCCGTCACGCCCCGACCATCGGATTGTCTATGCGGCGTCCAGCCTGTACGCGATTGAAGCGGTACGCGCCGGGGTTCGGGTATTCCGCTACAAACCCGGTTTCTTGCATCAGAAAGTGGTGCTGGTAGACCGTGAAATCAGCGCTATCGGCAGTGCGAATCTGGACAACCGTTCATTCCGCCTCAACTTCGAAGTGATGTTGCTGACTGTCGACAAAGCCTTCGCCAGCGAAGTGGAACACATGCTGCTGGACGACTTTGCCCAGGCCCATGAAACCAGCCAGGAAGAAAGCCAACAGACTCGCCGCCTGCAACAATTGGGCATGCGGGTGGCGCGGTTGATTTCCCCGATCCTATAGACCAACGCAGAACCAATGTGGGAGCGGGCTTGCTCGCGAAAGCAGTGGGTCAGTCAACATCAATATTTGCTGGGCCGACGTCTTCGCGAGCAAGCCCGCTCCCACATTTAGTATTGCAGTGGGGTCAAAGACCTCAGCGGTAGAGATCTTCCCGCGTCCACGGCAACTCATGGCTGCCATCGGCATGGGGTTTGACCGCCAGGATCTGGTGCAGGTTGATCCAGCCGCGCGCAAATGCATAGGCGCAACCTGCCAGATACAAGCGCCAGATGCGCAGTGCCTGCTCCGGCACCATCTTCGCAGCGGCCTCCAGGTTGTCTTCCAGACGCTCGCTCCAATGATCCAGGGTGCGTGCGTAATGCAGGCGCAGGCTTTCCACGTCGACCACTTCCAGGCCCACCTCACTGATTTGGGCGCTGATCATCACCAGGTGCGGCAACTCGCCATTAGGGAACACGTAGCGCTCGATAAACTCGCCGGCGCCACGCCCCACCGGGCGCCCATCGGTATGTTTGGCGGTGATGCCATGGTTGAGTACCAGACCACCTTCGCGCACGGCGCCGAACAAGGTCTGGCAGTACTGCGCCAGGTTCGCGTGCCCAACGTGTTCAAACATGCCGACGCTGACCACTTTGTCGAACCGCCCGTCCTGGGGCAGGTCGCGGTAGTCGAGCAATGCCAACTCCACCTGGTCTTCCAGGCCCTCGGCGAGCACCCGCTCCCTGGCCAGTGCCAGTTGTTCCTTGCTCAGGGTGATGCCGAACACCTTGACCCCAAACTCACGCGCCGCATAACGCGCCAGCCCGCCCCAGCCGCAACCGACATCCAGCAGATATTCCCCAGGCTGCAAGCGCAACTTGCGGCACAGGTGGCGGAATTTGTCCTGTTGGGCCTGGTCCAGGGATTCACTGCCGGTCTCGAAGTAACCGCAGGAATAGGCCATGTCACGGTCCAGCCAGAGCTGGTAGAACTCGTTTGACAGGTCGTAGTGGTAGGAAATCGCGGCGGCGTCCGTAGCCTTGTCGTGGATCGAACGCACCGGTCCGGCGTGCTCATCTTCCTCGACCAGTGCGTGGCTCAATTCGTCACACACCCGGATCACATCGCTGATGGAGCCTTCCAGCTCCAGTTTGCCTTCAACGAAGGCAGCGCCCAGGGAATCGAGCGTGGGATGGGTCAGTTGCGTCACCATCACCGGGTCCTTGACCACAATCGTGACGCTGGGCTCCGGGCCCAGGTTGAATTCATGGCCATCCCAGAGTCGCAGACGCAGCGGTAGCTGAAGATTCTGTAAGGCCGGTGGAAGTTGCGCGAGCATGAGTAGTCCCCCCTTGTTTCAGACGTCTGAAATGAGGGTAGACCATCCATAAAAAAGTAGCAGGCTATCGATTCAATAGCCCCATTCTATGGTGCCCGACGTTGCAGCAAACCGTCCTGAACCCACTGTTTCAACCACGTGACAGCTTGCAGCGGCGCGCCCTCTTGATAAGTGACTGCCAATTCGGCGCACAGTTCTGAAAACGTCCAGCCCCGCTCGGCCATCCCGGCCAGGGCGTACGCCTCGGCAGGCTCCAGGCTACGGTAGCGGCACACCTGTTGGTCACGCCAGATCAGGCACACCTCGGCCAGCGGCAATGGCTGGCTACCGGGAAACTCAGCCTGCGCCTTGACCGCGCGCCAGATCTGCAGGCTGTTGAAGCGGCACACCACCTGCTGCACTGTCGGGGCCCACTCGACTTGCAACAACGGCCAGGCCTCAGGTGCCAGTTGCGCCATATCCTGCAGGGTCAGGGGTTGGTCCGCTGGCGCATCAAACGCCAGGGTAAAGGCCCATTCCAGGCGGGCCAGTTCTGCCAGGGGGGCGCTTTGTTCGGCGACCAGATGCTCGCCGATAAAGCTTTCAAACCGCTGCCCCAACCAGCGCAAGCTGAAGTGCGTCGAGGGGTAACGGTGCACATAGGCCGCCACCAGCCCAGCAAACTCGTCATCCCCCAGCCAATGCCACAGCCCTGGAAAATCCCCTTGCATCACTTCCAGCAGGCGAGCCCGGTAGGCGTTGTGGTAGATCGCCAGCCCAGTGTCGACGTCCAGGGTCGGGCCACCGATCAACGTGCTGCCAAAGCCACTGTTGTCACTGTCTGCCAAGAGATGTCGTTCGAACGCCAGTTGCCACTCGATCAGGCGCATAGTGACCTCCTGGCCAAAGCGCCAGCCCCCAACTCACGGGCCTTGCCCAGTTCGTCGAGCAGCTCGGCGAATGGCGGGAAATGGTCATCGCGCTCCAGCAATGTCGCCACCGGCCCCAGATGTTCCAGGGTCTGCTGAAACAGCTGCCACACCGGATCGCATACCGGATGGTCATGGGTATCGACTACGTAATCGCCATAGTCCATATGCCCGGCCAAATGCAGTTGCCGGATGCTGTGCGGCGGCAGGTTGCGGATAAAAGTCCAGGCGTCAAAGCCGTGATTGCGCGAGCTGACATATACGTTGTTGACGTCCAACAGCAGCTCGCAACCGCTGAGGTGGCTCAAGGCACTGAGAAATTCCCACTCGGTGAATTCGTCATCCTTGGATCGCACATAGCTGGAGACATTTTCCAACACCAATGGCCGCTGCAACACGTCTTGTACCTGCCGTACACGGTCAGCGACGTGGCGCAGGCTTTCCCCGGTGTAGGGCAGCGGCAGCAAATCATGCAGTTGATGGGCGTTGCCACGGCTCCAGCACAGGTGATCGGAAACCCAGGCCGGCTTGACCCGGTCAGCCAATCGCTTGAGTTGCTTGAGGTAATCCATATCGAGGGCATGGGGCCCGCCAATGGACAGGGACACACCATGCATCACCAGCGGATAGCGCTCGGCGATGGCGTCCAGGTAGTACAAGGCTTTACCGCCCTGGACCAGATAATTCTCGGAGACGATTTCGAACCAGTCCACATCTGGCGACTGCTCGATGATCTCCTGATAGTAAGCGCTGCGTAAGCCCAGGCCGTAGCCCAGGCAAGGAACCGATACCGACATGACGAACTCCTGGTAAGTGTCCACAGCGGCGTGCACACCGCTGCGGGATCACCTGTTCGCGGTTATTCGCCGACTTTGCCACCTGCTGCATCACAGGCAGCCTTGGTCATGGCCTTGAAACCATGGCCCTTGCAGACAGCCTGGCCCTTGCAAGCGTTCTCAGCGGTCTTGCAGTCGTTCATGCCTTTGCAGGAGGTCACGCCGTAGCAATGCACATTCGCTTCATCGGCCGCCTGGACCTGAGTCGCGACACCGGCAAACATCGTGGCGGCAGCAATGGCCAGGGCAGCACCGGAAACGGCATTCTTGAAGTTCATTGTGGTATTCCTCATGGGTCTGTAGGGGGTCGGCTGAACGGTTTGTTCCGTCCCGACACAGCACTAGAGTGAGGTGCCGGATGGACGTTACAACGCTGTGAAAATTTTCGTGCTTTCCTCAATCCTTGTAGGAGCCATCACTAGTGCCCGCCGCGATTTGTCGTCACACTCGCAGCAGCTTTTTCGCGGGATCACGGACAAGGAAGCGTCACTCTCATGATTTCGATCTATCAGCTCAAACCGCGTTTTCAAAACCTGCTGCGGCCCCTGGTGCAGCGCCTGTATGACAACGGCACCACCGCCAACCAGATCACGGTGCTGGCCGCGATTGTGTCGTTGCTGGTGGGCCTGCTGATCGCCGGTTTCGCCCAGTACACCTGGCTGTTCGCGTTGATCCCGCTGTGGATGATCCTGCGCATGGCCCTCAATGCCATCGACGGCATGCTCGCCCGGGAGTTCGGCCAGCAGTCGCGCCTGGGCGCCTACCTCAATGAACTGTGCGACGTGATCGCCGACAGCGCGCTGATCCTGCCATTTGCCTTGATCCCCGGGGTCAGCCTGGCACCGGTGCTGCTGGTGACACTGCTGGCGGTGTTCAGCGAATACGCTGGCGTGCTCGGGCCCATGGTCGGCGCATCGCGGCGCTATGACGGACCCATGGGCAAAAGTGATCGTGCGTTTATCCTCGGCGTACTCGCCACCGGCGTGGCTTTGGGCTGGCTCGGCGCCGGCTGGGTCGACGGGGTGATGTGGCTGGTGGCTGCACTGCTCGCCTACACCCTGGTCAACCGTGTGCGCCAGGGCCTCAAAGAACCACAAGACATCCCTCCTACGGCATAAGGATCTTGCGATGCGCGAACAGCAGCAGCACACCTTCAGCACCCATGACGGCGTAGAACTTTTCTATCGGCACTGGCCCGCGACCACAGAGGCAGGCAGCGAGCCGCGCCAGGCGATCCTGCTGTTCCATCGTGGCCACGAGCATTCCGGGCGCATTGCGCACCTGGTGGATGAGCTGGACCTGCCGCACTTCGATTTCTTCGCCTGGGACGCCCGTGGCCACGGCCAATCCCCCGGCGAGCGTGGCGATAGCCCAAGCTTTGCCACCAGCGCGCGGGACGTGCAGACCTTCTGTGACCATATCGGCGCAACCTATGGCATTGAGCCCGCCAACCTCGCCGTCATCGCCCAAAGCGTCGGCGCGGTGATCGCTGCCACCTGGGTCCACGACTACGCGCCGAACATCCGCGCCCTGGTGCTCGCCTCCCCGGCGTTCAAGGTCAAGCTCTACGTGCCCTTCGCCCGGCCAGGCCTGGCGCTGATGCGGCGCTTTCGCGGCAACTTTTTCGTCAACAGCTACGTCAAGGCCAAGTTTCTCAGCCATGACCCCGAACGCGTGGCGTCCTATGACAGCGACCCACTGATCACCAAGGCGATCTCGGTGAACGTGCTGCTGGGCCTATACGAAGCGGCCGACCGTGTGGTCGCCGATGCCCAGGCCATCCAGGTGCCGACCCAACTGCTGATCTCCGGCTCGGACTTTGTGGTGCATCGCAAACCCCAGCAACAGTTCTTCGAGCGCCTGGGCAGCCTGAAAAAAGAACTGCACATCCTCCCCGGTTTTTTCCACGACACCCTCGGCGAACGTGACCGCGCCGTGGCACTGGCCAGCGCCAGGCGTTTTATCCTGCAAAACTTCGAGCACCCGCTGGACCGCGCCAGCCTGCTGGATGCCGACAAGATCGGCGCGACCTGCGCCGAATCCGAATCCCTCGCCGCGCCGCTGCCACGCAACTCACTGCGTGACCTGTACTGGCGCATGACCCGCGCCAGCATGGGCCTGGGCCGCCAGTTGTCCGAGGGCGTGAAACTGGGCTTTGACACCGGTTTCGATTCCGGCAGCACCCTGGACTATGTCTATCGCAACAAGCCCACCGGCAAAGGTGCGCTGGGGCGGATGATCGACACCAACTACCTGAACTCCATCGGCTGGCGTGGGATTCGCCAGCGCAAACTGCATGTCGAAGAGTTACTACGCCTGGCCATGGCCAAACTGCGGGACGACGCTCGTGAAGTGCGCATCGTCGACATCGCCGCCGGGCATGGTCGGTACATTCTGGAAGCCTTGCAGGGCGTTTCTCCACTGCCGGAATCAATCCTGTTGCGCGACTACAGCGATATCAACGTACGCGACGGCGGCGCGCTGATCCGCGAGAAAGGCCTGGGGGATATTGCGCAGTTCGTCAAAGGTGATGCGTTTGACCAGGCCGACCTGGCAGCGCTGGCACCCAAGCCAACGTTGGCCGTGGTGTCCGGGTTGTATGAACTGTTTGCCGATAACGCCATGGTCGGCGGCTCCCTGGCCGGCCTGGCCGAAGCCGTGGAGCCCGGCGGGTACCTGGTGTACACCGGCCAACCGTGGCACCCGCAGTTGGAACTGATCGCCCGCGCCCTGACCAGCCATCGCCAGGGCCAGGCCTGGGTGATGCGGCGTCGTAGCCAGGCGGAAATGGATCAACTGGTGGAGGCGGCGGGCTTTCGCAAGATCACCCAGCGCGTGGATGAGTGGGGCATCTTCAGCGTCTCGCTGGCGCAGAAGATCTGAGCATGCGCGAACCGGGACTTTTCAAACCAGCGTTGCTGTGGCTGCTGCTATTGGCACCGCTGTTCTTCAGCACCTACGGCTTCGCCACCTGGGTCACCAGCCAGCGCAGCGACGTCGGCACCCTGGTGTTCGGCTGGGAAACCCATATGCCGTTCTGGGCCTGGACCATCGTGCCCTACTGGTCGATCGACCTGCTCTATGGTTTCTCCCTGCTGCTGCCCAACAGTCGCCATGAGCTCAAGCAACATGCCCTGCGCCTGCTCAGTGCCCAGGTGATTGCCGTGAGCTGCTTCCTGCTCTGGCCGTTGCGCTTCACCTTTGAGCGGCCGGAAATGGACGGCGTATTCGGTTGGCTGTTCGCGGTGCTGGCAGGGTTCGACAAGCCATTCAACCAGGCGCCTTCGCTGCATATCGCCTTGCTGGTAATCCTGTGGGTCATGTACCAGCGCCATACCCAGGGCCTGTGGCGCTGGCTGGTGCATGGCTGGTTCGCCCTGATCGGCATTTCGGTGCTGACCACTTACCAGCATCACTTTATCGACTTACCCACAGGCGCCCTGGCCGGCTGGCTGTGTGTGTGGCTATGGCCGGTGGATCATCCAAGCCCGCTGTTGCATGCACGGCTGACCCAGGACCCGAAACGCTGGCGCCTGGGCTTGCGTTACGCCGTGGGCGCCCTGTTGCTGGCGATAGCGGCCTTTACGTTGGAGGGCGCAGGGTTGTGGCTGCTCTGGCCGGCCGTGGCGGTGTTATTGGTGGCGCTCAACTATTGGCTGCTGGGCGCCGCAGGTTTTCAGAAACGCGCGGATGGGCGCCTCAGCCCGGCAGCACGCTGGCTGTATGCGCCTTATCTCGCGGCGGCGTGGCTCAACTCACGGCTCTGGACGCGCAAACATCCACAGCCCGACCAGGTTGTGGATAACGTCTGGCTGGGGCGGATTCCGACAGCAGCACAGTTAAATTCATTCAATGCCGTGGTCGACCTGTGTGCCGAACTGCCGATTTATCCACAAGGCCGCGCTTACCATGCCCTGCCCGTCCTCGACCTGACCGTACCTACACCTGCACAGTGCCTGGAAGCGGCCCAAGCCATTGAGCGCTTGCGCGAACACGGGCCGTTGCTGGTGTGCTGCGCCCTCGGTTATTCGCGCAGTGCCAGCGCCGTGGCTGCATGGCTGCTGCACAGCGGGCGGGCCAACACGGTGGATGAGGCACTGGCTATTATTCGTACAGCACGACCGGATGTGGTCCTGCATGCCAATCACCGTCAAGCCTTGGGAGAACTGTCGTATGCCCGCTGATATGCAACTCCAGGTGGTCGCCAGCCTGCTGCGCCGCGGCCGCTCGCTGGATCAGTTATCCACAGGCCTGACCTTGCTCGGGGTGCTGTTTGGCCTGGCGCAACTGTTGATGGTCAGTATCACGCCGATCTGCCTGCTGCTCAGCCTGTGGATGATTATCCTTGGGCTGCTGCAAAAGTATTGGGCACTGCGGGTGGCGTTCGATGCCGATCTGTTTGCGCTGATGGCCAAGGACATAGAGCGCACCGGCGAACTGGACCAGAGCCTGCAAAGCCTGGGCCTGCAACCGGCCAACCGCACCAGCCGACCCTGGACCGAGCGCCAGCGCGGCGCCCTCAAATTGCTACGCAAACAGGCTTACCTGCTGGGCGCGCAAGTAGTACTGACATTGGCCGTCATCCTGGCCAGCCCGTGGCTGCCCTTCTCCGGATAAGGAATCCTCATGTTCGAACCCGTGGTCGCGACCCTGATTACCTCCATGGCCCGCACAGTGACCGGCGCCCGCAGCCTGTGGCTGGGTTGTGCGCCAGAACCGGTGCAGCGCATCTATTTTGCCAACCACAGCAGCCACGGCGACTTTGTGCTGCTCTGGGCATCCTTGCCGCCAAACCTGCGCAAAGCCACACGCCCGGTGGCCGGCACGGACTACTGGAACAAAAGCGCGCTGCGCCGTTACATCATCAACCGCGTCTTCAACGGCGTGCTGATCGACCGCGAACGCAAAGACCCTGTGGATAACCCTTTGCAGCCAATGCTCGAAGCCCTGGAACAGGGCGACTCGCTGATTATCTTCCCCGAGGGCACGCGTAACCTGGAGGATGGCCTGTTGCCGTTCAAAAGTGGCCTGTATCACCTGGCAAAGAGTTATCCACAGGCGCAACTGATCCCGGTGTGGATCGCCAACCTCAACCGCGTGATGCCCAAGGGTCGCGTGCTGCCACTGCCATTGCTATGCACCACCAGCTTCGGCGCCCCCCTGCAATTGGCAGACGGTGAAGACAAGGCCCTGTTCCTCGCCCGCAGCCGCGACGCCCTGCTCGCCCTCGCCCCGGAGCATTCCTGACATGGATAGCCAAACCCTGATGTTGTTCGGCGGTATCGGCATGATCCTGGTGCTCGCCTCGCTGATCGGCCTGATCCTCAAGCTACGCACCCGTGGTACGCCTAACGCGGTGATCGACAACCTCAACGCCCGCATCAACGCCTGGTGGGTGATGGTGGTGGTGATCGGCATCGCCTTCTGGCTCGGCACCGGCACGGTGATCCTGCTGTTCTACGCCGTGTCGTTCTACGCCCTGCGCGAATTCCTCACCCTCACCCCCACCCGCCGCAGCGACTACCCGGCGCTGGTCGCCGCGTTCTACCTGGCGCTGCCGCTGCAATACCTGCTGATCTACTTTGACTGGTACGGCCTGTTCTCGATCTTTATCCCGGTCTACGTGTTCCTGCTGCTACCCATCCTGGCCTCGCTGGGCGGCGACAGCACGCACTTCCTGGAGCGGGCCTCGAAAGTACAGTGGGGCCTGATGATCGCGGTGTTCTGCGTATCCTTCGTCCCCGCCCTGCTGACCCTCGACATCGTCGGCTACGAGGGCCGCAACCTCTTGCTGATCGCCTACCTGGTGATCGTGGTGCAGCTCTCGGACGTGTTGCAGTACGTGTGCGGCAAACTGTTCGGCAAACGCAAGATCGCCCCCAACCTGTCACCGTCGAAAACCGTCGAAGGCTTTGTCGGCGGCATCCTGCTGTCATCCCTGATCGGCGCGGCGCTGTGGTGGATCACACCGTTCAACCCCTGGCAGTCCTTCCTGATAGCACTGTTGATCAACCTGCTGGGCTTTGCCGGCGGGATTGTGATGTCGGCGATCAAGCGCGACCGGGGCGTGAAGGACTGGGGGCATATGATCGAAGGGCACGGCGGGATGCTCGATCGGCTGGATTCGGTGTGTTTTGCGGCGCCGATTTTCTTTCATCTGGTGCGGTATTGGTGGACCTGAAGCGCCCACAGCACTGAAACGACAAGACCCGATGTCCGCCAGGGCCATCGGGTCTTTTAGGGGAGCACCTTGTATCAGTGCTGCCGCTGGTAGAGCCCCAGGTTATCAACCTTGAAACTGCTGCAAGCACCAGCATTGTCCAAGTCGATACGGATGCCCTTCACATGCTGCAACGTCAACCAACGCGGTGACGCATCCAGCGGCACGATCAACGTCCCGTCCTCTGCATTGAAACGAACACTGGAGGCTTCGAACGGCCCTTGTTGCCCGTCCCCCCACCAGAACACCTGCATACGAGGCTCTGCAGCGCGGCCTGAGCAGCGGAACTCGAACTTGAGCAGGCCAGCGTCGTGGCCAGACAGACTCAACCCTGTGAGGTCAAAGCTCATGTAAGGATCAGAACCGTCGACCCGATACGCCCCCTCTTGTGCCACTAATTGATTGAGGCTGGACTTCAACACATCCAGAGGTTTGACGCTTGTCATCCTATTGTCCAGAGACGTTTGGGAACGCCCCCATGCCACCGGGATTTTTTGCAGCTCAGCTTGCCCAAAAGCCTTCTGTAACAGAGCCGTTTTGTATTCAGCAAGCTTACGAGCATCTGTTTTAAGTAGCGTCACTGAGTTTTTCAGGCCTGTAGAAGAAGCCTCAAAGGGAGGTCCTTCCAGCCAAACACTCTGCCCCGATACATCAACCCGCACAACACGACGTACATCACCCGAGCGGGTGCGCACCTCATCACCCACCTTGATCAGAGCTAACAGCGCTGGGTCCTCTATATACGCTGCTGCTGAATTACGGTGCAGACCCCGCAGCCAGTTAACATCCGTAAAGTCCATCAGAGGAATATCGATCTGCGAGGATTGCGCTTCGACGCTACCTTTTTTGTAGCCCAGAATGAAACCATTTACATAAGCTGGATCGTAGTGATCAACAATAAAACGATACAAGTAAGGGTTACGCAGGGCCAGCCCGCCGCCATCGTGGATAACGTTCACTCCCTCCAGCAATGCAACGGTTGGCATGTTTTCTTTCAATGCATCGATGGCGCGCTGTTGCTGAGCGGGCGAAACCATATTGTAGGCAGCCGTTACCGGTAAAAGAGGTCGATAACCCAGATAAAAGTACTGTGCGTTACGCGACGTCAGGTCCAGGTAAGTCTCACCTGCGGGGACATGCTCAGCCAAGACCTTCGAGAGGCTGATTAACCTCATCCAGTGGTCTTCCTGTACGGAAGCGCGCCCAAGGTTAGGCAACCCAGCACTTGGACCATCTCGCAGTACAGGGGTGGCAATCGTTGCAGCCGTGGATTGGATTAGATTGTTGATCGCTGTCGTAAACGGCGCATAACCCAAAACTGAACTTATGCTCGCAACGATTACTATCATCGTCACCCGAGCGCCAGAATCGAGAACTCTCCACACCGCAACCGGCAGCAGGATTGCCCAGCCCAGACTTGCAGCCAAGCCCGGACGGGACATTGCCCCAGGGTCAATACGCCCCATTGAGTAAGGAATCAACAACAAGACGAAAAGCAAAACAATAACCAAGGGAAAAACAGCCACGGCACGACGATTGGCATCTTTGCTCCAGCCGTAGATAAGCAACAGGCAAACCAGCGGAATAGCGATCCAGGACATGCGGACAACTTCAAAAATAAAGCCTCGCTGTCCACCTGCAATCCAACTCAGGCTCCATGGAATACCGTAGGCCACCTGGTTGATAGGACCGTTCTCCAACACATAACGAATCGCCCCCAACAACATTACGCCGGCAGGGGTGACTAAACCCACAACCAGAATCACTACAGCCGTCGCAATAATCCCGGTCAGAGGCTCAGACTTGCGATTTTGCCAAACTCGCCAGGTAAAATAGGCCGCCATCAGGCCGCTCGCCGCCGCCAATAACAACCCTTGCGGTGGAACACCCAATACGACAATTGGCGCAGTCACCATCCAGACAATAAGCCAATGGGTGGGCCGCTTATATAAGACTGGGCTCAGCCAGAGACATAGAAACGGCGTCAAATACAGCCAGCTCAAATTCCCAAAAAGGCAGAAAATTGAAACGAATGCAAAACCAATACTACGAGTGAAATAATACAGTGACCGGAAAGAGGCAAACGCCAGAATAGCAAAGGCTAGACTACCTACCTGGGCAATAGTGCCTGCCGATCCGTCATAAAAGACGAATGACAAAAACTGTGTAAAGTCGTCACCAATAATGCCATGGGCAGGGATATAACCGGGCGGCCGCAAAAACTGAGTGCAACACCTCACCCTCCGGTAAGGTGCCGCCATGT
>NZ_JAHIDY010000030.1:0-73844 GCF_018732265.1 Pseudomonas sp. TAE6080
TCGCGGGTGTAACAGGGCCAGTAGGAATGCGGTCGGCGCCTTGCACATCGTTGCCCAGCACGCTGCCGGTCAGGATCAGTTGGCTTTCAGAAGCCACTTGTTCATTGCTGTCATCGGCCGCCGTCGGCACATCGTCCACCACGCTGATATGCAGCGTGCCAGTGGCCGTGCTGTTGTTGGTGTCAGTGGCGATCACGCTGAAGCTTTCGCTCAGCTCATTGGCCCCAGCGGCCAGCGGATGCGCCTCAGTGCCCGTCAGGGTGTAGCTGTAGCTGATCACCCCGGTGCCCGCATCAAAACCGGTGATGGTCAGGGTATTGCCCAGTCCGGTGGCGATCGATTGCGGGAAGCCGGCGGCGACACCGCCGGATACCACGCTGATCCCGCCCACGGACAGATTCTGTAAACCATCCACTGCCGACACGGTCAGGCTGCCGGTGCGGGTCAGCGCGCCAGCGTCGGGGCTGCTGCCGTCCACCAGGTTTTTTTCATAAAGCGTCAGGTCGGCGCCATTGACGCTGATGCCACCGATCACCACGGGGTCATCGTTGTTATGCACTTGCAGCACCAGGTTGGCGGTGCTGGTGTCGCCGTCGGCGTCGGTCAGGGTGTAGGTGAAGGTTTCGGTGCCATTGCCGCCGCCCAGCAGCGCTACAAAGTCAGGATCGCCGGTGTTCAGTGTGTAGGTGTAGCTGCCATCGGTAGCCAGGACCAGAGTCCCGTATTGGCCGGTGAAGCTACCGCCGACAATCGGGCCGCTGGCGACGCGGTCGGCGCCCTGGGTATCGTTGTCCAGGACATTGCCGACAAGGGTCAACAGGCTTTCCGATGCGCTGCCTTCATGGCTGTCATCCAGCGCCTTGGGTACATCGTCGATAACCGTGATATCCAGCGAACCCGTGGCGGTGTCGTTGTCGCTATCGGTGGCAACCACCGCAAAGTTTTCGCCAAGACTGTTGGTGCCGCCGCCTGACGGATGAGCCTCATTGCCCGTCAATGTGTAGCTGTAGCTGATCACCCCGGTGGCCGCGTTATACCCGGTAATACTCAAGGTATTGCCCAACTCGGTGGTGATGCTTTGCGGGAAACTGCTGGTCACCCCGCCGCTGACCACGCTGATGCCGCCCACCGTCAGGCTCTGCAGGCCATCGGGCGCCGAGACGTTGAAGGTGCCGCTTTGCACCAGCGCTGCCGGACTGCTGGTCGAGCCTTGGGCAAGATTGGCCTCGTTGAGCGTCAATTCGCCACCCTCGACCGCCAGCCCATCCAGGCTCACCGGGTTATCGGGAGGCACCACTACCGGCGGACCATTGCCGGTATCCGGCTGCCCGGCGACCTGGAACAACGGAAACTCTGGAATCGCGCCAAAGCCCGCCGTCGGAAAGCCGATGACCGGCTCCACGCGCCCGGCAACTTCGGTCAACAACACAAAGGAGTGCCCACCGCCCAATTCACCGGCCGCGGTGCTGCCGGTCTGGCCGGCGGCCGTGGCTTCACCGGTCTGGGTCGGGTCGGCACCGGCAGCAATGGCTTTTTGCAGTTGCTGCACATCAGTCAACTGCGCCTGGCTGGGCGCAAGGTCTTCAGACCCATGCACCTGCGGCGCCTGTCCGGCCAGCAATTGCGGGGAAAGGCCCAGGCTGCTGTCGCGCCCCAGGGTCAGCTCATGGCCGTTGGTCAGTTGCACCGCCACCGCACCCGCCGCGCCGGTCTGCAGTTGCTCGCCGGCAAACAGTCGGTCGCCTTCGATCAGGCTACGGCGACTGCCATCTCCCGCCACGGCAAAGACTTCCCCAACCACCTTGCTGACAACACCGATTAACTTGGCCATGTGCTTATCTCCCTGTCCGACCCCAGTAGTCGAAACCTCGGTTACGTGCACAAGCGCAACAGATCCGGTGGTCTGGGCCTCGCCCGAAAGTGGCACAAAACTGATTCAAATCAGCCGCCAACCCGCGCTTCAAGCCGTTTGCAGAGAACCTTCCCAGGGACAAAGTGACAAAAAACCGTCACCATAAAATTCCCTTTTTTCCTCTACCCCATCATCCGCTTGCACTTGCGATTGAACTTTCCTCAAGCCTGAAAACGCGCCAAAGCGCACAGAACTCAAGGCTTGTGCTTTGAACAATGTCTTGCTTCGCGCAGAACGCATAAGTTTTTTTGGACATAAACATTATGAGAAATCCTTCTTAGGTCCTCTCGCAAATGTTCTTAGCTCTGTTGTTACAAGCCTGAGACGGTTTGACCCCATGAATTCGTCAAATAAATGGCGACAGACCAGTAACACTGATCCACAGGAGATGTACCCATGCGCGTCTTGACCCCCCTCTGCAGCGCGATTCTGATCGCCATGGCCTGCACCAATGCCCAAGCGATGTCGCTGACCCAAGCCATCCAAAGCACGCTGGACACTCACCCGGAACTGAACGCCAGCCGTAACAGTCGGTTGTCAGCCGATGAAGATGTAAAAGTCGCCAAGGGCGGCTTCTACCCCAGCCTCGACCTCAACGCCGCCTACGGCCGCGGCTACAGCGACAACAGCACCACCCGCGCCCGTGGCGGCAATCACCACACCGAGACCGACAACTACACCCAGTCGGAACTGCGCCTGCGCCAGATGCTGTTCGACGGTTTCAACACCTCCAACGAAGTGCAACGCACGGGAGCTGTGGTCAACTCACGTGCCTATTACACCCGCGGCACTGCCGAAAGCCTGGCCCTGCGCACCGTCGAGGTGTACTTGGAAGTACTCAAGCGCCGCGACCTGCTGACCCTGGCCAAGAACAATCTGCAGGCCCACCTGCGGGTCACCGACCAGATCGGCCTGCGCACCGAACGCGGCATCGGCAGCACCGCCGACCGCGACCAGTCCACCGCCCGTCGGGCCCTGGCGGACAACAACTACCAGACGGCCATGGTCGACCTGCAAGACGCCGAATCGAACTTCTATAGCGTGGTCGGGCGCATGCCGGACGAACTGGAAAGCCCGGCCTCGATCAAGGGCGAGTTGCCCGCCGACCAGCTCGGCGCCCGGCGCAGCATGCTGGAGAACAACCCCTACCTGAAGTCCGCCCAATCCGATGTGATGGCCGCCGAGAGCCAGTACGAAGTAGCCAAGTCGCCGTTCTATCCACGCTTCGATGCCGAGGCCGCAGTAGGCGCCAATAACAATGTGCAGGGCGACCTGGGCCACGACAACGAATGGCGGGTGGGCGTGGTGATGAACTACAACCTGTTCCGTGGCGGCAGCGACAAGGCCCGCCTGGCGTCGGACTCGCACAAAATCAACCAGGCCATGGACATCCGCAACAACGCCCTGCGCATGCTCAATGAAAACCTCAACCTGGCCTGGCATGCCATGGACAACGCACGCATCCAGACCCCCACCGCCCGCGAATACGCCGAAACCACCCAACGCGTGCGTGCGGCCTATCAGGACCAGTTCGGCCTGGGCCAGCGCACCCTACTGGACCTGTTAGACAGTGAAAACGAGTTGTACAACGCCAACCGGCGCTACACCGAAGTGCGCTACACCGAAGAGTTCTCCATGTACCGCGTGCTGGCCAACATGGGCGAGTTGCTGAACAAGGAGCGCGTGGTCGTACCGGCCGAAGCCATTGCCCAGTCGGAAGTCAGAAGCGAAGCCCACTTGCCTGACCTGAAGTAGCCAACGAAGTGGAGCAGACCGCCGTGAGCCAGATGGAACCGCTGAACCCGGGTGTCGACCCGCGCCAGAGCTTTGATGACCCGTTGCTCGACGGCCTGCTGATCCTGTGCAAGCTGCACAGTTGCACGGTCAGCCGCGCCAGCCTGAGCGCCGGGCTGCCCCTGGCAGAGCAACGCCTGAGCCTGGACTTGCTGCCACGTGCAGCGGCCCGGGCCAGCTTGCAGGCGCGGGTTTTGCGGCGGGAACTGGGAGCGATTTCGGCACTGAACCTGCCCGTGCTGCTGCTGCTCAAGGACGGCCGTTGTGCGGTCCTGCGGCGTTGGAGCGAGGATGGCCAGGCGCTGATCCTGCCCAGCGAAGCCGAGGGCGGCGAGCAATGGGTCAGCCGCGCAGAACTCGACGCGGCCTACAGCGGCCAGGCATTGTTCGCACGGCCTCGGCATGAGATCGAAGACCTGCGCGCGCCGCTGGTGCCGCGGGTCGAGGCGTGGTTTCGCGACACCTTGAAGCTGTCGCGCTGGCTATACAGCGATGCGATTCTCGCCAGCTTATTGATCAACCTGCTGGGCCTGATGGTGCCGCTGTTCGTCATGCAGACCTACGACCGCGTGGTGCCGAACCAGGCCACGTCGACCCTGTGGGTGCTGGTGATCGGCCTGCTGATCGGCACGGGTTTCGAGCTGGTGCTGCGGGTGGTCCGCGCCCACTTGCTGGACACCGCCGGCAAGAAGACCGACGTGATTCTTTCGGCCACCCTGTTCGAGCGCATCACCGGCATGTCGATGAAAGCACGCCCGGCCACCATCGGTGGTTTTGCCCAGAGCATCCATGACTTCCAGGGCCTGCGCGAATTCCTCACCGCCGTGACCCTCACCAGCCTGATCGACCTGCCCTTCGCCGTGCTGATGCTGGTGGTGATCGGCCTGCTCGGCGGTTGGCTGGTGATCATCCCTTTGTGCGCGTTCCCGCTGACCATCGGTTTTGCGATGCTGATCCAGGCCCGCCTGCGCGATACCGTGCAAAAAAGCCTGAGCCTGGGCGCCGAACGCCAGGCACTGTTGATCGAAACCCTCGGCGGCCTGGAAACCCTCAAGGCCTGCAGCGCTGAAAGCGAGCGCCAGCACCAATGGGAAAGTACCCATGGCGCCCTCACCCGCCTCGACAGCCATGCACGCAACCTCTCGGCGCTGGCCACCAACAGCACCCTGTTCATCCAACAGTTTTCCGGGATGGCGACCATTGTCGCCGGGGTCTACAGCATTATTGCCGGCAGCCTCAGCGTCGGTGCGCTGGTGGCCACCTACATGCTCGGCAGCCGGGTATTGGCGCCGCTGGGGCAGATCGCCGGGTTGATCACACGCTACCAGCAGGCGCAATTGACCATGCGCAGCACCGACGCGCTGATGGCCCTGCCCCAGGAACGCGACCCGCAACAGCGCCCGCTGGAGCGCACGCAACTGACGGGCGCCCTGGAAGTCAGCCAGGTGACCTTCCGCTACGCCGGGCAGAACGCCCCGGCCCTGAACCAGGTCAGTTTCCAGCTCAAGGCCGGCGAACGCGTGGGGATTATCGGCCGCAGCGGCTCGGGCAAAAGTACCCTGGGCCGGTTGGTGATGGGCTTTTATACGCCGCAAGAAGGCCAACTGCTGCTCGATGGCCTCGACCTGCGGCAATTGGATGTCGCCGACCTGCGCCAGCAAGTGGGCTATGTCGCCCATGATCTGCCGCTGCTGGCCGGTAGCCTGCGCGACAACCTGACCCTCGGCGCGCGCTATGTCAGCGATGCGCGGATGCTGGAAGTGGCGGAGCTGACCGGCGTCAGCGAACTGGCCCGCCAGCACCCCCAAGGCTTCGACCGGCCGGTGGGCGAGCGCGGGCAACTGCTGTCCGGCGGCCAACGCCAAGCCGTGTTGCTGGCGCGCGCGCTGCTGCTCGATCCGCCGATCCTGCTGCTGGACGAGCCCACCAGCGCCATGGACAACAGCAGCGAAGAAACCCTGCGCCAGCGCCTGGAAGTGTGGGTCAAGGGCAAGACGTTGCTCCTGGTCACGCACCGCACCTCGATGCTCAGCCTGGTCGACCGCTTGATCGTGCTGGACAACGGCCGCATCGTGGCCGACGGCCCCAAGGAAAGTGTGATCGATGCATTGCGCAAGGGCCGTGTCGGCTCGGCCGCGGTCTAGGAGCCCCACCATGTCAGCCACTCCCTCGTCACCGGGCTACTTCAAGAGTTTTGGCAAAACCGCCGACAGCGAATTCATGCCCGAACTGGCGGGCGCTTCGCTGCAGGATTCGCCGCGCCGTTCACGGATTATCGTGTGGCTCACCGCCGGCCTGATCATCTGCGCCCTGCTGTGGGCCAACTTTGCCGTACTCGATGAAGTGACCATGGGCGAAGGCAAGGCCATCCCGTCGAGCAAAGTGCAGGTGATCCAGAACCTGGAGGGTGGCATCGTCACCCAGATCTACGTGCGCGAAGGACAGATGGTGGACAAGGGCGACAAGTTGCTGCAACTGGACGACACGCGCTTTCGCTCGAACAAGGGCGAAAGCGAAGTCGACCGCTATGCCCTCACTGCCCAGGTCGAACGCCTGTCCGCCGAGGCCGAGGGGCGGCCGTTCAAATTGTCAGATGAAGTGATCGCCAAGGCCCCGCAAGTGGCCGAGGACGAACGCTCGCTGTTTGAACAACGCCAGCGGCGCCTGAGCAGCGAGCAGCGGACCCTGACCGAACAGTTGCGGCAGAAAACCCAGGAACTGGCGGAGTTTCGTTCCAAGCAGGGCCAATTCAGCTCCAGCCTGGCGCTGTTGCAACAAGAGATGAACATGTCGGCGCCGCTGGTGGGCACCGGCGCGGTATCACCGGTGGAAATCCTGCGCCTCAAGCGCAGCGCCGTGGAGATCCGTGGCTCGTTGAACGCCACGACCCTGGCGATTCCCCGCGCAGAGTCGGCGATCAATGAGATCAAGAGCAAGATCGACGAGTCGGTGCAGAGCTTTCGCTCGGAAGCGGCCAAGGAACTCAACGAAAAACGCACTGATCTGTCGAAAATCACCGCCACCAGCATCGCCATTGACGACCGCGTGAGCCGCACCACCGTGGTCTCGCCGGTCCATGGGGTGATCAAGCAGCTGAAGGTCAACACCATCGGCGGCGTGGTCCAGCCGGGCAGCGACATGGTGGAAATCGTGCCACTGGAAGACAACCTGCTGATCGAGGCCAAAGTGCGGCCCCAGGACGTGGCGTTTTTGCATCCGGGGCAGAAGGCGATGGTCAAATTCAGCGCCTATGACTACACCATCTACGGCGGGCTGGCGGCGAAACTGGAACTGATCGGCGCCGATACGATTACCGACGACAAGGGCAACAGCTTCTACCTGATCCAGGTGCGCACCGATAAGAACCATTTGGGTGGGGATAACAAACCGCTGCTGATCATTCCCGGAATGGTGGCGACGGTGGACATTATTACCGGGGAGAAAAGCGTGCTGGATTACTTGCTCAAGCCGGTGTTGAAGGCGCGGACGGAGGCGATGCGTGAGCGTTAGCGGTGTTTGGGCGGGCGCCATCGCAGGCAAGCCAGCTCCCACATTGACCGCGTTGCTCAAGACATGCGCGGTCAATGTGGGAGCTGGCTTGCCTGCGATGGCCTCACCTCGGTGAACCTGCTAATCACCTCCATGATTGCGCTGGAAAACCTCCTCCCCCATCGCCGCAATCTGCCCCTCGATCAACGCTTCAAACGGCCGCAACAACGGCTCGAATGACTGCGGTGCCTCCAGCACCTGCAACGCCTGCACGATCGCCTCCACCGTCGACAACGCTCCCGGCCCCGGCGCCTTGCGTAATCGATAACGGGACACGGCGCCCGCCGCCAGCGTCACCCGGGGCAACGCCGCCAGCAGCGGGTTGAGGTGCAGCAACTTGCGCGCCTTGCGCCAGGTGCCGTCGGGCACCACCAGCAGCAACGGCAGGTCGGATGGGTTATACGCCTGCAACGGTTGCGCATCCTCGGCGGGAAACAACAGCCGCGCCTGATACCCCGGCGGGTTGAGCAAGGCCGGCAAATCCTCGAACACTTCGCCCACCACCAGTTGCGCATTGAGCAACCCCAACGCGGCAAGGCGCGCAGTGTTGAGCGCGTGGTTGACCTCGCTGGGGTGTTGCAGCAGCAACACCCGGGTGCGGCTGTCCAGGCTCGGGATCAACGCGCAGAGGCAGTGGGTGGTCGGCCGCAGGCAGCGGGGGCATTGGGGTCTGGACATGGTCAGGCCTGATTGAGCTGTGCTTTGAGTAAATCGCGGAAGGTCTGGATCAACGGCTCGCGGCTGCGCCCACGGCGCATGATCATCGAAAACGGCGCCTGGTAGCCAAAAGTCGCCGGCAGCAGCACTCGCAAATCGCCCTTGTCGGCCCAGGCCTGGGCGTAGTGTTCGGGTAAATAGCCGACATAGGCGCCGGACAGCACCAGGATCAACTGCGCTTCCATACTTTCTACCGTCGCGGCGCTGTGTTTGAAGCCATGGCGCGCCAGTTCCGCCTGGCTCCAGTAACCGCGCCCGACCATGCGTTGCTGGGTAATCACCTGCTCCGGGATACGCCGCTCGCTGAACAGCGGATGCCGCGAACTGCAGTAGAGCCAGTGCTGTTCGCGGTACAGCGGCATGTAGACCAAGCCACTCATACGGTTGGAAAAAGCGCCGATGGCCAGGTCCAGGCGGTTGTCCTGCACCCCCAATTGCAACTCGTAGGGGCTCATCACCGACAAGTGCAAATGCACCGCCGGGTGCTCAAGGCTGTAGGCACCAATGACTTCGGCGAATGGCAGGGCCTTGTCGCTGACGGTGGAATCGAGCACACCCAGCTTGAGCGTGCCGCGCAACTCGCCCTTGAGCGCCGCCGCATATTGCTCGAAGCCCTCCAGTTCGCCCAGCAGGCGCAGGGTTTCCTGATGAAACAACTCACCCTTGCTGGTCAGGCTGAAACCGCCACGCCCGCGATGGCACAGCACCAGGCCCAACGCGCCTTCCAGCTGGCTCATATAGGTGCTGATGGCCGACGTCGACAGGTTGAGTTCGTGCTGGGCATTGGCAAACCCCTGGTGGCGCACCACGCTGACGAAGATGCGCAGCAGTTTCAGGTCGGGTAAAGCGCTGGCCATGGAACCTCCAGGCAAAAAAATCGGCTGACATGCCCGTTCCCTGTAGGAGCGAGCTTGCTCGCGAAAAACGTTAACGATAGCGCGTGCATTCAGAATGCATGCAGCGCTCTCTGGTTTTTCGCGAGCAAGCTCGCTCCTACAGGGAACGGGTTCGGCAATCCGGTGGAGTCTACCCCAGGCATTAGTTTAGAAAAATCTGAACTAAGTATTTCCCCACAGCGATTCTTCCCTTGCCCGGCATTTCGCAGAATCAGCCTCTGATAAACACAACAACGATGAGGCACTCCCGTGGACAAGATCTTTCACCAGCCACTGGGCGGCAACGAAATGCCGCGCTTTGCCGGCATCGCCACCATGATGCGCCTGCCCCACCTGCAAACCGCTGCCGGCCTGGACGCCGCCTTTGTCGGCGTGCCCCTGGACATCGGCACCTCGCTGCGTGCCGGTACCCGTTTCGGGCCCCGTGAGATCCGTGCCGAGTCGGTGATGATCCGCCCCTACAACATGGCCACTGGCGCTGCGCCATTCGACTCGCTGTCAGTTGCCGACATCGGTGATGTGGCGATCAACACCTTCAACCTGCTGGACGCCGTACGCATCATCGAAGAAGCCTACGATGAGATCCTCGCCCACAAGGTGATCCCGTTGACCCTGGGTGGCGACCACACCATCACCCTGCCGATCCTGCGGGCGATCCACAAGAAGCACGGCAAGGTCGGGCTGGTGCATATCGATGCCCACGCCGACGTCAATGACCATATGTTCGGCGAGAAAATCGCCCACGGCACCACCTTCCGCCGGGCCGTCGAAGAGGGCCTGCTCGATTGCGACCGCGTGGTGCAGATCGGCCTGCGCGCCCAGGGCTATACCGCCGAAGACTTCAACTGGAGCCGCAAACAGGGGTTTCGCGTAGTCCAGGCCGAAGAGTGCTGGCACCAGTCCCTTGCGCCCTTGATGGCCGAAGTTCGGGAAAAAGTTGGCGGCGGCCCGGTGTACCTGAGTTTCGACATCGACGGCATCGACCCGGCCTGGGCGCCCGGCACCGGCACCCCGGAAATCGGCGGGCTGACCACCATCCAGGCGATCGAGATCATCCGTGGTTGCCAGGGCCTGGACCTGATTGGTTGCGACCTGGTGGAAGTTTCGCCGCCCTACGACACCACCGGCAACACCTCGTTGCTGGGCGCTAACCTGCTGTACGAAATGCTCTGCGTGCTGCCTGGCGTCACGCACCGTTGATGTAAGACCGATAAACCGGCGGCGCTTCCCGCCGCCCGGACACCTATAAAAATAATAATGGGAGACTCGCCACCATGGCTCTGGATCTATTCGTCGTACTCATCTACGCCGCCGGCATGCTCGTGCTCGGCTATTACGGCATGCGCCGGGCCAAGACCCATGAAGACTACCTGGTCGCCGGGCGCAACCTGGGGCCGACGCTGTACATGGGCACCATGGCCGCGACGGTGCTCGGTGGCGCATCCACCGTGGGCAGCGTGCGCCTGGGTTATGTCCACGGTATTTCCGGTTTCTGGCTCTGCGCAGCGCTAGGCGCGGGGATCATTGCGCTGAACCTATTCCTTGCCAAACCCTTGCTCAAGCTGAAGATCTTCACCGTGACCCAGGTCCTGGAGCAGCGCTACAACCCCATGGCCCGCCAGGCCAGCGGGCTGATCATGCTGGCTTATGCGCTGATGCTGGCGGTGACCTCGATCCTGGGGATCGGCACCGTGATGCAAGTGATGTTTGACCTGCCATTCTGGGCAGCGATACTGCTGGGCGGCGTGGTAGTGGTGATCTATTCGACCATCGGCGGCATGTGGTCACTGACCTTGACCGATATCGTGCAATTCGTGATCAAGACCGTCGGCCTGATGTTTATCCTGCTGCCGATCTGCCTGTACCGCGTGGGCGGCTGGGATGAACTGGTGGCCAAGCTGCCGGCGGCCAGCTTCAGCTTCACCAGTATCGGCTGGGACACCATCCTCACCTACTTCATGATCTATTTCTTCGGCATCCTGATCGGCCAGGACATCTGGCAGCGGGTGTTTACCGCCCGTGACGAAAAGGTCGCCAGGTATGCGGGCACTTTCGCCGGTTTCTACTGCATCCTCTACGGCCTGGCCTGCGCATTGATCGGCATGGCGGCCCACGTGCTGATCCCGGACCTGGGCAACGTCAACAACGCCTTCGCCGCCATCGTCAAACTGTCGTTGCCCGATGGCATCCGCGGCCTGGTGATCGCTGCGGCGCTGGCGGCCATGATGTCCACCGCCAGTGCCGGCCTGCTCGCCGCCTCCACCGTACTGACCGAAGACCTGCTGCCACGCCTGCGCGGCGGCAAACAGTCGAGCCTGAACATCAACCGCCTGTTCACCCTGCTCACCGGCATCGCCGTACTGGGTATCGCCCTGGTGGTCACCGATGTGATCAGCGCACTGACCCTGGCCTACAACCTGCTGGTCGGCGGCATGTTGATCCCATTGATCGGGGCAATCTACTGGAAGCGCGCTACCACCTCGGGCGCAATCAGCGCCATGGCACTGGGCGTCACCACGGCGCTGGTGTTCATGATCAAGGATGGCTTGGAGGCAAACACACCGATCTACTACAGCCTGGGTGTGAGCGTGGTGAGTTTCGTGCTGGTGAGTGTGCTGTCGCGTCGACCAGAGGCCACGGCGGCCGACGCAGCCTGAGCAAGGCTTTCTTCAGCGGGTGCGACGTCGGTTGTCGCATCCGTTTTTTTGTTTACTGCCCAGTTTTTTCAAAAAGGTCGTCGCACTCGTCACAGGCAAAACTGTTAACAAACGACATAGCCCTATCTTCCTTCCTTGAAAAGGGCAGGAATATAAAGCGTGCAAATACAGAAAAGGTCGAGAGAGCAGACAAAAGGAAACGTCCGATCAGAATACTTCCAGAGTCAGACAAAACGAACGCAACTTAATTTAGGAACCAGGTCTTCGACCGGTACAGGGCTATCGCATACAAGCACGCACGCCCCAATCTACTGTGCTCCAGGGACAGTGTGACGAGTGATCGCGCCCAAACACCAATGTCTGAGCGCTTTTCAGGCCTTACCTGCGACGCGGACGGCGCTGTTCGTCATCGGTGCGGATAGGCACCGGTTGCAGCGGTGGCTCGATCAAGCCAAGTGCGACGCCGAGGTCGTGCAGCCAGTTTTGCAGTTTTTCTTTCATGGTGCCCCCTTTGAGGGTAGTGCTGAGCAGCTGGAGTTCTGTGGCTGCTTCCTACAGATAGTAGTACTAAGTCCCACGCAATGCTTGCCTGAAACCGCAACGAACCATTACTGAATTGATACAAATCCTGACGGGCCGGTCAGGCAATCGCGCGGGGCTCTTGTGCCGGCCGCGTCTTGCCCTCTTGCTGCAGGTCAATCCATGCATTGAGATTAGCCCCGAGCATGCCCTTGCGCCACATCAACCAGGTGATGGCATGGGCTTGGCATTGGGTGTAGTGCTCTGCGGGCTGCCGTTCCTGGTGTGCATGCAATTGGTGATGCACGCTTGCGGGAAGTCGCGCCTCACGGTGCGCAACGCAACACGGGCCTGCTGACCGCGTGTTTTGCGCTAGGGAAGTGGCTTGATAGTGGCGGGAGCGCTGCTGTTGCCGCCGGTTTGGCGCAATGATCCATTGCGCCAAACCGGCCAGCCACTGATCAGCTCAGTTCAATGCGATCGGCATGAATCACAATCTGGCCCTGCTTGTACAACGCACCAATGGCCTTCTTGAAGTTGCCCTTGCTGACGCCAAACAGGTTGCTGATCACGGTCGGGTCGCTCTTGTCGCTGACTGGCAAGCTGCCATTGTTTTCACGCAACTTGGCGAGGATCTTCGAGTTCAGGCTAGACGCCGCTTGCTCGCCGACCGGTTGCAGGCTCAGGCTGATATTGCCATCGGCGCGGATTTCCTTGATGAAGCCCTTCTCTTCCTTGCCCGGACGCAGGAACTTGAACACTTCGTTCTTGTGGATCAGGCCCCAGTGCTTGTTGTTGATGATTGCCTTGAAACCCATATCAGTGGCTTCGGCAACCAGCAAGTCGACTTCCTGGCCCACGGTGTAGTTGGCCGGGGTCTTGTCCAGGTAACGGTCAAGGCGCGCAGTGGCGGTGATGCGCTTAGTGTGCTTGTCGAGGTAAACGTGTACCACGCAGTATTCACCGGCGGTCAGTTGGCGCTTTTCCTCGGAGTACGGCAGCAACAGATCCTTGGGCAGGCCCCAGTCGAGGAACACCCCGATGCTGTTGACTTCTACCACTTTCAGGCTGGCAAACTCGCCCACCTGCACTTTTGGTTTTTCGGTGGTCGCGATAAGTTTGTCATCGCTGTCCAGATAAATAAAAACGTTAAGCCAGTCTTCATCTTCACTGGGAATATCTTTGGGAATATAACGATTAGGCAAGAGGATTTCGCCCTCTTGCTCACCGTCCAGATACAAACCAAAGTTAGTGTGTTTAACCACTTGCAAACTGTTGTAGCGCCCGACTAAAGCCATTTCCAATACCCTCATTGCGTGGGCGGCATTCTACCCGAGTTGAAGGCCGCGGTCCCATGTCCAGGCGCGCGCGCCCCTGAAAAATCGCGGGCCTACCAAGAATTTTGGCCAATCGCTCCGCTCGTCAGGTCAACCCACAGGCCGGCACCGCTGGCCAGGTGCTATTTTTCACCTGGGGTTTCTATTTAAAACAGCGAGTTAGGCCCCTCAGCCAAACACCAACTTAGGGTATTTATAATAACGCAGCTTATTCCTGGGAGATATTTACCAAGCAATTGTCAAGCATTTCATGTACGATAGCTGGCCAAGTTAATTTTCTACAGGTTAGTGGCCGCCATGCGCGTAAAAGCATCCAACAGCAAAGCAAAGCCAGCTCCCGCCGTTGAAACCAGCGAATCGATCAACAACCAAATCGCCGCGTTCCTCAAGTCCGGTGGCGAAATCCAGCAGATCGCCAAGGGCGTGAGCGGCCAGACTTTCGGCCCGTCCAAGCAGATCACCCTGGGTAAAAAGTAAGCGCGCCAAGCCGCCTACGCACCCTACCTGGTCCCTAAGCGCCTTGCCTATCAAGGCGCTAGGACTAGAGCAAGCAACATCCCCCCGACACACACTCAAATCATGCCAATCGACGAACGGGCCTCAACCCCTGACTTTCGCCGGTATGCTTGCACACGTCTAGCACGGGCATTTGCCCGATTTCTTCTGTTACTGCTCCTCGCTTTTCATGGAGTGACGCATGCTCAAAGCCTGCATTTTCCTGGTCAGCGCCCTGCTCGCCAGCCCCCTTGCCGAAGCGCAGGTGTTCCAGCGTGAATTGGGCGACTTCGACCTGAAACTGGGCACCACGCCCAGCCGCAGCATGGCCCAGGGCCTGGTCAAACCCACGTCACCGGGCAGCAACTCGTTCCACGGCGGCCTCGACCTGAGCCACGCCAGCGGCCTGTATTTCGGCCAGTTCTCGCCGAGCATGGGCCTGTCGCCTGCGAACAACCTCGAAGTCGACTCCTATATGGGCTTCAAGCGCCCGTTCGACCAGACCCTGGGCTATGAACTGGGGATGATTCACTACAGCTACCCCAAACTGAGCCCCCTCGACAGCCAGGAGTTCTACGGCGGCCTGAATGTGCTGGGCAATCGGTTTGGAGTTTCACTGGGCAACGACCCCGACCGCCGCGACAGCACCCTGTTTGCCGACCTCGGCGGCACCCAGCCGTTTGGTATTGGCGTTAGCATGAAGTACACCACCCATCAATTGGGCACCCCTGCGGCAGTGGATGGCGGCTCGATTCGCAGTTTCAGCGACTGGTCGGTGAAATTCTCCCGGCCGTGGATGGGCATCGACCTGGACCTGATCTACAGCGACTCCAACCTCAGCGGCAGCGACTGCTCGGCCTACTCCGGACACAATTCGCAATGTGATGGCCTGTTGACCTTGAAGGCCGAGCGGTCGTTTTATTGATGGGCTGAACTGTCGCGCCCCTGGCGGGTTCAGATGAGCACCCCTGGCCCGCACAAGGACACGCCCATGCTGCGTCGGTTAAAACTGCTGGTAGTCCTGCTGACCTTGAGCGCCGTTCTGGCTGGCTGTAGCCGTGTCGACCTGGCCTATCGCAACCTCGATGTGATTATCCCCTGGTCCCTCAGCGACTACCTGGACATGAACCCTGGGCAGAAGAGCTGGTTCAACGACACCCTCAAGGAACACCTGGCCTGGCATTGCACCACTCAATTACCGGGTTACCTGGGCTGGCTCGACCGCCTGCAACAGATGGTCGCCAACCATCAAGTGACAGACGCCACACTGCAAGCCCGCACCCTTGAAGCCAAACAGGCGATTGCCGACGTTGCCCGGCAAATCACGCCATCAGCCATCGAGTTGCTGCGCGGGCTGGATGAACAACAGGTGCGCGAAATGGACCTGGCACTGGCCAAGGATCTGCGTAAACGCCAGGACGAATACCTCAAGCCGCCCCTGGCGCAACAGATCAAGGACCGCAGCGAGCGCATGAGTAAACGCCTGGATGGCTGGTTGGGCCCGTTGAGCGCCAGTCAGCAAGAACGTGTGCGCAACTGGTCCGCCGCCCTGGGTGCACAGAACCAGCAATGGATCGGCAACCGCGCCCAGTGGCAGGCGCAGTTCATCGCGGCGCTCGATCAACGGGCAAACAGCGACTTCCCGCAGAGGATGGAGCAACTGCTGGTGGACCGTGAAAGCCTGTGGACCGCCGACTATCGCCAGGCCTATGCCCAGACCGAAGCCGCGGCCCGCAGCCTGCTGGTGGACTTGATGGCCGAAAGCACAGTGCAGCAGCGCCAGAAACTGCTGCAGAAAATCGACAAGGTGCGCAGCGACTTCCAGTCACTCAAGTGTCTCAAGGGCAGCCAAGCCTAGTCCGACGACATCGGGCCCAATGTCCCCAGCCACGCGACCAGTCCGAGGATCAGCAGCACCGCGCCAAACTCCAGGCTCAAGCTGCGCCGCAGGGCACGACAGGCCACCGTATACTCACCAGCATCCACCGCCCGGTGCATGAACGGGCTCAGATGGAAGCGGTTGAGTGCCGCCATCCCCAGCATCACGCCAAACAGCGCCAGTTTCAGGCTGAGTAGAATGCCGTAGGTGCTACCCGTGATGCCATCCAGGTTCGGCCCGACAATAAACAGGTAATTCACCACGCCGGTCAGTATCAACACCGTCACCAGCGCCACGCCGATCACCTCAAAGCCGGTCAGTGCCCTGGCCAGGATCCTCGCACGCTGAATGTCCTGCACGCTGCCTGGCCTCAACAACAACCCAAACGCCGCCAATGCCCCGACCCACGCGCCTGCCGCCAACAGATGTGCGCTGTCCGCGATCAGGTGCCAGGCCCGAAGCGCTCCGTCATCCATCGCACCATGACCGGCCCAGGCCAGTGTCGCCAAGGCGACACCCGCGGCCCAGGTCGCCAGCCACAGACTGGCGCTGGGCCATCTTGCACTGGTCAAGACAGCCAGAACGGCTACCAACATCGCGCAGATACGCAGCATCCAGGTCAAGCCCAACTCGGTCTGCCACAGCATCATCTGCAGATGCGGCCCAAGCGCCTGCCACTCTTGCTCGCCGCTCATGGCCTGAGTCATAACCAATAGCGAAGCCATCGAAAGCGACACGCCAAGAAACGCGGCACCGACCAGCCAGCCCTTGAAATTCAACACAGCACCGGATATCCGCTCCGATGCCTTCAGACCATACAGACCAAACAAGCCCAAGCCGAACAGCAGCATCAAGTCCAGGTACAGCGCAAACCGCAAGGCGACGCCCACTGAGTCACTCATGGCTGGACGCTGAACACCACATCGCCGGTAATGGGGTGAGTGTCAGACGACACCGCGCGCCAGTCCACCCGGTAAGTCCCGGCCGGCAACGGCGCCGCAGGCTTGATCAGCATCACCTTGGGGTCGCTGCTGCCCGACACGCTGGCTTTGATTGGCATGGGCGAATGGGCCATGCCGGGCATCGCGGTCATGATCAGCTTGGCCCCGGAAAACTGGGTCATCAGGTTTTCCGAAAAGTGCAACTCGATGGTCTCGGGCGCCGGCCCGCTTGCCCCGGCCGCTGGCAGTGAAGACAGCAACTTCGGATGGGCCCAAGAAGGCCCACTGAGCAATAATCCAGAACACAGCGCAACCGCCACCAACGTAGTTTTAAACACAGACATGCAAGGCTCCTGGCCGCTCATGGCGGCAGGTTATAGGTAGAGTTGTTTAATCAGCATCCATCAAAACCACAGGCGTACACCCAGTACCCAGCGCACCTCGCTGCGGTCCTCGCCCTCGTCCCTGGCGTACTCGGCCGTCTGGCCGTAGGCACGATTCCAGGTCACACCGACATAAGGCGCAAACTCGCGACGGATTTCGTAGCGCAACCGGACCCCGACCTCGGTTTCCGCAAGGCCTGAACCAATCCCGCGTCCTGGATCGTTTTTCCCGTAGAAATTAGCCTCGGCGGTAGGCTGCAGCACCAGCCGATTGGTCAGCAAAATATCGTAGTCCCCTTCAAGGCGCGCAGCGGTCTGCCCACCTTCACCGACAAACAGTGTGGCCTCGGCCTCGAAGTTGTACAGGGCCATGCCTTGCAGGCCGAACGCAGCCCAACTCTCGCTGTCACCGGGCTTGAAGTCCTGGCGCAGACCGGCCACTACGTCCCACCAGGGGCTGATGGCATGCCCCCATAGGGCCTGGACCTCGGCTTTTTCAGTCTTGCCCTTGGCGCGCTCACCTTCGGTGCGCAGCCACAAGCGGTCGATATCACCGCCAATCCAGCCCTTGGCATCCCAACCCACGGCGCGGCCATCGTCAGAGCCTTGCCATTCCAGTTGATTGATCACAAACAATGAGTTGATGCCACTGTCATGCACCACATGCCCGCCCGGGGCGTCGTAGACCGCGGCGCGATCAGCGTCGGTCAACGGTGGAATCGGCGTACGACTCTGGCTGGTAGCCGCCGGTTTGGCTGGCGTCATGCCCTGCATCTGGCTATGGTCCATGGTTTCAGCGCTGGCCAGCGCTACGGGGGCAAATGTTGCGATCATTAGCGCAACGGGACGAAATAGATGGCTCATGCTCGGTTCCTCATTCTTGCACCCGGACTTCACGGAACATGCCCATTTCCATGTGGTACAGCAGATGGCAGTGATAGGCCCAACGCCCTAGCGCATCGGCCGTTACCCGGTAGCTGCGGCGCGATCCCGGCGGCATGTCGATCGTGTGTTTGCGCACCATGAACTGGCCGTTTTCGTCTTCCAGATCACTCCACATGCCATGCAGGTGAATCGGGTGGGTCATCATGGTGTCGTTGACCAGCACCACCCGCACCCGCTCGCCATAAGTCAGCCTCAGCGGCTCGGCATCGGAGAACTTCACCCCGTCAAAGGACCAGGCAAACTTCTCCATATGCCCCGTGAGGTGCAACTCGATGGTGCGACTGGGCTCGCGGCCGTCGGGGTCTTCAAAGGTGCTGCGCAAATCGGCATAGGCCAGGACCTTGCGCCCGTTGTTGCGCAAGCCGATGCCCGGGTCGTCGAGCTTGGGTGAGGTGCTCATCGCCTGCATGTCTACCAGCGGGTTGTTGTTTTCGCTGGCCGGATGGCTTTGCATTGGCATCGCCATCGACATCCCCGCCATGGCGCCGTGGTCCATGCCCTCCATCGCCCCGCCGGACATACCTTGCATAGACCCACCGTCCATACCGGCCATCTGACTGTGATCCATGGCCTGCATATCAGGCATGGCCCCATGATCCATGGCACCGTGGTCCATCCCGCCCATCCCCATGTCGTCCATGGTCAGCCAGGGGCGAGGGTCCAGCGCAGGGACCGGCGCCAGCAAACCCGGCTCACGGCTGAGGGTGCCGCGTGCATAGCCGGTGCGGTCCATGGATTGGGCGAACAGGGTGTAGGCGGCTTCGCTCGGCTCGACGATCACGTCGTAGGTCTCAGCCACGGCGATGCGGAACTCGTCCACGCTGACCGGTTTCACCGGCTGGCCGTCGGCCGCCACCACCGTCATCTTCAGGCCCGGAATACGCACATCGAAGTAGGTCATGGCCGAGCCGTTGATAAAGCGCAGGCGGATCTTCTCGCCGGCGCGGAACAGCCCGGTCCAGTTTTGCGCAGGCGGCTGGCCGTTCATCAAGAAGGTGTAGGTCGCGCCACTGACATCCGCCAAGTCCGTGGGATTCATCTTCATTTGCGCCCACATCAGACGGTCGGCGGCGGTGGCCGACCAGCCCTTCTCGGCCACATCCTTGATGAAGTCGCCCACGGTGGGCTTATGGAAGTTGTAGTAATCGGACTGTTTCTTCAGGGTTTTCATCAGGCTGGCGGGGTCTTCGTCGGTCCAGTCCGTCAGCATCACCACGTAGTCACGCTGGTACGTGAAAGGTTCGGGCTCCCTGGGATCGATCACCAACGGGCCGTAGACCCCTTGCTGCTCCTGGAACCCGGAGTGGCTGTGATACCAGTAGGTCCCATGCTGGTTGAGCTTGAATTGATAGACATACACCCCGCCCGGCTCGATCCCCTTGAAACTGAGGCCCGGCACACCGTCCATGTTGGCCGGCAGGATAATCCCATGCCAGTGGATCGACGTCGGCTCTGCCAGGCGATTACGCACGCGCAGGGTCACGGTATCGCCTTCACGCCAGCGCAGCAGCGGGCCCGGCAAACTGCCATTAATGGTCAGCGCGGTGCGCACGTTGCCGGTGATGTTGACCGGGGTCTGGCCGATAAACAGCTCAAACTCGTTACCTGCCAATACGCCCGGCTGGCCTGGGCTGGCCAGGGCCCACACGGGCGGGCGCCACAGCCCTGCCCCGCCCAGCAAGCCGACCGCTGCCAAGCCTTTGACGAAGGTTCGTCGAGAAGTGTTGGAGTGCATGCCGATTCCATTCCCGTCAATTGAATCACCGCAGAGTAGGGATCGGCGCCTGTCAGTTGGCTTAGCGATAGATTACAGATTTGACAGTTTCAGCCTGTTCGAGACGCGATTGGACTGAACTTTCTGCTGGCCCGCAGCCTCAACCGGTTATCACCGCCATGGAGGTCCGAACCATGAAAACCCTGATGCAACTGACTGTTGCCGCTGCCCTGTGCAGCGCCCTGCCCGCCTGGGCCTGCACCCTGGAAGAGGCCACGGCCAAACGCGAGCAACTGGCCCAGGAAGTCGCGACGCTCACCCAGCAAAACCCGACCAAGGCCAAGGAGATCAATGACGAGCTGCAAAAAATGGACCTGGACACCGAAAGTGCCAAGGTCCCCGACAAATGCCAATTGATCAACGCCCGGCTCAAGGAACTCAAGGAAGCCGCCGCCAAGGCAAAAAACTGAAGGCATAAAAAAACCGGACAATGTCCGGTTTTTTTAGTGTGCCAAGGATTACTCGGCAGCGGGGGCTTCTGGCTTGCGGCGCTTGAGCGGAGCCATGCCGTCCTTGCTGACCAACGACAGGTTGTCGGTCTTCGGCCGGTTGGCGATCTTGCGCTTGGTCGGCGACTTGGCGCCGGTTTTTTTCTTGTCGCCCTTGGCGTCGACCTTTTTCTTCTTCACGCCGACAGCCTTGCCCGACGCCTTGACCTTCTTCGGCCCGGTGTAGGTGCCTTTGACTTCCTTGATGGTGCGCCGCTCAAACGACTGCTTGAGGTAGCGCTCGATGCTCGACATCAGGTTCCAGTCGCCATGGCAGATCAGCGAGATGGCCAGGCCATCGTTGCCGGCACGCCCGGTACGGCCGATACGGTGCACGTATTCGTCGCCGCTGCGCGGCATGTCGAAGTTGATCACCAGGTCCAGGCCGTCAACGTCCAGGCCGCGTGCGGCAACATCGGTAGCGACCAGAATCTTCACGCCGCCGGCCTTGAGGCGGTCGATGGCCAGTTTGCGGTCCTTCTGGTCTTTTTCGCCGTGCAGCACGAACGCCTTGTATTCCTGTGCCACCAGGCGCCCGTAGATACGGTCGGCCGCAGCGCGGGTGTTGGTGAACACGATAGCCTTCTGATAGGTCTCGTTGGCCAACAGCCAGTTGAGGATCTGCTCTTTGTGCACGTTGTGGTCGGCGGTGACGATCTGCTGGCGCGTGGTCGCGTTCAGGTCGCTGACGTTGTTGACCTGCAAGTGCTCAGGGTTGTTCAGGACCTTGGCGACCATGTCGCGCAGGGTCGAGCCGCCAGTGGTGGCGGAGAACAGCATGGTCTGCTGGCGATTGACGCATTCGGCGACCAGGCGCTGCACGTCGTCGGCAAAGCCCATGTCGAGCATGCGGTCGGCTTCGTCCAGCACCAGCACTTCGACTTCCTTCAGGTCCAGGTTGCCGGCGTTCAGTTGTTCGATCATCCGCCCAGGCGTGCCGATCAGGATATCCGGTACCTTGCGCAGCATCGCGGCCTGGACCTTGAAGTCTTCGCCGCCGGTAATGATGCCGGACTTGATGAAGGTGAACTGCGAGAAGCGCTCCACTTCCTTCAAGGTCTGCTGGGCCAGTTCGCGGGTCGGCAGCAGGATCAGGGTCTTGATGCTGACGCGTACCTTGGCCGGGCCGATCAAGCGGTTCAGGACCGGCAGGACGAAAGCGGCGGTCTTGCCGCTGCCGGTTTGAGCCGTCACCCGCAGGTCACGCCCTTGGAGCGCGAGCGGGATGGCCGCTGCTTGCACAGGCGTAGGCTCGACAAATTTAAGCTCGGCCACGGCTTTGAGCAGGCGTTCGTGCAGGGCGAATTGGGAAAACACGGGTGCTACCTCGAAGAAATACAAAAAATCAGCTGCATAGGGTAACGGTTTCGGGCGCCCAGGCCGAGTTTCTTTACGCGAAGTGGGCCAATCAGATGGTTTTTTGTCAGGTGATTTGTCTGCCTGCACAACTTTGCAGCACTTAAATGCTCTAATCCACCCGTCATGTCTTACAGAAGAATCGCGTTAAACCATGGATATCAAACAGCTCTGGCTCAACGTCCAAGACCTCTGGGGTGCCCTGGACCAACATCCGCTGCTGCATTCAAGCATCGCCCTGCTGGTGCTGCTGGTCGTGGCCCTGATCGTCGGACGGGTGGCACGCTACCTCATCCTGCACACCGTCAAACTGCTCGGGCGCCAGCCGGCGCTGCACTGGCTCAATGACCTGCGGCACAACAAAGTCTTCCATCGCCTGGCACAGATGACGCCGTCCCTGGTGATCCAGTTCGGCCTGCACCTGGTGCCGGAACTGAGCAAAAACGCCGCGCTGTTCATCGGCAACGTGGCGCTGGCGTTCACCATCCTGTTCCAGGTCCTGGCCATGAGCGCCCTGCTCAACGCCCTGCTGGATATCTACGCCCGCACCGAACATGCCCGCACGCGCTCGATCAAGGGTTATGTGCAGTTGGCAAAGATGGTGCTGTTCGTGTTTGGCGCGATCATCATCGTCGCCACCCTGATCGACCGCTCGCCGCTGTTGCTGCTGTCAGGCCTGGGTGCGATGTCGGCGGTGATCCTGTTGGTCTACAAGGACACGCTGTTGTCGTTTGTCGCCAGCGTGCAGTTGACCAGCAACGACATGCTGCGGGTCGGCGACTGGATCGAAATGCCCCAGGTCGGCGCCGATGGCGATGTGGTGGACATCACCCTGCACACGGTCAAGGTGCAGAATTTCGACAAGACCATCGTCTCGATCCCCACCTGGCGCCTGATGTCCGAATCGTTCAAGAACTGGCGCGGCATGCAGGCTTCGGGCGGGCGGCGGATCAAGCGCAGCCTGTTTATCGACGCCGCGGGCGTGCGCTTCCTGAACGACGCTGAAGAAGTGCGGATGACCCAGGTCCACCTGCTGACCGACTACATCAGCCGCAAACAGGCAGAGCTCAAAGCCTGGAACGAAGCCCAGGGCCACAGCACACAACTGTCGGCCAACCGCCGGCGGATGACCAACCTGGGGACTTTCCGCGCCTATGCCCTGGCGTACCTCAAGAGCCATCCGGATATCCAGCCGAACATGACGTGCATGGTGCGCCAGATGCAGACCACCTCCCAGGGTGTGCCGCTGGAAATCTACTGCTTTACCCGCACCACGGCGTGGGGCGATTACGAGCGGATCCAGGGGGACATTTTTGACTACCTGCTGGCGGTATTGCCGGAGTTTGGCTTGAGCCTGTACCAGCAACCGAGTGGCAATGACCTGCGGGCCGGGGTGTTGCCGGCGGTGCTGGGCGCCAGTCATTTGCCGGTCCCGGAGAAGGCCGCGCTCTAAGCTGCACCCTTGTGGGAGCGGGCTTGCTCGCGAATGCGGCATATCAGTCAGCATATCTGGCTCTGACCCACCGCATTCGCGAGTAAGCCCGCTCCCACAACGTTCATCACCGGTTTGCAAGCCCCACAGCCGGGCGCGCACCCAACCGGCTGATCCACACCGCGGCCACAATCACCGCACCGCCCAGGAACAACCGCCCCAACGGCTCATGCTGGTTCCAGATCAGCAGGTTCAGCAGCAACCCCACCGGCACATGCAGGTTGTTCATCACCGCCAGGGTGCCGCCATTGACCATGCACGCCCCCTTGTTCCACCAGTACAGGCCCAACGCCGTACTGACCAGGCCAAGAAACAGCAATACGCCCCACTGCAACGGTGCCTCCGGCAAGAAGTTGGCCTTGGCGAACAACAGGAACGCCGGCAACACCACCGCCAATGCCCCCAGGTAGAAGTAACCAAACCGCCGATAGTGCGGCAGGTCGCTTGGATGGCGTGCCACCAGGCGCCGGTACAACACTTGCCCGGCAGCGTAGGTGAAGTTGGCCAGTTGCAACAGCAAGAAACCCATGAAGAAGTCCGGATTGATCTGGTCAAACCGGATCACCGCCGCCCCCGCCACCGCCACCAGGGCAGCCACCAATGCCCACGGGTTGAAACGCCGGTTCAGTGCGTCTTCGATCAACGTCACATGCAGCGGCGTAAGAATGGTGAACAGCAACACCTCCGGCACCGTCAACACGCGGAAGCTCAAATACAGGCACACATACGTCACGCCGAACTGCAACGCGCCGATCAGCAGCATGCCGCGCATGAACGCAGGTTCCACCGAGCGCCAACGGGTCAGCGGGATAAACACCAGCCCGGCCAGCAGCACGCGTACCAGCACGGCGAAGTAGCTGTCGACATGACCGGCCAGGTATTCGCCGATCAAGCTGAAGGAAAACGCCTGGATCAGCGTGACAATCAGTAAATAGCCCATGTTCGCCTCATCTTTGAATGGGCGCGACATTAGCGTTTTTCACGGCGAGGCGAAACTCAGGGCAAAAAAAACCCGACCTCGCTAAAGCGGCAGTCGGGCAGGAGCACTCAGGAGCAACAAGTGCAAAGGGAGGTTCGATACGCGTACTTGAAGGGTTGCGTGGGGTTATAAAAACACCCCGCGATTATCTGGCGATTAACGCCTCAGGCGACCTGAGCCAACAGCGCCTTGGCATGGTTCAAGCCCTTTTCCTGGAAGTCGCCCCCCAGGTTCACCCCTTCGGCATGAATGAAGGTGACGTCATGGATACCGACAAAACCCATGACCTGACGCAGGTAAGGTTCCTGATGATCACTGCTCGCGCCGGTATGAATACCACCGCGGGCGGTCAGTACAAAGGCGCGCTTGCCGGTCAGCAGGCCCTGGGGACCGGTGGCGGTGTATTTGAAGGTCACACCGGCACGCAGGACATGGTCGAGCCAGGCCTTGAGGGTGCTGGGGATGGCAAAGTTGTACATCGGCGCGGCCATGACCAGCACGTCGGCGGCCAGCAGCTCATCAGTCAGCTCGTTGGAGCGCGCCAATGAAGCCTGTTCGTCATGGCTGCGCTGTTCGGCCGGTTTCATCCAGCCGCCCAACAGGTTGGCGTCCAGGTGCGGTACCGGGTTGACGGCCAGGTCGCGCACAGTGATCTGATCGGCCGGGTGGGCAGCCTGCCATTGGCTGATGAACTGTTGGGTCAGTTGGCGGGAAATAGAATCCTGCTGGCGGGCGCTGCTTTCGATGATCAGAACGTTGGACATGGCTATGTAGGCTCCATCGGTAATTGCTGTAAGTCGATGAAGTGAAGGTTAAACAGAGCCAGTTCGATAAAAAAGCGTAAAAAACTGCTATAAACCATCTATAAAGTTGTTTATAACCAGAGCATCACGATAGCCGTGCCCCCCGCACCTGGCTTATTTGGGTTCGCAGGTCAGCTTGATGCGCATCTTGATAATCGCGCGGCTGAACTTGACCGTGGTGTTGGTGCTTTTGCCAGCAGGGACCGTCACCTTGCGCACACGCGCCGGCTCCGGGCCGTTGGTAAACGCTACCGTACACGCGGCGTCGTTGGTGCCGTAGTTACTTAATTCGATGGAGCTGATCTCGCTATCAACGTCGGACGCGTTGTAATCGACGCTGACCCCCTTGATCGATTTCGAGACATCGATCGGGTAGGCAAACGCGCTCAACGGCAACAGTGCCAGCACCACACAACAGAATTTTCTCATTCGGCAGTCTCCAATAAGGACCGCCAGCTTAGGACAAGAGGAGCCCATCTTGAAAGCGCCCCGCGTGACCCTTGATCAATGGCGTACGTTGCAAGCCGTGGTCGACCATGGCGGCTTCGCCCAGGCGGCCGAAGTATTGCACCGCTCGCAATCCTCGGTGAGCTACACCGTGGCCCGCATGCAAGACCAACTGGGCGTGCCCCTGCTGCGCATCGACGGACGCAAGGCGGTCCTCACCGAAGCCGGCGAAGTGCTGCTGCGCCGCTCCCGGCAACTGGTGAAGAACGCCAGCCAACTGGAAGACCTGGCCCATCATATGGAGCAAGGCTGGGAAGCCGAGGTGCGCCTGGTGGTCGATGCCGCCTACCCCAACGCCCGCCTGGTGCGCGCCCTCACCGCCTTTATGCCGCAAAGCCGTGGCTGCCGCGTGCGCCTGCGTGAAGAAGTGTTGTCCGGGGTCGAGGAACTGCTGATTGAAGGTGTGGCGGACCTGGCAATCAGCGGCTTCAGCATTCCCGGTTACCTGGGAACGGAAATGAGCGATGTCGAATTTGTCGCCGTGGCCCACCCCGAGCACCCGCTGCACCGGCTTAACCGCGAGTTGAGCTTCCAGGACCTGGAAAGCCAGATGCAAGTGGTGATCCGCGACTCCGGCCGCCAGCAACCGCGCGACGTCGGCTGGCTCGGTGCCGAACAGCGCTGGACCGTGGGCAGCCTGGCCACCGCCGCCACCTTTGTCGGCAGCGGCCTGGGGTTTGCCTGGCTGCCCCGCCACCTGATCGAGCGCGAGCTCAAGGAAGGCGTGCTCAAGCAACTGCCCCTGGAGCAAGGCGGCAGCCGGCACCCGACGTTCTATCTGTATTCGAACAAGGACAAGCCCCTGGGCCCGGCGACGCAAATTCTCGTCGAACTGCTGCGCACCTTTGATACCGCACCGCTGGACGCACCCTTTGCCGCCCCCCGGCAAGCCTGACACGGAGTTCACCCATGGCCTATTTCGAACATGAAGGTTGCACCCTGCATTACGAGGAATATGGCCACGGCGAGCCGCTGATCCTGATCCACGGCCTGGGCTCCAGTTGCCAGGATTGGGAACTGCAAGTACCGGTATTGTCCCGGCATTACCGCCTGGTTGTGCTGGATGTGCGCGGTCACGGCCGCTCCGACAAGCCCCGCGAGCGCTACAGCATCGCCGGCTTTACCGCCGACCTGGTGGCGCTGATCGAACACCTGCAACTGCCCGCCGCCCATGTAGTCGGCCTGTCGATGGGCGGGATGATTGCCTTTCAACTGGCGGTCGACCAACCCCAGATGCTCAAGAGCCTGTGCATCGTCAACAGCGCGCCCGAGGTCAAGGTGCGCAGTGCCGACGACTATTGGCAGTGGGCCAAGCGTTGGAGCCTGGCACGCCTGCTCAGTTTGAACACCATCGGCAAGGCGCTCGGCGACCGGCTGTTTCCCAAACCCGGCCAGGCCGACCTGCGGCGCAAGATGGCTGAACGCTGGGCAAAAAACGACAAACGTGCTTACCTCGAAAGCTTCGACGCGATTGTGGGCTGGGGCGTACAGGAACGACTTTCGCGAATCGCCTGTCCAACCCTGGTCATCAGCGCCGACCACGACTACACCCCAGTGGCGCAGAAAGAAATCTATGTAAAACTGCTGCCCGATGCGCGGTTGGTGGTGATCGAGGATTCGCGCCACGCCACACCGCTGGACCAGCCCGAAACGTTCAATACAACCCTGCTCGACTTTCTCAAGACCGTTCCAACCACTACTCAGGATCACTGACCCATGCTGAAAAAAATCGCCCTCTTTGCCGGTTCTGTGCTGTTTGCTGCCAACCTGATGGCGGCTGACGCCAAGGCTCCGCATGTCGTGCTGGACACCAGCTTTGGCAAAATCGAAATCGAACTGGACCCGGTCAAGGCGCCGATCTCCAGCAAGAACTTCCTGGAGTACGTGAAGAGTGGCTTCTACACCAACACCATCTTCCACCGCGTAATCCCAGGCTTCATGGTCCAGGGCGGTGGTTTCACCTCGCAAATGATCCAGAAAGACACCAAGGACCCTATCCGCAACGAAGCCAGCAACGGCTTGCATAACGTACGCGGCAGCCTGTCGATGGCCCGTACCTCCAACCCCAACTCGGCGACCAGCCAGTTCTTCATCAACGTGGCCGACAATGCCTTCCTTGACCCGGGCCGCGATGCTGGCTACGCAGTCTTCGCCAAGGTCGTCAGCGGCATGGACGTGGTAGACCAGATCGTCAACTCACAGACCACCACCAAGCAAGGCATGCAAAACGTGCCCATCGATCCTGTGCTTATCAAGTCGGCCAAAATCATCGACTGATCGACAGGGAGTCTCGCGCGCTGCCCACAAGGCCGCGCGCGTATTTAACAAGGAGAGCCCGCCCGGCGGGCGTCAGACCCAATGCTCTATCGTCGCTTTGAACAACTGATCGATATTTTCCGCGACGCTCCCAGCGCGGCCCCTCCCGATAAAGTCCTGCCCTTCTACCTCTATTACCTGCGCCAGGTGTGGCCGTGCTTCGCCGCACTGCTGGTGGTGGGCCTGATCGGCGCGCTGATCGAAGTGGCGCTGTTCAGCTACCTGAGCCGCATCATCGACCTGGCCCAGGGCACGCCGCCGGCCAATTTCTTCCAGATCCACGCCACCGAACTGATCTGGATGGCCGTGGTGGCCCTGCTGCTGCGCCCGATCTTCGGTGCCTTGCACGACCTGCTCGTCCACCAGACCATCAGCCCTGGCATGACCAGCCTGATCCGCTGGCAGAACCATAGCTATGTGCTCAAGCAGAGCCTGAACTTCTTCCAGAACGATTTTGCCGGGCGCATTGCCCAGCGCATCATGCAGACCGGCAACTCATTGCGCGACTCGGCGGTAGCCGCCGTGGATGCCATCTGGCACGTGGCAATCTACGCCATCAGCTCACTGGTGCTGTTTGCCGAGGCCGACTGGCGCCTGATGATCCCGCTGGTCACCTGGATCGTCGCCTACAGCCTGGCGTTGCGCTACTTCGTGCCACGGGTCAAGGAACGCTCGGTGATTTCCTCCGAAGCGCGCTCCAAGCTGATGGGCCGTATCGTTGATGGCTACACCAACATCACCACCTTGAAGCTGTTCGCCCACACCCAGTCCGAGCAGGAGTACGCCAAGGAAGCGATCATCGAACAAACCGAAAAAACCCAGCTGGCCAGCCGTGTGGTCACCAGCATGGACGTGGTCATCACCAGCATGAACGGCCTGCTGATCGTCACCACCACCGGCCTGGCCCTGTGGCTGTGGACCCAGTCGCTGATCTCGGTCGGCGCCATTGCCCTGGCCACTGGCCTGGTGATCCGCATCGTCAACATGTCCGGCTGGATCATGTGGGTGGTCAACGGTATTTTCGAGAATATCGGCATGGTCCAGGACGGCCTGAAAACCATCGCCCAACCGCTGGCAGTGATCGACCGCGAAAACGCCCCGCGCCTGAGCGTCCCCCACGGCGAAGTGCGCTTTGAACAGGTGGACTTCCACTACGGCAAAAGCAGCGGCATCATCGGCGGCCTGAACCTGGTGATCAAACCGGGAGAGAAAATCGGCCTGATCGGCCCGTCCGGTGCCGGTAAGTCAACCCTGGTCAACCTGCTGCTGCGCCTCTACGACCTGCAAGGCGGACGCATCCTGATCGACGGCCAGAACATCGCCGAAGTGGCCCAGGAAAGCCTGCGCGAGCGCATCGGCATGATTACCCAGGATACCTCGTTGCTGCACCGTTCGATCCGCGACAACCTGCTGTATGGCAAGCCCGATGCCACCGACCAGGAACTCTGGGATGCCATACGCAAGGCGCGCGCCGATGAATTTATCCCGCTGTTGTCAGACGCCGAGGGCCGTACCGGCCTGGATGCCCATGTCGGCGAGCGAGGGGTGAAACTCTCCGGCGGTCAGCGCCAGCGCATCGCCATCGCCCGGGTCCTGCTCAAGGACGCACCGATCCTGATCATGGATGAGGCCACCTCGGCCCTGGACTCGGAAGTGGAAGCGGCGATCCAGGAGAGCCTGGAAACCCTGATGCAAGGCAAGACGGTGATTGCCATTGCCCACCGCCTGTCCACGATTGCGCGAATGGACAGGTTGGTGGTCCTGGAAAAAGGCCAGATCGCCGAGAGTGGTAGCCATGCCCAGTTGCTGGCACACGGCGGGCTCTACTCGCGATTGTGGCAACACCAGACCGGAGGGTTCGTCGGTATCGACTGATTTGAGGCTACAGGCAACGCCACCAATTCCGAACAAATCTGACAGTTTTCTCCGTCTCACTGGTGTTACATCACAATCCTGCTGTACTGCAATCAGGGTCCAGGAGGACCCTGACATCAGACAGCAAGGAAGCATCACCGACCAGTTGATTTAGAAGGACGCATTCATGTCTCTGTTCAAACGTTCCGTTACAGAAGGGTTAGGTACGTTTTGGCTGGTGTTGGGTGGCTGCGGGAGTGCGGTTCTGGCCGCAGCGTTTCCCGATGTCGGAATCGGCCTGCTGGGTGTCTCGCTGGCATTCGGGCTTACCGTGTTGACCATGGCGTTTGCCATTGGCCATATCAGCGGTTGTCACCTCAACCCGGCAGTCACCGTGGGCCTGGTGGTCGGCGGCCGGTTTCCGGCCAAGGAGATGCCTGCGTATATCGTCTCGCAAGTGATTGGCGGCGTGGTCGCAGCGGCCCTGCTGTACTTCATTGCCAGCGGCAAACCGGGCTTTGAACTGGCGTCGGGGCTGGCGTCCAACGGCTATGGTGAACATTCGCCAGGTGGGTATTCGATGGCGGCAGGGTTTGTCACTGAACTGGTGATGACCGCGATGTTCGTGCTGATCATCCTCGGCGCCACTGACCGTCGCGCACCAGCTGGCCTGGCACCCATCGCCATTGGCCTGGGGCTGACGCTGATCCACCTGATCTCGATCCCGGTCACCAACACCTCGGTCAACCCGGCCCGCAGCACGGGGCCTGCGCTGATTGTCGGCGGTTGGGCAATCCAGCAACTGTGGCTGTTCTGGCTGGCGCCGATCCTTGGCGCAGTGATCGGTGGTATCACCTACCGTTGGTTGGGCAAGGAAGAAAACGCCTGATCCAACAGTATTGACCCCCCCTGTAGGAGCGAGCTTGCTCGCGAAGAACTCAAGTACACCGCGTTCATTCTGGATAAACGCGGCGCTCTCAGGTTCTTCGCGAGCAAGCTCGCTCCTACAGGGGAACAGGTTGAATTCCCTGAGCGTTATTCCTGCCGATACGGCAACGCCGCACGCGCCTCTTCGGCATACGCCAGAATCCCCACGCGCTCGCGCTCCAGGAAGTCTGCCACAGCGGTTTTCAAGCCCGGATGGCGCAAGTAATGCCAGGAACGGGTAATCACCGGCTCAAACCCACGAATCAACTTATGCTCGCCCTGGGCACCGGCATCGAAACGTTGCAGCCCATTGGCAATCGCGTAATCCATGCCTTGATAGAAACAGGTTTCGAAATGCAATCGGTCGAACTCGCCCAGGCAACCCCAATAGCGCCCATATAGGCTATCGCCACCGACCAGGCTGAACGCCATGGCCACCGGCCGCGTCCCTTGCTTGGCCAGCACCACCCGGATCGCCTGCGGCATGCGTTCGGCCAACAGGCTGAAAAACGCCCGGCTCAGGTACGGCGACTGCCGACGCACGGCATAGGTGTTGGCGTAACAGGCGTAGACAAAATCCCACTGAGCCTCGCTCAACTCATGGCCTTGCAGCCACTCGAACTCGATCCCCTGCCCCGCCACTTGCTCGCGTTCCTTGCGCATCTGTTTGCGCTTGCGCGAACTCAAGGCATCAAGGAAGTCCTGGAAGTCCCGATAACCCCGGTTCTGCCAATGAAACTGGCAACCCAGGCGCGCAAGCCAACCGGGTTGCTGGCCCAGCGCGGCATCGGCCATGGCATCGGTGAAGTTGATATGGGCGCTGGAAAGCCCTTCGATCTCCAGGTAACCGGGCAGGCTCTTGAGCAGCTCAAGGCCGTCCGCGCCATTGGCCACCAGCAGGCGCGGCCCGCTGACCGGGCTGAAGGGCACCGCAGTCAGCAGCTTGGGGTAATAATCGATACCGGCGCGTTCACACGCATCCGCCCAGCCATGATCGAACACGTATTCGCCATAGGAGTGCCATTTGCGGTAGCTGGGCAGCGCCGCGACCAGCCGCTCCCCCTCGTAATGCAGCAAGTGTTCCGGCTGCCAGCCAGAGTGCCGGCCAAGGCTGGCACTGTCCTCCAGCGCACTGAGGAACCCATGGCGCAGAAACGGCTGATCCTCGGGGACCAACGCGTTCCACTCATCAGGCGCTATCTCGGACAGGCTATTCAAACGTTTCAACGGCATGCCATTCCCCGACGGTAAACGCTCGCTCACGATATTCGGGCCATTCTGACAGAACCCGCTGCCTGCGCGGGGAGCAAAAAAAAACCCCGCCAATCGGCGGGGTGAAAAAGAGGATCGCGCTTTAACGGATGAAGAAAGAGCGCGTTGGAGCGGTATTACAGTTGCTTAGAACACGTACTGCACACGGCCGACGATGGAGTCACCGCTGTCATCGCCATTGGCGTTGGTGATCTTGTCGGTGCTGACCTTGCTGTAGTTCAGGGACAGCTTGACTGCTTCGTTGGCGTACCAGTTCACACCCAGGGTGTTCACGTTGGCCTTGGCGTCGCCGGTTTCGCGGGTAGCGCTGCTGACGACGATGTTCTTGTCATCAACCTTGATGTTGTCGTAGCGGTAGAACACTTCCCAGGCGCCGTATTGCTTGTTCTCGGGCTTGATTGCGTCGAACTTGCCGCCATCAAGCTTGTAGGCACGGGATTCGCCGGTCAGGGTATACGCCAGTTGGCCGTAGAAGCCACTGGTTTTCACGTCCTGGTAGGCGTTGCTGTCAGCTTTCATCTTGCGGCTCAGGGCTTCAGCCTGTACCGAGAATGGGCCGCTGGCGAAGGCAAATTCACCACCGAACACGGTATCGGTGTCGTAGGCGCCCACTGCAGTCAGGTTGCTGGCGTTAAGGCCCACACCGCCGCCGAAGGTAGCGCGGTTGCCGTTGGTGCCGGCATCGTTACCACCGGTGGTGGCCACGCCACGAGCGCCAAGACGCGGACGGATCCGGGAGTCGAAGGCTGCATCGTTCAAGTCACGTGCCGCTACGTTCAAGCCGAAGTGCAGGACGTTGCCGCCTTTGTTCATCGGTGCCAGCACGATACGGCCGTTGAATTGCTTCACGCCCTTGCCGTCTTCGTCGTTGATGTCCTTGGAGGCCAGGCTGGCGGAGCCGTAGAACAGATCAGCCGCAGTGCCGCTGACCTGGATACCCATGCCGTTTTCGTGGGTGTTGACCCAGTCTGCAACCTCGTAGGCCGAGTTACGCTCCATGGCGGTGATCCACTTGGAGCTGGTGGCTTTTTCCAGGCCGAAATCCGGGTCAAAACGACCGACGCGGATGGTTACCGGCTTGAAGCCCACGTAGGACATGGACGCTTCGTCGAAGTAACCGTCGTCGGAGTTACCCGAGTTGTGGGAGAAGTCGTAGTTGAGCTGGTATTTGAAATCCTTGTAGACGGTGCCACCCAGTTCCAGGAAGGCACGACGGAAATAAGCGGCGTCGCCCGAGTCACCGTTCTTGGTGTAGAAGCCGTCAAATGTGCCGTAATCGGCTTGCAAGCGACCACCCAGCTTGAAGCTGAAGTTCTGGTCGGTAGTAGCAACCTCAAGGCCGCCCTTGGTTTTGACAACGATATCGGCGCCGTCAGTAGTGACAGTACCAGCGAAAGCCTGGGCGGTAACGGCCAGGGCCAGGGCGCTGGCCGCGAAACCGGCGAAGTGCTTACGGATCATCGAAGAATTCCCCTAATTGGTGGTCTTTAGCGTTGGAAAACACACGGGTTCTGGCCCGCTGGTGTTGGGAGGGGATCTTGGCGAGGAGATATTTCAGACAGGTTGCTGCAAGATAAATATTTGATTACAGCGGAACTTTCTTACAACCAAAGGAAATAAGCGCAAAGCCACAGCCGACATGGGTTTGCGTTGAAAAATCGGCAAAAATGCCAAGTGAAAAAAACGTGAAAAAACCTGACGAAAATGAAATGTTTTCGCCACCCGTCGATTTTTATCGACGAAAAAAAGCCCACGACGCAGACATCGCAGGCTTGGGGAGCCACAAACAGTTCAGGGATCAGGAGTTGCGTTTAAGCTCAGCGGCCAGGCGTTCGGCCAACGCTTGGGCATCGCTCACTTCTGGCTCAGGCAGGATGCGCAACGTGGCCTGCATCAGGCGCATCTGGCGGATGAAGCGCCGGCAATTGGCACAGAACAACAAGTGATGGCGCATAAGCAGGCGCTCACGAAAGGTCAGTTGCCCATCGAGAAAATCGCTGGAGCGCGCCACTTGTTCTTTGCAGGTCAACATTCGCCGGTTTCCTCGAAATGCTCCACCGTAGCGAAGACTTTAAGCCGCGCCCGATGCAGCAGTACCCGGACATTGGAGAGCGAGATCTCCAGAAGATTACAAATCTCCTCCAACTCCAACCCCTGGCGCTCGCGTAACAGCAGCACACTGCTTTGCAACTCGGAAAGACTCAGCAACGTGTGCTCCAGGCACTCACGCAGCTCGTTTTCAGTCAACAGCGCTTCGGGCGTGTCTTCATGCCAGGCGAACGGCGCGACCAGCCAATGACCGTCACCGGCGGCAAAGCGCTCATCACCAATGGTCCCGTGGGGCGACGGCAGGTCATCCAGCAGCACCTCTCGCCGGTTCTGCTTGTAGCGCCCCTTGGCCGAATTGGCGGTGATGGTCAGCAGCCAGGTCTTGAGGCTGGAGCGCCCTTCAAATCTGGCTAGGCTGCGCACCACAGAGAGCCAGGCATCCTGGACCACTTCGTCGGCATGGCGCTGGCCGACGATAGCGTAGGCCACCGCACGCATTGCGCTCTGGTAGGTGGTGACTAATTCCTTGTAGGCCCGCTGTTCGCCCTTGAGCAGGCGTTCAAGCAGGTGCGCGTCGTCGGCTGCTGCCATTCAGAACCTCATTGTGCAGGACATGACCGCAATCACCTGTAGGCGCTAGTTCCTAGCGCTTGCGCAGGATCACGCTGCCAATCGAATACCCGGCGCCAAACGAGCTGAGTACCGCCAGCGCGCCCTTGGGCAAGTCGTCCTGGTAGGTGTGGAACGCGATCACCGAACCCGCCGAACTGGTGTTGGCATAGGTGTCGAGGATCACCGGCGCCTCTTCGATCTCGGCCTCACGGCCCAGCAGTTTCTTGACGATCAGGTGGTTCATGCTCAGGTTGGCCTGGTGCAGCCAGAAGCGCTTCACGTCCGTGACGCTCAACTGGTTTTCAACCAGGTGCTGGCCGATCAGCTCGGCAACCATCGGGCAGACATCACGGAAGACTTTGCGGCCTTCTTGCACGAAAAGCTTGTCTGGTGCGCCGATCCCCTCTTCCGCTGCGCGGTTGAGAAAGCCGAAATTGTTGCGGATGGTATTGGAGAACTTGGTCAGCAACTTGGTGCTGACGATGTCGAACTGATGCTCGGACGTAGCCAGGTCAGCGCGTTCCAGAATCACTGCCGTGGCCGCATCGCCAAAGATGAAATGGCTGTCACGGTCACGGAAGTTCAGGTGGCCGGTGCAGATCTCCGGGTTGACCATCAGGATCGCCCGGGCCTGACCCAGTTGGATGCTGTTGCAGGCGTTCTGGATGCCGAAGGTGGCCGAGGAGCACGCCACGTTCATGTCAAAGCCAAAACCCTGGATGCCCAGGGCTTCCTGGACTTCGATGGCGATGGCCGGATAGGCCCGTTGCAGGTTGGAGCAGGCAACGATCACACCGTCGATATCGGCGGCCGTCTTGCCGGCACGCTGCAAGGCTTGCTCGGCGGCGCCCACGGCCATCTGGCAGAGGATCGACCACTCGTCATTGGAGCGCTCGGGCAAGCGTGGAGTCATGCGCTTGGGGTCCAGGATGCCTTCCTTGTCCATGACAAAGCGGCTCTTGATACCCGAAGCCTTTTCGATAAAGGCGGCGCTGGATTCGGTCAACGCCTGAACGTCACCCTGCTCGATGGCCACGGCGTTGTCGGCATTGAACTGTTGAACGTAAGCATTGAAAGACTGCACCAGCTCTTCGTTGGAGATGCTGTTGGCCGGGGTATACAGGCCTGTGCCGCTGATGACGACGTTATGCACGGTCGTTCCTCTAAATCTGTTCAGGCAGAAGGGATTGGTACCGTCGTACCAAACCGTAAGTCGTTCTAGTCCGCCGCGCGGACATCAAACGGGGAAACGCTTTGTCCCGGCGCGTCGAGGCTGATACAGCCAATCTAGACGATCCTGGCATTTATAGCGGCGAAGTTTGCCATAAACCGGGGGGTTTGGCGCCTGTCACGCGCACACCTGCCCCCGGTATTGCAGGTCAAGGCTCGACCTGGCTCCACTGTTTGCTCAAGCGCTTGTCGGAAATCGGTACCTTGGTGCCCAACTGCTGGGCAAACAACGACACCCGGTACTCCTCCAGCCACCAGCGGTAGAGTTCCAGCTGCGGGTCGCGCTTGCCTTCCTGGGTGTGTTTGTTCAGGCGTGTCTGGTACTGGCCCCACAGGCCGCCCAACTCGCTGCTCCAGACCCGGTCCTTCTGCACCTGGCTGGGCAGTTTCTCCAGGCGCAGCTCAATGGCCTTGAGATAGCGCGGCAGTTCCTTGAACCACTGTGCTGGGGTTTCGCGCACAAAGCCCGGGTACACCAGATTGTTCAGTTGCTGCTTGATATCGTTAAGTGCCACGGCCTGGGCCAGGTCGATCTTGCCCTTGAAACGCTTTTGCAGGCCGTGCCACAGCTTCAATACTTCCAGGGTCAGGCGCGCCAGGCGTTCGGCATGTTCGGTCCAACTGCCGCGCTTGCGCTCGGCCAGGGCTGCGAGGCCCGCGCCATCCCTGGGCAGGCTGGCCTCGCCTTCCAGCACGCAGGTGTCGAGGCTGGCCAGCAGAATGTCTTCCACCAGGGCGTCGATACGCCCCAGTTCGCGGTACATCAGCCCCAGTTCGGTCAGACCCGGCAGTTTGCCGCGCAGGAATTTTGCCGGCTCGGCCAATTGCTGCATCAACAAACGCTGCAAGGCTCGTCGATGCTGGAACTCAGCTTCGGCAGCAGTAGAGAAACGTCCTTCCTTGACCGTACCGTTTTCCTCCACCAACGCCGGATACACCGTCATCGACAGCCCGGCGATCTTTTGCTGGGTGGTCTCGGCCACGGCGGCGAAGACCTTGGCCTCCACCGGCTGCTGGCTTTTGGCAGTCTGCGGCACCGCCAGGGCGGCCTGGCTAGCTTCGACAAAACGTGCGGTCAGCGCTGCCAGGTCGCGGCCCTCACCGAGGAACTTGCCCTGGGCGTCAACCACTTCAAGGTTCATCTTCAGGTGGTTTTCCACCTGCTGCGCGGCTTCGCTCCAGGCTTCGTCACTGACCCGCGCCCCGGTCATGCGCAGCAGTTCGCGCCCCAGAGCCTGGGGCAGCGAGCCCTGGGCAAACTCGATACGTTGCAGCGCAGCCTTGACGAAGTCCGGCACCGGCACGAAGTTCTTGCGCAGGGCCTTGGGCAGGTTGCGCACCAGGGCAATGCACTTGGCCTCGATCAGCCCGGGCACCAGCCATTCCAGGCGCTCGGCGGGCAAGGCCGGCAACAGCGGTGCCGGCACGCGCAAGGTCACGCCGTCGCGGGGGTGGTTGGGTTCAAAGTGATAACTCAAGGCCAGGGCCAGGTCACCCAGGTGCAATGTATCCGGATAATGCGCAGCGGTGACTTCACTGGCCTCACGAGCCAGCACGTCTTCTTCGCGCATGATCAGTAGTTGCGGGTCTTTCTGGCTGGTGATCTTGTACCAACTGTCAAACGTCGCCGTCTGGTGGATCTCCGCCGGCAGGCGTGCGTCATAGAAGGCGTACAGGGTTTCTTCGTCGGCCAGGATATCGCGGCGCCGGGCCTTGGCTTCCAGTTCGTCCAATTGCTCCAGCAACTGCTGATTGGCCACCAGGCACTTGGCCCGGAACTGGATCTCGCCACGCACCAGGCCTTCACGAATAAACAGCTCGCGGGACACCACCGGGTCCACCGGCCCGTAATGCACTGGCCGGCGCCCCACCACAATCAGGCCAAACAGAGTGATCTGCTCGAAGGCCACAACCTGGCCGCGCTTCTTTTCCCAATGGGGTTCGAAGTGGTTTTTCTTGATCAGGTGCCCGGCCAACGGTTCGATCCAGTCGGCATCGATCTTGGCCACCATGCGCGCATACAACTTGGTGGTTTCCACCAGCTCGGCGGTCATCAGCCATTGCGGGCGCTTCTTGCCGATCCCCGATGACGGGTGGATCCAGAAGCGCCGCTGACGAGCACCGAGATAGTCGCCGTCTTCGGTTTTCTGGCCGATCTGGCTGAGCAGGCCGGACAGCACCGCCTTGTGCAGTTTCGGGAAATCCGCCGGTTCCTTGTTGACCGTCAGCTGCATGTCGCGACAGATCAGGCTCAACTGGCGATGGGAATCGCGCCACTCGCGCAGGCGCAGGTAGTTGAGGAAATTCTTGCGGCACCAGTTGCGCAACGGGCTGGCAGTCAACTCCTGGCGCTGCTCTTCAAAGCCGCGCCACAGATTGACCAGCCCGGCGAAGTCCGAGTCCGGATCCTTCCATTGCGCATGCGCCTGGTCGGCGGCCTGCTGGCGCTCCGGCGGACGCTCGCGCGGGTCCTGGATCGACATGGCACTGGCGACAATCAACACTTCCTGCAAACTGCCGAGCTTGGCCGCCTCCAGCAACATGCGGCCCATGCGCGGGTCCACTGGCAGACGCGCCAGTTGCCGACCCAGGGGCGTCAGCTGGCTGTTGCGATCAACCGCCGAAAGTTCTTGCAGCAAGTTGAAGCCATCGCTGATGGCCTTGCCATCCGGCGGCTCGATAAACGGGAAGTCGGTGATTTCGCCCAGGCGCAGGTGCAGCATCTGCAAGATCACTGCCGCCAGGTTGGTGCGCAGGATCTCCGGGTCGGTAAATTCCGGGCGCCCGATAAAATCTTCTTCACTGTACAGGCGCACGCAAATGCCCGGCTCGACCCGGCCGCAACGGCCTTTACGCTGGTTGGCGCTGGCCTGGGAAATCGCCTCGATCGGCAGGCGCTGGACCTTGGCGCGGTAGCTGTAGCGGCTGATGCGCGCGGTACCGCTGTCGATCACGTAGCGGATGCCCGGCACCGTCAGCGAGGTCTCCGCAACGTTGGTCGCCAGCACTACGCGCCGCCCCGGATGGGACTGAAAAATGCGCTGCTGTTCGGCCGGCGACAGGCGCGCGTACAACGGCAGGATTTCCGTGTGCTTGAGCTGGGCCTTGCGCAGCATGTCGGCGGCATCGCGAATCTCGCGCTCACCGGGCAGGAACACCAGCACATCGCCCGGGCTCTTGCGCTCGCTGCGTTCAAAAGCGGCGATTTCATCGAGGGTGGCGAGGATCGCCTGGTCCACGGTCAAGTCGTCTTCGACGCGGTTGCCTTCCTCGTCCTGCTCCAGGGTCAGCGGGCGGTACCAGGTTTCCACAGGGAACGTACGCCCCGAAACCTCGACAATCGGCGCATCGTCGAAATGCTTGGAAAAGCGCTCCAGGTCGATGGTGGCCGACGTGATGATGACTTTCAGGTCCGGACGACGTGGCAGCAGGGTTTTCAGGTAACCCAGCAAAAAGTCGATGTTCAGGCTGCGTTCGTGGGCCTCGTCGACGATGATCGTGTCGTAGCGTTCGAGGTAGCGATCATTCTGGGTCTCGGCCAGCAGGATGCCGTCGGTCATCAGCTTGATCAGGGTGTTGGAATCGCTCTGGTCCTCGAACCGCACCTGATAGCCGACCAGCGCGCCCAAAGGCGTCGCCAGTTCTTCGGCAACCCGGCTGGCCACACTGCGTGCCGCAATACGCCGGGGCTGGGTATGGCCGATCAAGCCATATTGGCCACGACCGATTTCCAGGCAGATCTTTGGCAACTGCGTGGTTTTACCCGAGCCGGTCTCACCCGCAATGATCAGCACCTGGTGCTTTTGCAGCGCCGCCTTGATTTCGTCGCGCTTGGCGGCGATGGGCAGGCTGTCGTCATAGCGGATCTGCGGCACGCTGGCACCACGCGCCGTCACCTGGGCACAGGACGCCTGCATACGCGCCACCCATTGCGCCAGCTTCTCCTCATCGGGCTTCTTGCGCAGCTCAAGCAACTGCCGACGCAAGCGGTGGCGGTCGGCGAGCATGGCGTGATCGAGGTTTTTCAGGAGCTGGTCGATAGCGGGCGCTTGGTCAGTCATCAGGTACTTTGGAGGTCGTCTATTAATGCACGGCCGGCAATTGTGGCAGAAAAGCAGCTGTAAGCGGCAAGCTTCAAGCGGCAAGTAAGAGCCGTTGCGCGTTTACTTGCGGCTTGAAGCTTGCCGCTTATAGCTGCTCTCTCCTGCGATATGGGAACACGTCAATCACCTTCCCCGCCCGAATCGCCTCTTGCAGGCCTTTCCAGTAGTCGGCGTTGTACAACTCGCCGTGCAACTCATCAAACAAGCGTCGTTGCCCGGCATCGGCAAACAGGAACGGTGGGAATTCTTCGGGGAACACGTCCAGCGGGCCGATGGAGTACCAGGGCTCGGAGGCCATTTCATCCTCCGGGGTGCGCGGGGCCGGGATATGGCGGAAGTTGGCCTCGGTCAGGAAGCAGATCTCGTCATAGTCGTAGAACACCACGCGGCCATGGCGGGTGACGCCAAAGTTTTTCAGCAGCATGTCGCCGGGAAAGATATTGGCCGCCGCCAGTTGCTTGATCGCCAGGCCGTAGTCTTCCAGGGCTTCGCGTACCTGGGCTTCGTTGGCGTTCTCCAGGTAGAGGTTGAGCGGGGTCATGCGCCGTTCGGTCCAGCAGTGGCGAATCAATACTGTGTCGCCTTCCACCTCGACCGTGCCGGCGGCCACTTCCAATAACTCGGCGAGGCATTCGGGCTCGAACTTGCTCAAGGGGAAACGGAAGTCGGCGAACTCCTGGGTATCGGCCATGCGCCCGACCCGGTCGACACTTTTGACCAGGCGGTACTTCTCGATCACCGTGGCACGGTTGACGTTTTTCGACGGTGAGAAACGGTCCTTGATGATCTTGAACACGGTGTTGAACCCCGGCAGGGTGAACACGCTCATGACCATCCCACGCACGCCTGGCGCCATGATGAACTGGTCGTCGGTGCTGGCCAGGTGGTTGATCAGCGCCCGGTAGAACTCCGACTTGCCGTGCTTGTAGAAGCCGATGGAGGTGTACAGCTCGGCGATGTGCTTTCCCGGCAGGATGCGCTTGAGAAAGCCGATGAATTCCGCCGGTACCGGCACATCCACCATGAAATAGGAACGGGTGAACGAGAAGATGATCGACACATCGGCTTCGTCGGTGATCAACGCGTCGATGCGAATACCCTGGCCTTCGCGGTGCAGCAGCGGGATGACCAGCGGCCATTGTTCATCGCGGGTGTAGAGGCGGCCCACGAGGTACGCGCCCTTGTTGCGATAGAGCACCGAGGAAAACAGTTCGACGTTGAGGTCCGGGTCCTTGCACACCCAATCCGGCAGGTTCTCGCGCAACTGCGCTTCGAGGCGCAGCAGGTCAGCGGGCAGGTCGGCGTAGGGCTCGCTGAAGCGGTAGTCGCTGAAAATCTGCTCCAGCATGCCCGCCAGTTGGCCCTGGGGCTTGTAGGTGCGGGTTTGCGCGGCGCGGGCCCGGCGCAGGCTGGGGCGGGTGGTATGGATGAACATGCAGCCGTCGCTGATCAGGTCATGACTGAACAGCCCGCAAAAGATCGAGTTGTACCAGGTCTCGGACAGTTCATCGTCAAACCGCAGGTCGATCAGGCTGATATAGGCGCTCTTGACCAGGGGCCAGGACTGGATATCCAGCAGCGCCCCCTCGTCGAAGGTTGCCCGCAGGCGCGTGGTGACTTCGCCGACCTTCTCTTCATACAGGTTGATCCGCGCCGCCGAGGCCGTTTGCGCCTCTTGCCACTGGGCCTTTTCAAAACGCTCGCGAGCGCCGTCGGTGATCTGGCGAAAGTGCTCGCGGTAATCGTCGAAACCATCAAGGATCATCTGTGCGATGGACTGCGCGGTGTCGATGGCAGGCGTTTGCTGCGGCATGTCGGAGACCTCTGCGGGCATTCGGAAGACCTGAGATTAGCCAGTGTGCGCAAACAGGAGAAGTACAATTTTTGCAGGACGATGTGCCACGGATAAGGGCGACTCAAACAATTGTCGCGTCTGGCGGCAGGCCTCTATGGCCTGGTGACGCACTTTACTCTGTAGGAACAAGTAAAAGATTGTGTCGGACAAGTCCCTGGGCAACACTCTCGCCCTGATTAAAAAGGAGCTGTCTGTGAGACCTGTCGACACCCTGTACCTGCTGGTACTGGCCGCCATCTGGGGCGCGAGTTTTCTGTTCATGCGCATTATCGCCCCCGAAATCGGCACGATTCCTACAGCATTCTTCCGGGTGTCAATTGCCGCCGCCGGCTTGCTGGTGATCCTGGCCATGCTGCGGGTGCGCTGGGACTTCCAGGGCAAATTCAAGACGGTCCTGCTGCTGGGAGTGATCAACTCGGGGATCCCCGCGACCATGTATTCGGTGGCAGCCCAGGTATTACCCGCAGGTTATTCAGCGATTTTCAACGCGACGACGCCGTTGATGGGCGTATTGATTGGCGGGCTGTTTTTCCATGAGCGGCTGACGCTGTCGAAGATTGCCGGGGTAGGCCTGGGCCTGTTCGGCGTGGGCATCCTCACGCGGGCCGGGCCGGTGGCCTTTGACCTGGAACTGCTGATGGGCGCCCTCGCCTGCCTGCTGGCAACCACCTGCTATGGCTTCGCCGGTTTCCTGGCGCGGCGCTGGCTGGATCAACAGGGTGGCCTGGACAGCCGTCTTTCGGCATTGGGCAGCATGCTCGGCGCCACCTTGTTTCTATTACCGTGGTTTGGCTGGAGCGCCCTCAGTCATCCGCCCGCCAGTTGGGGCGGCTGGAATGTGTGGTTGTCGCTGCTCGGTTTGGGGCTGTTGTGTACGGCATTTGCCTACATCCTGTACTTCCGCCTGCTGACGTCCATCGGGCCGGTCAAGTCGATGACCGTCACCTTCCTGATTCCGCCGTTTGGGGTGTTGTGGGGGGCATTGCTGCTGGATGAGCCGTTGTCCATGGCCCATCTGTATGGCGGGCTGTTGATCGCGGGGGCGCTGTGGCTGGTGCTACGCCCTGGGAAACTGATCAAAACCGCGTAGGAGCCGGTTTGCCGGCTCCTACGCGGGGTATCAGGCTTTACGGAAGACGAACACCAGACCGATGATGATCAACCCCATCCCCAGCACACTCAGCAACGCCAGCCGATTACCAAAGATCAGGTAATCCATCACGGCGGTAACGGCCGGCACCAGGTAGAACAAACTGGTGACATTCACCAGGTTGCCCCGTGCAATCAGGCGGTACAGCAACAGCGTCGCCAACAGTGACACCACCAGCCCCATCCACAGCACCGGCAGGTAGAAGCCGCTGTTGTGCTCGAAATGAAAAGGCTGGAACGGCACAAACACCGCACACAACAACAAACCCGCCAGGTATTGCACCGGCAAGGTGCCCAGTGGGTTATCGGTGATGCGCTTTTGCATGATCGAGCCCAGGGTCATGCTCGCCAGCGCCAGCAAGCCGAACAGCATCCCGGCCAGGGACATGCCGGCCAGACCGATGCCCTGGTACACCACCATGATCAGGCCCGCCAACCCCAGCGCCAGGCCGAACATCCGGCGCCACGAGCGCTGGCGCTCCATCAGCACCACGGTGAGGATCGGTTGCACGCCCATGATGGTCGCCATAACGCCGGGAGTGACCTTCAGGTCCAGGGCCAGCAGATAAAAAATCTGATAGGCGCCCAACAACACCAACCCGGTGGCCGCCGCATACCACAGCGGTTTACCCGGGCGTGGCAACTTGAGCCTGAGGACCGGCACCAGCACCACCAGACCCGCCAGGGCAATGGCAAAGCGGATCAGCAGGAAAGCAAAGGGTGACGCATGGGCCAGGCCCAGCTTGGAAAAAATCGCCCCGCTGCTCCACAGCAGGACAAACAGGCTCGTCGAGGCCGCCGCGGCCACGGATTGTTTCGAAAGAACAGACATGATGAACACCTGTAGTCAGGCAAAAAGCCAACTCAGCCAAGGCTGAAATTCAGTAGGTTCGGTACAGGCGGGCAACGGGCAACAGCTATCTGCTGATCAGCCCGAAATGCCAACACCCGGCGGTGATACGACTGCGTACACCGGCGTGCTACTGACAGGTGGGGGGTAATGACTGATCTGCGCAGGCTGCTGGCTCCCACACGGCACGACCGCAGCGTTGACCGCTGAATCGACTACCGCTATGCGTTGGGAAGCAGGCATGGGCTGATCTTTTTTGAAGGGATTTAAAGGTGTCGTGAAACACCTGGCGTCGACTATAACCAGCCGGTGACACGCTTTGCAATGGCTTTGCCAAAAGGCCAGTAAGGACAGGCGGCTGATCAGTGCCTAGGCTCGAAAAACCCACCCATTATTACTCAAGAGCATCGATGCCACGACCACACACCTTTCTCAGGTATCAACTAAACAGATCCAAAACTAGGAACATTGCCAACGCAACACTTGCCCGACTGCCGCCATCCACAAGGCAAACCAAGCACACAGGCATCGACCTACGGGAGTCAGGCTCGAAGCCATCGATACGGCAGCACTGGACGCTTATCACACTTGGGAATCCAGCCACTTTTCATGGGATGACGTCGTACAGTGGAAAGCGAAAGAGCTGATGTATTTCGACTTAGCGATCTGGTTGGATCTTGAACTCTGCGGGTTGTGTTTCGCTAACCCGAACCACAGCCGTATGCGGATGCGAGTTGTACGACTGGAAGCAACGCCAGGAGGCACACATTCATTACGCGGGTACATCGCCCCTCTCGCGTTAATGGCCGTTGAACACTACGCGCAGATAGTCGGCAGCAAGACCATTGAAATACAGGAACCGATGCAGGGAGCGGTCCCTACCTACGAAAAGCTCGGTTTTGCATTCGATGCGTCGGGCAGGCTTGCAAAGGACATAACCTGAACCTAGCATCATGCAAATCGCTCAATTAATGATCACTTTGGAGACACCATGAAAGGTCTCATCAAAACCAAATCAGGCAAGAGCAAAAAAGCACACCGTGCCCCTGACCGGAACAACGGGCGACCTGCTGAAGTTGATCCGCGCATTATCCAGGCGCTACTTGAGGGCGTTGACGAGCCGCAGGGCGTGCTGGCAGGACGCATGTAATCCGACACATAAAAAAACGCTCTGATAAAGAGCGTTTTTTTATTTCGGATGCCAGTATCAGCCAAACAACCAATAACCCAGCGCCACCAACACCACCACTGCCAGCACCGGCCGCATGACACGATAGGCTTTGGGGTGCTTGCGCTTCCACTGCTTGACCACACCACTGAAACGATCGCTGAAGCTCTTGCTCCAGGCATAGGCCTGGTTGATCCCGCCCACGCGCTCGTCGTCCAGGTTCTGTGGTGCGGTTGCGCGGCCCAACTGGGCACTGACCCAACGGTTGATACGAGTCATCAACCGGTTGCTCAAAGGTCGCTCGATGTCACAGAACAGAATCACCCGGGTTTTCTCGGTTTCGTTCTTCACCCAGTGCACGTAGGTTTCGTCGAACATCACATCTTCGCCATCGCGCCAGGCATAGATCTGGCCATCGACGAAAATGCGGCAGTCGTCGGAGTTGGGTGTCGACAACCCAAGGTGATAACGCAGGGACCCGGCAAACGGGTCGCGATGCGGGTTGAGGTGGCTGCCACCCGGCAACAGCGCAAACATGGCGCCCTTGACGTTGGGGATACTGCTGACCAGGGCCACGGTTTTCGGGCACAGCAACTCAGCCGATGGCAGCGGTTTGTCGTACCACTTGAGGTAGAAGCGCTTCCAGCCCTTCTTGAAGAACGAGCCAAAACCGGCGTCGTTGTTCTTCTCGGCGGCGCGGATATAGCCTTCGTCGAACAGATGCATGGCCTCGTCGCGGATCACTTCCCAGTTGTCCTTGAGCACATCCAGTTCCGGGAACTTGCTGCGGTCCAGGTAAGGCTTGGACGGCACGCCCGAGAAGATGTACATCAAGGCGTTATACGGGGCGAACAGCGCCGAATGGTTGACGAACTGGCGCAGCACCGGCAAACGCGCCTTGCCGCGCAGATGCACGTAAAGCGTACTGCCGATAAACAGCAGCAGCACCGACAGCTTGGCGGCCAAAGAAAAGGTCATGCAGCAACTCCTGGAAATAGCCTCCCGGCAGCGGGAAACCAGACATAGCAGCCGGCCATGATAAACATTCCAGGCCGGAGGAAAAACCCGCGATAGCCAACAATCCGTTTTAAGGGCCGCGCGGCGAGCAATCAATTATGCATAAGGGGCTTAAAAACGGGCTGATATGGATCAACCCGATTTCTGTAGGAGCGAGCGTGTTTGCAAGGGGCATTCAGGCGAAGAATGAAAACGGTACGCGTGCCTTCTGATTAGACGCGGCACCCTCAGGGTCTTCGCGAGCAAGCTCGCTCCTACAGGGTCAGGCCTGGGTTTCCTGATCGGTGAACAGATCGCTGAAGAGCATGCTCGACAGGTAACGCTCGCCGGAGTCCGGTAGGATCACCACAATGGTCTTGCCCTGCATTTCCGGTGTCTCGGCCAGGCGCACCGCTACTGCCATCGCCGCACCACAGGAAATCCCGCACAGGATGCCTTCTTCCTGCATCAACCGCAGGGCCATGGCCTTGGATTCATCGTCACTGACCAACTCCACCCGGTCGACCATCGACAGATCGAGGTTCTTCGGCACAAAACCGGCGCCAATGCCCTGGATCTTGTGGGGGCTGGGCTTGATCTCCTCACCGGCCAGCGCCTGGGTAATCACCGGCGAGCTGATCGGCTCCACGGCCACCGAGAGGATCGGCTTGCCCGCCGTGTTCTTGATATAGCGCGAAACACCCGTGATGGTCCCCCCCGTACCGACACCCGCCACCAGCACATCCACAGCGCCATCGGTGTCATTCCAGATTTCCGGGCCGGTGGTTTTTTCATGGATGGCCGGGTTGGCCGGGTTGTCGAACTGGGCCGGCATAAAGTAGGTCGCCGGGTCGCTGGCAAGGATTTCGCCGGCTTTCTCGATGGCGCCTTTCATGCCCTTGGCCGGCTCGGTCAGCACCAGTTCGGCCCCCAGTGCCTTGAGCACCTTGCGCCGCTCGATGCTCATGGACGCCGGCATGGTCAGCAGCAACTTGTAGCCACGGGCGGCGGCGACAAAGGCCAGGCCAATCCCGGTGTTGCCCGAAGTCGGCTCGACGATGGTCATGCCCGGCTTGAGTCGGCCGCTGCTTTCCGCGTCCCAGATCATGTTCGCGCCAATCCGGCATTTCACCGAATACCCAGGGTTACGCCCTTCGATCTTGGCCAGGATGGTTACGCCACGCGGCGCGATACGGTTGATCTGAACCAGGGGCGTGTTACCGATGGAGTGCGCGTTGTCTGCAAAAATGCGGCTCATGGCGGGGTCCTTTAGGCGGCTTTCAAGAAGGCAACAAGGGTATGCCTCGTACTCCAAGGCGTCCAGTCGAGGAACGTTGCCCGCTCCTGCGCAGTCAATCGCCTATACACGGGGAAGAAAAACCAATGCCGATTAACCCTGGCGTGACTGGTCATTCAGAGACTGAATAACCCGTCTGCGTTCACAGTCGCCGGGGCTGCGCGGTATAGTCGCAGGCATGCTGACTACCGGCGTCACGTTCGAGGATTGATAGATGAAGTTCGAAGGCACCCAGGCCTACGTTGCCACCGATGACCTGAAACTGGCCGTCAACGCCGCCATCACGCTGGAGCGCCCGCTGCTGGTCAAGGGCGAGCCGGGCACCGGCAAGACCATGCTCGCCGAGCAACTGGCCGAATCGTTCGGCGCACGCTTGATCACCTGGCACATCAAGTCCACCACCAAGGCGCATCAAGGCCTGTATGAATACGATGCGGTCAGCCGCCTGCGCGATTCGCAGTTGGGCGTGGACAAGGTCCATGACGTGCGCAACTACCTGAAGAAGGGCAAGCTGTGGGAGGCTTTCGAGTCCGAGGAGCGGGTGATCCTGCTGATCGACGAGATCGACAAGGCCGATATCGAGTTCCCCAACGACCTGTTGCAAGAACTCGACAAGATGGAGTTCTACGTCTACGAAATCGACGAGACCATCAAGGCCAAGAAACGCCCGATCATCATCATTACCTCCAACAACGAGAAAGAGCTGCCGGATGCGTTCCTGCGTCGCTGCTTCTTCCACTACATCGCCTTCCCCGACCGCACCACTCTGCAGAAAATCGTCGACGTGCATTACCCGGACATCAAGAAAGACCTGGTCAGCGAAGCGCTGGACGTGTTCTTCGACGTGCGCAAGGTGCCGGGCCTGAAGAAAAAACCCTCCACCTCCGAACTGGTGGACTGGCTCAAGCTGCTGATGGCCGACAATATCGGCGAAGCAGTGCTGCGCGAGCGTGATCCGACCAAGGCCATCCCGCCACTGGCCGGCGCCCTGGTGAAAAACGAGCAGGATGTGCAACTGCTTGAGCGCCTGGCGTTCATGAGCCGTCGCGGCACTCGATAAGGGCTTCTGCCATGTTGCTCAACCTGTTCAATGAAATGCGTGCAGCCAAGGTACCGGTCTCGGTGCGTGAACTGCTGGACCTGATCAACGCCCTGAAACAGCGAGTGACCTTCGCCGACATGGACGAGTTTTACTACTTGTCCCGGGCGATCCTGGTGAAGGACGAGCGTCATTTCGACAAGTTCGACCGAGCCTTCGGCGCCTACTTCAATGGCCTGGAAAAACTCGACGATCACTTGCAGGCCCTGATTCCCGAAGACTGGCTGCGCAAGGAGTTCGAACGCTCACTGAGCGCTGAAGAACGCGCGCAGATCCAGTCCCTGGGCGGCCTGGACAAGCTGATCGAAGAGTTCAAGAAACGCCTGGAAGAACAAAAGGAACGCCACGCCGGCGGCAACAAGTGGATCGGTACCGGCGGCACCAGCCCGTTCGGTTCCGGCGGTTTCAACCCCGAGGGCATCCGCGTGGGCGATGCCGGCCAGCGCCAGGGCAAGGCGGTCAAGGTCTGGGACCAGCGCGAGTACAAGAACCTCGATGATTCGGTGGAGCTGGGCACACGCAATATCAAGGTCGCGCTGCGCCGCTTGCGCAAATTCGCGCGCCAGGGTGCGGCCGAAGAGCTGGATATCGACGGCACCATCGACCACACCGCCCGCGATGCCGGCCTGCTGAATATCCAGATGCGTCCGGAACGGCGCAACACGGTCAAGTTGCTGTTGCTGTTCGACATCGGCGGCTCGATGGATGCCCATGTGAAGATCTGCGAGGAACTGTTCTCGGCCTGCAAGACCGAGTTCAAGCACCTGGAGTACTTCTACTTCCACAACTTCGTTTATGAGTCAGTGTGGAAGAACAACATGCGCCGCACCTCCGAGCGTACCTCGACCCAGGATTTGTTGCACAAGTACGGCGCCGACTACAAGGTGATCTTCATCGGTGACGCGGCCATGGCCCCCTACGAAATCACCCAGGCCGGGGGCAGCGTGGAGCACTGGAACGAGGAGCCGGGGTATGTATGGATGCAGCGGTTCATGGAGAAGTACAAGAAGCTGATCTGGATTAATCCGTACCCGAAAGATACCTGGGGCTATACCTCGTCGACCAATATCGTGCGCGATTTGATCGAGGACCAGATGTATCCGCTGACCTTGCGGGGGTTGGAAGAAGGGATGCGTTTTCTCTCTAAATAGGCGGTGAATTCACTGACGCTATCGCAGGCAAGCCAGCTCCCACATGGAATGCATTCACATACTTTACTGTGTGAGCGCAGTTTAAATGTGGGAGCTGGCTTGCCTGCGATGCCTTTAGCGGTTCGTAAATCGCTGCAAATAGCTCAGATGCTCACGGTGCGCCGTCTCTTGCATCACCGGCGCCAACCGCACCTTCTCCCCCGGCAAGCACTGCGCCAGGCGCGCCAATGACAACGGTGTCAACGCGCCCAATCGCGGGTAGCCACCAATCGTCTGCCGGTCATTGAGCAGCACAATCGGCTGCCCATCCGGCGGCACCTGAATCGCGCCCAATGGAATGCCTTCAGAGATCAACGACGGCCCCTGATACTGCAACGGCGTGCCCAGCAAGCGCATACCCATGCGGTCGGCACGGCTGTCCAGGGTCCATTCGGTATTGAACACATCGAACAGACTCTGGCCACTGAACTGGCCGATCTGCGCGCCGAGAATCACCTCCAAGGGCGCCGCTGGGAGCAACCGTTCAACAGGCAATTCACGCAAATGAGTGCCCGTGCCGGAATACACCAGCGACGCGCCTTCAGCCAGGGCGCGGCCAAAACCATCCAGCCCGCCCAAGGCTTCACGTGCGACGCTGGCACAACTGCCCAGCACCTTGGGCGCATCAAAACCACCCGGTGCCGCCAGGTAAGCCCGCGCTCCACTGTGCGGTTGGGTGAAACGCAAACGCTGGCCTTTTTGCAGAATGAAACTACGCCCAGGGCTGATGGCACGCTCATCGATGTACGCCCCCAGGTCAGCACCGGCCAGGGCCAGCACGCAATAGTCCTCGGCCAGTACGGTAAAACCGCCCAAGGTGATTTCCACCACCGGCGCATCCAATGAATTGCCCAGCAGCCAATTGGCCCAGGACATCGACACCCAATCCAGCGCGCCGCCCTGGGTCACGCCCAGGTGCCGCACACCAAAGCGCCCGGCATCCTGCAACAGGCATAACGCGGTGCTGGCCTCGATCAACAAGCGGCTCATGCCTGGGCCTCCAAGGGCGTGTCATCGCCACCCAGGTTGATAAATTCGGCACGTCCAATGGCTTCGAAACGCACGCTGTCGCCCGGTTGCATCAGGCTGTAGCCATCGCGCTCACGGTCGAACAATTTGGCCGGGGTGCGGCCGATCAGGTTCCAGCCGCCAGGGGATTCCACCGGATAGGCTGCGGTCTGCCGCTCGGCGATGCCGACACTGCCTGGCGCCACGCGTTTGCGCGGGGTGCCTAGACGTGGCGCGGCAAGCTGTTCTTCCACCAGCCCCATAAAGGCAAAACCCGGGGCAAACCCGAGGGCGAAGACCTGGTATTGATGCTGGCTGTGGCGGCGAATCACCTCGTTGACCTCAAGCCCGCTACGCCGTGCGAGCAAGGTCAGTTCAGGGCCGACGCTCAGGTCGTACCACACCGGCAATACATGACACTGCCCACTACCCTGGGCCTGTGGCTGCAAGTCCGTCAGAGCCTGATCGATCAATTCACGGGCCTGTGTCGGATTCAGCGCCAGCAGGTCGTAATGCACCATCAGGGTCGTGTAGGACGGCACCAGATCCACCAGCGCTGCGCCAAACCCTTCACGCAACCGACGCGTAGCGGCGAGCATCCAGGGCATGTTGTCTTCAGCGATCACCTCAAACAGGCGCACCATCAAACAATCGATGGCCACTACTTCAATCCGTGGCTTCATTGTGGCCTCAACGCCTGGCGAATACGCTGCACCGCCGCCACCGAGCTGGCGTTATCGCCATGCACGCAAAGCGTGTTGGCCTGCAACAGCAGCGGGCTGCCATCGCTGGCGACCAGGGTTTCGCCACGGGCAATGGTCAGGGCTTGCTGGAGGATGACTTGCGCATCGTGATGCACAGCTCCCGGCAACTGGCGCGAGACCAGATGCCCGGCATTGTCGTAGGCACGGTCGGCAAAGGCTTCGAACCACAGGGTCACGCCGTACTCATCACCCAGGGCCTGGGCGGCACGATTGTCACGGGTGGCCATCAGCATCAACGGCAGGCTGGCGTCGTACGCTGCCACGGCCTGGATCACCGCGCGCAATTGCGCAGGCTTGGCCATCATGTCGTTGTACATCGCGCCATGGGGTTTGACGTAGCTGACACGACCGCCCTGGGCCCGGCAAATACCGTCGAGGGCACCGATCTGGTAATGCAGCAGGTCCTGGAGTTCCTGGGGCGCATACGCCATGGAGCGGCGGCCAAAGCCTGCCAGGTCCTGATAGGCCGGGTGCGCACCGATTTGCACGCCATGCTGCAATGCCAGGGCGACAGTCTTGCGCATGATGCTCGGATCGCCAGCATGGAAACCGCAGGCAATATTGGCGCAATCAATGAATGGCATGACTTCGGCATCCAGACCCATGGTCCAGGCGCCAAAGCTTTCGCCGATGTCGCAATTCAGTAGCAGGCGGCTCACGGTGAGGACTCCTGTAGGCTTTATTTTTTTGTAGTGTGGGATCTTTTACCAAGATCTCGCAATGATGTTGTCCTGAGCCCCGACGACGCTTATCGTGAGACAGCCCGATTTTTGGCGCGCAGCCCCTGTTGCGTCCAACTAATAAAAACCGATCCATGCATAAGAAAAAGTTGATCCCATGAATTTGAAGTTCCTCGAAACCTTCGTCTGGGTGGCCCGGCTCAAGAGCTTCCGGCTGACAGCAGAGAAGCTGTTCACCACCCAGGCCTCGATCTCCAGCCGCATTGCGGTGCTGGAAAGCGAGCTGGGGGTGAAGCTGTTCCTGCGTGACTCACGCGGTGTGAGCCTGACCCCGGACGGGGTGAAGGTGCTCGATTATGCCGAGCAGATGATGATCACCATGCAGGGGCTCAAGCAGTCGCTGGAAACCACCAGCAGTAAGGTCGGACGGATCCGTATCGGCGCGATGGACACCGTGATCCACACCTGGCTCAGCCCGCTGGTGACCGAGTTGATGGACCATTTTCCGCTGGTGGAAATCGAACTGGTGGCCGATACCGCGCTGAACCTCTGCGATCAGTTGCAAAAAGGCTTTCTCGACCTGATCCTGCAAACCGACCTGCTGCGCCAGGAGTCAGTGCGCAGCTTGGAGCTGGCCAGCCACCCCATGGGCTGGATCGTCGCCAGCCATTCGATCTACAACCGTGACTACGCCTCCCTCGCCGAGCTGGCCCAGGAACGGATCATCACCTACTCGAAAAACTCTCATCCACACCAGGACGTATTGAGCCTGATGCAGGCCCATGGCGTAGCGGCACCGCGCATGAACTGTGTGAACTCGGTGTCGGCCATCACTCGCTTGCTGCGCGATGGTTTCGGTATTGGCGCGTTGCCACCGGTGCTGGTCAGCGAGGAATTGGCGCGGGGCGAGTTGATAGTGCTGCCCATGACACAGCGTTTGCCGAACCTGCAGGTGGTGGTGTCGTGGCGGGTGGGCGTGGAGTTGGTGGAGGAGATTGTTGCGTTGTGCCAGAGCGTCGTGGCGCGGTATGCCGAGGAAGTGGGTGAAGAGCGCATGGTGCTCAACCAGAAGAAACCCGATTGAGACTGTGGGAGCGGGCTTGTGTAGGAGCAGGCAAGCCTGCTCCTACACAAGTCCAGTTCCATATTTGGATTTACAAACCCTTGAGGTCCCGCTCTTCAATCGGCCGGCTCTGGCGCAGACGCTTGCCGCCCAGCACCACCCAGTCGATCAGGCGGAACAGGCATTCCAGGCCGAACGACAACAGCATCGCCCCGCCCAGGCCCCAGCCCATGGCTTCGGGGGTCAGGAGGATCTGGTAGCTGTAGCCATTCCAGGTCTCCTTGCGGATATCCGGGTCGGCGGCCACTGCCACCTGCAAGGCGCGGATGTACCACGGCCCCTGCATGGCCTGGAACTGCTTGTCCAATGCCACCTGGCGATCGAGCAAGCTGCCGAGGCTGTTGGCATCGCTGCGGAACACCGGATCCTCGCTGGCACGGTAATGCGCCACCAGGGCCTGTAAGTCGCCATTGAAGAACTGCTGCGCGGTGCTTTCAAAACCGCGCAGGCCGGTCTGGGCTTCGATCAAATGGGCTTCGACGCGCTTGGCGTAGTCGTTGATGAACCCCGGGACTTGCACCCCGACCAACAAGCCGATGGCAAACAACACCAGTCGCAGATAGCTGAGCAACATAGTCGACGTCCTTATTCGGTTGTGCCCTGGCTGACGCATTCACCGCGCCGCCACAGGCTCCACTGGCCGGGCTCGTAGCGGGTCCAGGTCTCGTTTTCGGTCAAGGGTTCGGTGGCAATCACCGTCACCACATCGTTGGGAGTCGTTTCAGCCTGAAAATCGACGATCACGTCGACATCTTTCAGGCGTGCAGGGCCAAATGGTGCGCGACGTGTGATCTGCGCCAGTTTGGTCGAGCAGTAGCAAAACAGCCAATCACCATCACTGAGCAGGCAGTTGAACACGCCCTTGCTGCGGTATTCGGCACAGGCGGCGATCAGGTCAGGCAACACCTGTTCGATATCCACCGGCTCGGGAAACGCCTCGCGGATACGGTTGAGCAGGTCGCAGAATGCCGCTTCGCTGTCGGTATCCCCCACCGGGCGGTAGAACGTGGCCTGGGGCGTGAAGTCTGCCAATTGGCCGTTATGCGCGAAACACCAGTTGCGCCCCCACAGCTCACGCACGAACGGATGGGTATTGGACAGGCTCACCTTGCCCACGTTGGCCTGGCGAATATGGCCAATCACCACTTCACTCTTGATCGGATAACGCTGCACCAGCAGCGCGACTTCCGACTCACTGCTGGCGGCCGGGTCCTGGAACAGCCGCAGGCCACGGCCCTCGTAGAAGGCAATGCCCCAGCCATCGCGATGCGGACCGGTGCGCCCACCACGCTGCATCAGCCCGGTGAAGCTGAACACGATATCGGTGGGTACGTTGGCACTCATGCCCAATAATTCACACATGCCAGGACTCTCGATGCAGGGCAGACAACGTTAAAGGCGCGGTTCGACCCGCATGCCACCGACAGGGGCCGGCGGACGGCCATAGGGCTCGTCGTCCTCAGGCTCGGCCGCGACCGCTGCCGCAGCGGCGGCCTTCTGCTCACGCCGGGCCTTGGCAGCACGCTCGATGGGCCAGCGAACCAGCACAAAGACCAGGTACAGGCCAAAGGCGATCATCGCGTACATGAGCAAATCGGAAATCGCCCGCCAGGCGTTATTACCCACTTTGAGCAGCAGATCCAGGGCGGTGATGGCCACGGCAGGGGCAAACTGCTCCTTGACCGGATCGACAATGGTCGGGCTCAACAGCAGCACCGCCATCAGCAACCGCAGCGGTTCGCGCAGCCAGCGCCAGATCCAGCGGGTCAGACGAAACCACACCAACAGGCAGCCCAAAGCGGCGAAGGCGTATAGGCCCCAAGCGGTCAGATAGTCGTTCTCGGTCATGGTGTCCATGGCAAGGTAGGCAAACAGACCCGTATGATAACGGCTTTTCCGCGCCACGGCTGCAACACCGTCGGCCCACCACCAGACAGAGAGTGATCCATGCCTCCATCGACCCACGCCGCTGGCGCCCCGATTGCCCGCCAGGACTCAGGCCAGGACCCGTATGCCTGGTTGCAGGAACGCGACAGCAGCGAGGTGCTCGACTACCTCAAGGCCGAAAATGCCTGGCAGGAGGCGCAGCTCGCAAATCAAAAAGAGCTGCGCGAAACTCTGTTTCAAGAGATTAAGGGACGCATCCTCGAAACCGACCTGTCACTGCCCTCGCCCTGGGGGCCATACCTGTATTACACGCGCACCACTGCCGGTGACGAATACGCACGCCATTACCGCTGCCCACGCCCGGCCGATGACAGCCAGCAGATCGATGAAAACGCCGAAGAACTGCTGCTGGACCCCAACGTCCTGGCCAATGGCGGCTTTTTCTCCCTCGGTGCCTTCAGCATCAGCCCGGACCACAAGCGCCTGGCCTACAGCTTGGATACCAACGGCGAAGAGATCTACACCCTGTACGTGAAGGAATTGTCTTCGGGCAAAGTCAGCGAACTGGCCTTCAAAGACTGCGACGGCAGCATGACCTGGGCCAACGACAGCCTGACGCTGTTCTTCGGCGAGCTGGACGAGACTCATCGCCCACACAAGCTGTATCGCTATCGCCTGGACGGTACCACTGCCGAAGAAGTGTTCCACGAGCCCGACGGACGTTTCTTCCTGCATTGCTACCGCTCAAGCTCCGAACGCCAATTGCTGCTGTCCCTGGGCAGCAAGACCACCAGTGAAATCTGGGCCCTGGACGCCGAGCAGCCGCAACAGGCGTTTGCCTGCCTGGCGCCACGGGTTGAAGGTCATGAGTACGATGTCGACCACGGCAAGCTGGATGAACAGTGGACCTGGTTTATCCGCAGCAACCGCGACGGCATCAACTTTGCGCTGTTCCAGGCGGCTGACAACGCCGGCGTGCCCAGCGAAGACCAGTGGCAAAACCTGATCGCCCACGATGACGCGGTGATGCTTGATGGCGTGACCCTCAACGCCCGGGCCATGACCCTGAGCCTGCGTATCGGCGGCCTGCCGGTGATCGACGTGCACCCACAAGGCCTGCCGAGCTATCGCGTGGAACTGCCAGACGCGGCCTACAGCCTGTACGTGCAAAACAGCCTGGAATTCGACAGCGACAAGATCCGCCTGCGCTATGAGGCGCTGAATCGCCCGGCCCAGGTTCGCCAGTTGGAACTGGCCAGCGGCGTGCAACACGTGCTCAAGGAAACCCCGGTACTGGGCGTATTCAATGCCGACGACTATGTCAGCCAACGGCTGTGGGCAACCTCGGCCGATGGCACCCAAGTGCCGATCAGCCTGGTGGTCAGGCGCGACCAGGTGGGCCGGCCAACGCCGCTGTACCTGTATGGCTACGGCGCTTACGGTTCAAGCCTCGACCCGTGGTTTTCCCATGCGCGCCTGAGCCTGCTGGACCGCGGCGTGGCGTTTGCGATTGCCCATGTGCGCGGCGGCGGCGAATTGGGCGAAGCCTGGTACCGCGCCGGCAAGCAGGAGCACAAGCAAAACACCTTCAGCGACTTTATTGCCTGCTCCGAGCACTTGATCGCCCAGGGCCTGACCACCTCAAAGCAGTTGGCCATCAGTGGTGGCAGCGCCGGTGGGCTGTTGATCGGTGCCGTGCTCAACCAGCGCCCGGAACTGTTCCAGGCGGCGATTGCCGAAGTGCCGTTCGTCGATGTGCTCAACACCATGCTCGACCCGGACCTGCCGTTGACCGTCACCGAATATGACGAATGGGGCAACCCCCAGGAACCCGAGGTGTACGCGCGGATCAAGGCCTATGCGCCCTACGAAAACGTCAGCGCCCAGGCCTACCCGGCGATGCTGGTGATCGCCGGCTACAACGACAGCCGCGTGCAGTACTGGGAGGCGGCCAAATGGGTGGCCAAGCTGCGTGCGACCAAGACCGACGACAACTTGCTGCTGCTCAAGACCGAACTGGGTGCCGGCCACGGCGGCATGAGCGGGCGCTACCAGGGCCTGCGTGACGTAGCCCTGGAATACGCCTTTGTGTTCAAGGCCCTGGGGCTGGTTTAAGACCCCGCCGCCGGCGCCTTCGGCTTGCTGTCGTTTTGCTGCAGGCCGGGCAAGGTCTGGTCCTTCGGCGGCTTGGGCATTTCAATCGGCGGCAACAAAGGCGCCCCAGTCCCTTGTGGCTTGGGTGCCGTCGGCGGTGTGACTTGCGGATACGGCGTCGGCGTTGCGGTACCCGGTGCACCCGTGGTGGTCGCCGGTGTGTTCGGCACGGGTTGCAACTGCTGGGCATGTGCGGCACCCAATGTGAGCACACTTCCTACAATGACCGCTAGAATGCTGCACTTCATCGATGGCTCCATGGCCTGACTGTTAACCAGTCCCAAGGCTACTCCCAACCGCGCAAGAATGCCCTTCCCAATGAGATTTCCATGAAACGTTTCGTGCTGCTCGACACCACTCCGATCCCCGATAACGGCGGCGCCCTGTGCCTGTTCGAATACGGCGAGGATTTTGTGATCAAGATCCAGGGCGGTGACGGCGGGCAATTGATGAATACGCGCATGCACGGCTCTGAAGATGCCCTGGCAGAGATTCCCTGCCGCAAGGTCGCCGGTCGTCCAGGCTCGCGGGTGTTGATTGGCGGCCTGGGCATGGGCTTTACCCTGGCTTCGGCGCTCAAGCACCTGGGCAAGACGGCCGAAGTGGTGGTGGCTGAGCTGGTGCCTGGCGTGGTGGAGTGGAATCGCGGCCCGCTTGGAGAAAAATCCGGCAACCCGTTGCAGGACCCGCGCACCGTGATCCGCCTGGAAGACGTGGCCAAGGTGCTGCAAGCCGAGCCCCAGGGCTTCGATGCGATCATGCTCGACGTCGATAACGGCCCCGAAGGCCTGACACAGAAAGCCAACAGCTGGCTGTACTCCGCCGGCGGCCTCAGTGCCTGCGCCAAGGCCCTGCGCCCAAAAGGCGTGCTGGCCGTATGGTCGGCCAGCGCCGACAAGCAGTTCAGCGACAAACTGCGCAAGGCCGGCTTCAAGGCCGAGGAAGTGCAAGTCTTCGCCCATGGCAACAAGGGCACCCGGCATACCATCTGGATTGCCGAGAAGCTCAAGGGCTGAGGTAAATTGCCCGGTGAGCAGCTAGAATCAACGTCACCCGTGATCTATCCAATAAATAAATGAACAGGAGCCATGATGAGCTCGACCAACCCGCCCTCCCACACCGCCAAGCTGGACCGCATCCTCGCCGATGCCCAGCGCGACCGGGAAATGGGCTACCGCGACAAAGCCCTGAAAATGTACCCCCACGTGTGTGGCCGCTGCGCCCGTGAATTCGCCGGCAAGCGCCTCAGCGAACTGACCGTGCACCACCGTAACCACAACCATGACGACAATCCCCAGGACGGTTCCAACTGGGAGTTGTTGTGCCTGTACTGCCACGACAACGAACACTCGCGCTATACCGACCAACAGTATTTCGGCGAAGGCTCCACCAGCAGCCCGACCATTGCCAAGGCCACGCACAACCCGTTTGCCGCGTTGGCCGGGCTGATGAAAAAAGACAGCTAAAGGCATGAAGCTGCAAGCCACAAGAAAAAGCCGCCCCGCTTTTTAACTTGCCGCTTGCAGCTTGCCGCTATAATGCTGCCTTTTTAAGGCATCCCCGTGGGCAATAAACGCTACAGCTGCATCGGTCTGTACAACCCCAAATCCCCCGAAAACGTCGGTTCGGTCATGCGCGCCGCCGGCTGCTATGGCGTGGCTTCGGTGTTCTACACCGGTAAACGCTATGAGCGGGCCCGGGACTTTATTACCGACACCAAGAAGGTCCACCACGACATCCCGCTGATCGGCATCGACGACCTGAAAAAGATCCTGCCCCTGGGCTGTATCCCGGTCGCAGTGGAGCTGGTGGACGGTGCACGACCGCTGCCGGAATACACCCATCCTGATCGCGCGTTGTACATTTTCGGCCCCGAAGACGGCTCCCTCGACAAAGAGATTCGTGACTGGTGCGAAGACGTGATCTACATCCCGACCACCGGTTGCATGAACCTCGCGGCCACCGTCAATGTGGTGCTCTATGACCGCCTGGCCAAGGGCAACAACACCCGTTCGGGCCCAAAATACTGAGTTTTCGGGAACATCCGCGCCCCGCGCGCAGTCAGTTGCATATCAATGGCCCTTTGTTGGAGACAGACCATGAGCGACAGCAACCCCCTGAAACCTGTGATTGAATCGACGCCGTTCCAGACCCAACCGACCCAGAACGTGCAAGGCTGGGAGCGCATTGGCTCGCTGGCCGGTGGCGTGGTGATGATGGGCAAGGGCATTCGCCGTGGTGGCTTTTTCGGCCTGATCCAGGTGGCGATTGGCGGCGTGGCACTGGCGCGCGGGATCAGCGGCCATAGTTCGGCCAAGTCGCTGCTGGAGAAAAACCGCCGGGATATGAACAATGTGCGGACCAAGATCGAACGCGCCGGTGAGGAGTTGAAAAACCTCAAGACCCGCGCTGAAGTGGCTGCCGAAAAAACCACCCACTGACACCCAATCAAACTGTAGGAGCTGGCTTCTCGGTCAGTGCAGCAACTTGCTGTCGAGTACCACTGACGATTCGCCGATCACGCTTTCAGCCAACTGCACAAACTCCTTGGTACTGATGCTGTCCAGGCGCATCAGCGCCTGCGTCAGGTCATCCAGGGAGCGCTTGTTGTGGGTTTTCAGGCGAATTTCGCGATCCAGTTCCTGCAACACCACCACCGCCCGCGCCACTGTGGCACCGCTGACGTGCTCGCCGCGCAAGGTCGCCACACCCTTGCCATCCTTGCTCAAGCGCGCCTGTATCGCCACATAACGCTCATCACTGATACCGCCTGCGCGCCGCAACAACTCAATGGCGTAATACTCCGAAAGGCCTTCGCTGATCCAGTCACTGCCTTGATGGTCATTGAACCGGCCAATAGCCTGCACCACCTCGCGGATCAACGGGCTGCTGCCGTTTTCGCTGACCAGCGGCGTACGGCTATTGAGATAGATCGAATCGCGTCCGGAAAACACCCCACGGCGCATCGGGTCGCTGGCACCCACCACCAGCAACTTGGCCGGGTGCCGGGGAAACGCCGCTTGTACCTGGGGCCAGACGAACGTCAGCAACGTCAGCACATCCATGCGGCGCATGGCCTGGCCCTTGGGCGAGGTCACGGTGATTTCGGTTTCGCCCAGGCGTACCCGGCGGCTGCCCAGGCTACCGGCGAGCATCCAGCCGGTGGGACGGTCGAATAGGCGGGACACATTGTCGATGCGAAATTTGTGCTTGCCGATGCGCGGCCAAGGGGTCTCGACACTTTTCCAGCCCGCCGGCAGCTCAAAGGTCAGCCGCGACACCAGCTCCACACCGTCCTGCTGGTCAAGACGCGCCGCAGGCACCAGGTCTTCACCACGAAACAGCGCCCAACCGGGCGTCATGCGTGACTCGTAGATGCCGGCCTTGCGCGCATGGCTCAGGCGCACGCGGTAAGTCAGGCTGGCCTTGTCCGCGCTCGGCCGCCACAGGCCACGACTGGCCCCCGCTTCTGGCGTGACCTGCCATTGGCCGTCGGCCTTGAAGTCGCTGTAGTCACCGTCGCGTCCCAGGTCGAAGTTCAAGCTGCGCACCGCCGAGCCCTGGGACAGGCTCAAGCGCACCTGGGCCTGATCGCTCTGGGGCAACAGTTTGACGTGATAATCGAGATCGACTTTTTTCGCCGACCACGCCGACGCGCTCAACCCCAGCAACAGCAGGCTCACCGCCAGCTTGGCTTGGACCGTCATACGCTCTCCTTTTCAGCCCGCGCGGAAAATCAGGTAATCCTCCCAATCGTCCTCGGGCACGCTGCCTTCGCTGAGCATGCGCCCGGACTGGGAAATGCGTTCGTGGTGCACGGCATCGCGGTCACCGCAGACCAGGTGGTGCCAGAGCGGCAAGTCCTTGCGCTCACTCACCAGGCGATAGCCGCAGGTCGGTGGCAGCCATTTGAACTGATCGGCCTGGCCCGGCGTGAGCTGGATGCAATCAGGCACCGAGTCGCGACGGTTAGGATAGTCAGTGCACTGGCAGGTATTCAGGTCCAGCAGTTTGCAGGCGATACGCGTGTAATAGACGCTGTTGTCGTCTTCGTCTTCGAGCTTTTGCAGGCAGCACAGGCCACAGCCGTCGCACAGCGACTCCCATTCCTCCTGGTCGAGGTGCTCAAGGGTTTTGCGTATCCAGAAAGGTTCGACTTTGGCGGCCATGGCTCTACATCAGTATCGGTAGGTGAAAAGGCCGCCAGTCTAGTGCCCAAGCCCCCTGGGGCCAAGCGCTTACGACTGCCGGTAGGGCAAGACTTGTCAGGCGCGCAGTGGCGAAGTAGCTTTGAAGGCCGTTTTTTCTCCAGGATCCGCTGATGAGCACCGAGCCACGTATTGCCGATTATCCGATCCACCCACAGTTCACCGAGCGCTGGTCGCCGCGTGCGTTTACTGGCGAGAGCATCCCGGTAGAAACCCTGCTGAGCTTCTTCGAAGCAGCGCGCTGGGCGCCTTCGGCCTATAACTCACAGCCATGGCGCTTTCTCTATGCCCGCCGTGATACGCCAGATTGGCAGCGTTTCCTGGGCCTGCTGAATGAATTCAACCGTGGCTGGGCGCAGCATGCATCGGCGCTGGTCATCGTCGTATCGAAAACCGATTTCGCAGTACCGGGCGCCAGCGAAGAAACTCCAGCGCTGTGGCACACCTTTGACACCGGTTCGGCCTGGGGCCACCTGGCGCTGCAAGCCAGCATCAGCGGCTGGCACACCCATGGCATGGCCGGTTTCGATCAGGAACTGACCCGCAAGGAGCTGAAAATCCCCGAGGGTTATGCGCTGCATGCGGCGGTTGCCGTGGGCAAGCTGGGGGACAAGGCCACCCTGGCGGACTACCTGCAAGCCCGGGAAGCCCCAAGCCCGCGCCGCCCGTTGAGCGAGTTGGTAGCGGCCGGTGATTTCAGCCTGTAAAGAGGTGGCAGGCCATCACCTGACCTGCCCAACAACCGAAAACCCTGCCGTTAAAAACCGGCAGGGTGTACCACAAGTCGATCAAGGTGCAGTGGCGATAAGGCCGCTAAAGGCCCTGCGCAATTCCTCTTTCTGTCTTTTATAGGCTGCCATGACAACCGGCACCATAAACTGCAACTCCTGCGAATCCATATCCACCGGGTAAATTTTCTGGTCTTTCGCAGAGTACATAAAGTTCTTTAATTGCAGATCATTGTGATAGATATCCTTGGCTTCCATCTGCACCAATACATCATCCAGTAATGATCGCGCTTCTGGCGGCAGACTATTTACCTCAAACTTACTGAGATCCACACCATTGATCCTTCCCATCTTTATATATTTACGACCGTCCTCGATGATCGTCCGTGCAAAGCCGTCACCATAATATTTATTCAGCGTTAGCACTTCCATGCTGATGTATTTGTCAGACGGCTTGAGTGAGGTCGGACCAAGATCCTTGTAGACACTTCTCCCATCGCGACTTGCGTAGACAACGCTCTCGCCACCGCCTCCAATCACCGGCCCCAGATCGTCTGCAACCGACAGCGAATCTCCGCCCAGCAGATTAACCCGCTGCCACTGATCGCCCTGTACATGTTGGACCAATAACGGTGTTTGTCGCCCATTGTGATAAATCCGCGCCTGGACCAGACCATCTTCGGTACGACTGACCTGTCGAACTTCATAGACCGCCGTGTTACCGGCACTGTCGGTGTGGCGGATATGAGAGATGTGGCCATCCGCTGCAACGTAGACCCCCTGACTGTTACGAGAAAGCCCGGCAATTCTCGATTGCTTCACGCTGTACTCGGCAAACATCCTGTTGCTCAACTCACTGCCCGGCGCTATACGCACCATGGCAAGCGCGCCGCTCACAGCCTTCGTCTCGACGGCAAAATCTTCAAGAGGGCTGCCATAAGGCCGCATCTTGTCTGCATCAAAGGCATACCATTGACCGTTATGGAGCACAGCCCCACCCTCGACACGTTGGCCTGCCACACTGAACATCCCCGTCGCCGCTGCGTTATAGTCCTTGCTCACCGCTTTCAACAGGTCATAGCTGCCGGATGCCCCCCGGAGCCTGCCAACCGCCTTTATCCCCTTGGACAGTCCTTTACCGGCCAGCCTGGCACCACCCACCGCGAAGTCACCCCATCCGCCAAGGGGGTTCAACGCGCCAATAGTGGCCACGCCAATAATCTTTGCCCCCTGTATTGCCTTGCTCACCCCGGAAATAGCAGCACCACTGAGCTTGGCTAACTTCCCGGCGTTTGCGGCGCCAGCAGTCAGGAAGCCAAAGATATCCAGTGTGAGGTCTACAGCCCCTTCACCATAGTTACCCTTCTTAAAGTTGACAATCGCCGAGCGCAGCGGAACAAGATTCAACAGGAACTCCTCAACGACCCTGGCCCGCCCCTGCTGCTCGTCCAGTGTGGTCTGGCCCCTCGCAAGCTCCTTTATCTCTGGGTTATCAAGATCCAGGTGCTCAACAAATGCATTCGCTATGTATTGAGTACGATCTGTAGCAAAACTATCAAGCAATGCATTATCGACCGGCCCTCTTTCGTTTCTCTGCTGATCGTATTCACTGCCAGGTTTAAACTCTCTGGTCTCGCGGACAAGATTTGCATTTCTTGAACTACGCTCTTTCACCCGCCAAAGACCAACTGATTGAATAGTACCTTGGGCAAAGTTGATCTCGTATGCGGCAGGATTACCCTCGCGTTCAATTTTTACCAACAACTCCTGATCTTTGGGGTGATGGACTTTATCGCTAAACCCCAACCCCAGCGTGTGGGATGTGTTTTGGTAGAAGGTGATCTTTCCATACTCAAAGTTCTTTCGGTGCTCCAAGGGCATCTGCGCAATCAGGTGTTTGATGGTTGTAAAGGTGGCAGTCTTTTTACCCTGGATCGTGGCATCGAACTGCTGGTTGAACGCCTCGGCTATACCAAACCGATAATTGGCGTTCAACTTGGTCAGGGGGATGCGGTTGTCCGTTGAATGAAACACGGCGGGAGAAGGCAGGTCCATCATGGCGATATCCAGCAGCGAGTGGTGACCGACCAACCTGGTTGCTGGCGTTCCGGGACCGCCCCGTGGCTGGCTCGTGGTGCTGATGAGCTTTTCTTCAAATAGCTCACCCAGCTCGCCAAACCGCTGCTTGAGCTCGTCCAGCGCCAGCTCTTTTCGGCGGGGAATGTCCTTGTCCAGGGACTGACTGGCGGTGATCATCTGCTGCTGGCGGGTATTGAAGGTCTTTTGGAGCGTGTTCAGTTCTTCGTCGGTGTAGCGCGCATCCCCCTTTCTTGTGAGCAGGCCATTGATCACGCCCCAGTCCACCAGGGCAACCCGCTGCGCATGTTGGGTCACGCCTGGATCAGCCAGTCCCGCACTTTCGGCCCGCTGCATGACCTGCACAAAGGTCATGTTCGGCACCTTTCCCGGTGACTGGGCCTCGATGGTCGTCGCTGCAATCGCCAGGCTGACCCAAGCCGGGCTGCCATAGGTGACGCTGGCTGGGATGTCCTTGATCAGAAACTCGGGCGCCCTCCTGGCCAGCAACACATAGGCTCCTACTCCCGCCATTTCCGGGCTGGTCTTGCCACTGGTACTCAGGTGCTTGCTCAACCCATCGACCACCACTGAAGCAGGTTTGCCCCAGTGTTGATCATTTGCCAGATCGAAACCCGCCACCTTGTTACGCTGAGGCGCGGTGATGGACTCGGGATCCATCTGCACAGCGATGGCCGCCAGCAAATAATCGTTAATACTGCGGTCGGTGGCGATTGCGCCCATTTGTTCCTGCAAGTACTTTCCCAGCTGCTGCCCTGGCGCGGAACTGACCAGGGATTGCAGGGCTTGTGCGGGGGAGCGCCATACCTGCGCGGCGACTGGCTGCTGATCGTTCAAATAATCCAGCACCCCCCTGCGCTGCGGTTGATCACCGAGTTGGTTCAGTGTGAACGCCCCCAGCCTGCGTTGCTCACCTGGACTCATGGGCACCGGCCACGACAAGCCGCCGCCAAGATCGCCAAGCGGGTGCTCCAGGGCCTTTTCAGTGACCGCATCGGCGAGGCTGGTAAGATGAAAATGGCTGGTGGGCAGGAAAAAGCCGAGATGCTTGATAAAGGTCGCCAGGGTAATACTGCTGCCAGTCTCCAGCGGGTAGGACGACTCAGGATCCATGCCCATCGGTGTACTGCCCAGCGCCGCCAGCACCGCTTGAGGTGCGGTGTCTACTCCCAATCGCGTGGCAACCTCGTAGAGCTTTTGCCCCAGGACCCTCAGGTTTTCTCTGTCAGCCAGCGCAACCTGCAGGCCTGACTTGGTTTTGGCCTGCGCCGGGATGGCCTGAGCACCTGCATCGCCAGTTGCCGGGTTGGGGTCCGGCGGCGGGAGACCGGAACCGTCAGCGGCAGCCAAAGACGTGGAAAACAGGGGCGTTTGCGGGGGAATAGCGCGCAAATCAAGCATAGAGAGGCCTCCCTTATTAAGGTCAGTGAGCCTCTCACATTGCCGCCAGCGATAAAGTCAGATGCGTGCCACACACTGTGTGGGGTATTTCAATATCCCCGTTCGAAACTCACCTCGCCGCGCAGCGAATCCTTGGCCTGATAAGCCCGCAGGTTCTCGACAAACAGCGCCACCATGCGGCGCGGGCAGGTCGGCGCCGAGCTATGGCCCGTCAACAGCAAGCCCCAGGCGGTCCAGAACGGATGGCGCTGTGGCAGTGGTTCCTGACGGCAAACGTCGATCACCGCCCCGGCCAGGTGCCCTTCTTTCAGGGCCTCGACCAGATCGGCATCAACCACCGCCACACCACGCCCAACGTTGATAAACAGGCCAGTGGGCTTGAACTGCTTGAACAGCGCAGCATCGTACAAATCGTGGGTGCTGGGCGTGTTGGGCAGCAGGTTGACCACATAATCCACCTCGCCCACCAGGCGGCCCAGTTGATCCGGCCCGGCCACCTCGATAAACGGGGCCTGCTCCCGGGCTTCGCTGGCAATGCCGTACAACTCCACGCCAAAGGGCAGCAGGAACTGCGCCACGCTCTGGCCGATATCACCAGTGCCGACGATCAGCACCTTGCGCCCCGCCAGGCTCTGGCCCATGCGGTTGTCCCATTTGCGCTCGACCTGGCTGACCAGCCGCGCCAGCACTTCACGCTCGTGACCGAGCATGTAGGTGAGCACGTACTCGGCCATCACCTGGCCAAAAATGCCGACCGCGCGGGTGAGCCGATAATCGCGTGGCAAACCATCGGCCAGCAGCGGCGTGATGCCGGCCCAGGTCGATTGCAGCCACTGCGGGTGGTGGCCCTGGCGCAGCAGGGTTGCCAGCAGGTCCGGCTGGCCCAGCCACACCGGGCAATCGGCGGCCAGGCGCGACAATTCGGCCGAGTCGCCACTGGTCAGGACTTCAAGATCCGGCGCCGCTTCGCGCAGCAGCCGGGCGTACAGCGGGTGGTCCTGTTCTGCAATCAGAACGCGCATGGTTCAAACCTTTCAAAAACAGTGCAGGCGGCCGCCGACCGCAGGTTCACTGCGTTGCTCGGGGCCGGCCAGGTCATTCGATTTCATGGATCAGCGTGCCCCAGGCGGGACACGGGTCAATCACATCGGGTCATTGCGGCGCAGCAGTTCTTCGGGCAGGTGTTCGATGTACTCGTCATCCGGCGGTGGCATCTGCAGGTGATAGCCCTGCTTTTGCAGGTTGGCCAGGACCGCCACGATATCTTCCTGCTGCAGCTTGCGTTCCGGCGTCAGCACCAGGTTGAACGCGTGTACCGGCTTGCCGAACACCGTCAGCAGGCCTTCGGGCACGCGCTCCAGGGCATCGCTTTTGAGCACATAGAGGTACATGCCGGCGCGTTTCGGGCTGCGGTAGATGGAACAAATATGTTTCAAGGCTGTTCTCCGGCAGTGGCCAGGCTGTCCAGCAGCGCCTGGCCCATCAACTCGCGGCGCCAGCCACGCAGCGAATCAGGCAATTGGTAAGGCCCATCGGGGTAGCCACTCTTGACCAGCGCCTCAAGGGTTTTCTTGCGCAGCATCAGCTCCGGGGCCATGTCCAGGCGTTCGGCGAAGGTCTGGCCCAGGGCACGCAACTGCTTGATCAACACCGCCGCATCCACCGGCAGTGGTTCAGGCACGGCTGGCGGCCATTGGTCCATCGACACGCTGGCGGCACGCTTGATCAGGCCCAGCAGGAACTCGCCGTCCTGGCGCACGGTGCGCGGGTGCATGTCTTCGATTTTGCCCAGGGCGGCGAGGTTATCCGGCTGCGACTTGGCCAGGGGCCATAGCGAGTGTTCGCGGATGATGCGGTTGCGTGGCAGGTCACGGGCGCGGGCTTGCTGCTCGCGCCAGGCGCACAGCTCACGCAGCACGGCGAGCTGGGCACGGGACAGTTTCCAGGCCAGCTTGGCGTCGCGGTAGACATCAAAAGGGTCGATTTCGCGACGCAGGTTGGCCACCAGTTCGGCGCCATCTTCCAGGACCCAGGCGTATTTTTCGTCGGACAGTTGCGGGCGCAGGCGTGTGTAGACTTGCGCCAGGTGCACCGCATCTTCGGCGGCATAACTGACCTGGGTCTCGGACAATGGCCGCTGCAGCCAGTCCGAACGGGTCTCGCCCTTGGGCAAGTCGATGTCGAGCACCGCTTGCACCAGGCGCGAGTAGCCCATGGAGAAACCGAGGTTCAAGTAGGCGGCGGCCAGTTGGGTGTCGAACAATGGCACCGGCAGGCTGCCCGTCAGGCGCAGCAGCACTTCCAGGTCTTCACTGCAGGCGTGCACCACCTTGATCACCGCCGGGTTTTCCAGCAAGGCGGCCAACGGTTGCCAGTTATCGATGGTCAGGGGGTCGATCAGATAAGCACTGATACCGTCCCCGATCTGGATCAACCCGGCGATGGGATAGAAGGTATCGACCCGCATGAATTCGGTGTCGAGGGCGACGAATGGCAACTGCTGCCATTTGGCGCAATGCTGGCCGAGGCTATCGTTGTCGCAGATCCAGTGAATATCGATGGCCACACGGCTCTCCCTTGAAGAATGGCGCGCAGTATATATCGCCCGAGGGTCTTTCGAGCACCCGCAGTGTGCCAGCCATCATGAAAACTCTGACAGGAGACGAAGAATAGCCCGACAGTTGAGGGTTATCCTCGTTTACGCAACACATAAACCCGCCACAAGGCCGAGCCGGGCATGAACTCTTGCTGGTTCAGCACAGTGAAGCCTGCCTGGCGAAACTCCGCTTCCACCTCGACGCGATGGGACAGCATGGGTTGCCCCGCACCTGCGGGATGGCGTTGACGATGGCGGCTGTCGCTGTCCACCGAAACAATCAGCGTGTCGCGGCTGACCCGGTGAAACTCGCGCAACAGTGCCAATCGTGCATCGGCCGTGGGGACGTGGCGAAACAGTTCCAGGCAAAAAATGCAGTCCACCGCGTTGGCCGACAGGCCGATGGCGAATGCCGACCCCTGGAACGTCTTGACCCGGCGCAAAAATGTTGCGCCGTGGTGGCTCATGGCGTGGTCGAGCATGGCCTGGGAAGGGTCCGAGGCGAGGATCACGCGATTACTGTGTTCGGCCAGCACCGGCCAGAAACGCCCCGCCCCACAGGCCAGGTCCAGCAACAGCCCGGGCTCCCCCGCGACTTTAAGGGCGTGGCGCACCAGGCGCTCGTCGCGCCATGACCACAAGCGCCGCAGCAAACCGGGCGGCCGCGTGTCGCCACAGACCCGCGCGTGATCACGATCACAGCGCGCGGCAAACTCAGCCTCAATGGACGACGGGGGTTGTGGCGACATCACGGGACTCATGTAGATGAACCGGTCTCTACGGACTCTGGATCTTGAGCTTAACCACCCCCGCGTGAAAAAAAGGTCGAAAGGTTCATCATCACGCCTGGTGCAGATACCAGCGCCAGTCCTGCTCGCCCACCTCGCCCATGAACTGGCGGTACTCGGCCCGCTTGACCGCCAGGTACACACCGAGGAACTCCTGGCCGAACGTTTCACGCGCCCAGGCCGAGCCTTCCAATGCACGCAAGGTGGTCAGCCAGTCGGTGGGCAGCAGCTCATTGGCCTGGGCATAACCGTTGCCTTCAACCGGAGCTCCGGGGTCGCGCTGTTCGCGAATACCACGGTGAATACCAGCCAGGATCGCCGCCGCTGCCAGGTACGGGTTGGCATCGGCGCCGCAGATCCGATGCTCGATATGCCGCGAATACGCAGGGCCTCCCGGCACCCGCAGGCTCACCGTGCGATTGTCGACACCCCAGGTGGCCGCCAGTGGCGCGTAGCTGTTGCTTTGGAAGCGCCGGTAGGAGTTGGCGTTGGGGCAGAACATCAAGAGCGTATCGAGCAAGGTGCTGAGCATCCCGCCGACTGCCTGGCGCAGCAGCGGCGTACCGTCAGGAGCCTCACTGGCAAACAGGTTGTTGCCGTCGGCATCTGCCAGGCTGACGTGCATGTGCATGCCGGTGCCGGCCAGGTCATCGAATGGCTTGGCCATGAAACAGGCGGTCATCCCATGCTTGTGGGCCACGCCCTTGACCAGGCGTTTGTAACGCACCGCCTCGTCCATCGCCTGCAAGGCATCGCTGCGATGCTCCAGGGTGATCTCCACCTGGCCGGGGGCGTATTCGGAAATCGCCGTGCGCGCGGGAATGCCTTGCAGTTTGCAGGCGCTGTACAGGTCAGCCAGAAACGGCTCGATCTGTTCCAGCTCGCGCAGGCCATAGACCTGGGTCGAGCGTGGGCGGCCGCCATCCACATCCCGCGCCGGTTGCGGGCGGCCATTGCTGTCGGGTTTCTGGTCGAGCAGGTAGAACTCCAGTTCCGCCGCCATCACCGGGTAATAACCATCGGCCTTGAGCCCGTCGATGACCCTGGACAGCAGATGCCGGGGATCGGCAACCGTCGCCGGCAGGCCTTCTTCAGGGTGCATGCTGACCTGCACCGCGGCGGTGGGAATCAACCGCCACGGCATGCGTTGCAAACTGCCGCTGATCGGGTAGGCACGGCAATCGATATCGCCCACCTCCCACACCAGTCCGGAGTTTTCCACGTCATCGCCATTGAGGGTCAGGCCAAGAATGGTACTGGGCAACGGCCGACCGCTTGCGTAGACCGCCAGCAGTTCATCACGGTGCAGCAACTTGCCCCGGGGCACGCCGTTGCTGTCGAGGATGAACAGTTCGAACATCTCGATATCGGGGTTGTGGTCAAGAAAGGATTGGGCTTCGTGCAGGCTGGCAAAGACGGTACTCATGGCAACTCTCTTACGTTTGCGTCAGGCAGGCACGCACGACGGCGCGCCCGGGGGTGGGCAATCAGCGTAAGGGAATGGTGTCCGGCGGGCGCGCATGGCGACAGTGCCACAGCGCCCAAAAGGCCAGTTCGGAAGGCAGTGCATCAATGTCCATCCGACATACCGGGCGGCTGGGCGCGATAGCACCCGGCAAGGCCTCGGGGTGAGTGTCGGGGGAACCGTCCATGCAGTGATCACAGTGAAGAGATGAGTGGCAGCGTCACACGCCGGGTCAGTCCATTAAATTCAGTCTTGATGGAGTTCACTCTCGCAATTGCTAAACATTCGCCACGTACTCGCCAATTCGACAAACGCCCCGCATGCCGCACTGCGATAGGCGCCCTTGCGACTGAGCAGGGCCACCGTGCGCTGCGCCAGCGCCGGACGCAGTTGCACCGCGTGCAAGCCTTGCTGGGTCTGCGCCACTTCCCGGGGCAGGATCGTCGCCAGGTGGGTGTGGCGGATGATCTCAATCACGGCACTGATTGAGTTGGCCTCCATGGCAATCTGCGGTTTTATCGCCAGCGTGCGGCAATAGTCATCGATGTAACGACGCGTCGCAAAACCGGCGTTCAACAGCACCAAGGGTTGCTGCTGGAAGTCCGCCAGCTTGAGCCACTGCTTGCGACTCAGGGTTGGATGGCTGGCGCTGGCCACCAGGCTCAACGCCTCGACAAACAACGCCTGGCAGGCAATGTCCGGCATGTGCTCACCGGTGAAGCCAAGGCCAATGTCCAGCAAGTCCTCGGTCAATGCATGCTCAAGGCGATTCTGGGTCATTTCCTCGACGCTGACGCTAATCCCCGGATACAAGCGATAGAACTGGGCCAGCAGCGGCCCGATCAGGTACGCGGTAAAGGTCGGGGTCATGGCCAGACGCAAATTGCCCCGGCTCAGGTCCTGCACATCGTGCATGGCGCGGGTACCGGCCTGCAGGTCCTGCAACGCCAGGCGCGCAAACCGCGCATAGGCCTGGCCCGCGTCGGTCAGGCTGACAGTGCGGCCGGAGCGATCGAGCAACGGTGCCCCGAGGGTCTCTTCCAACTGCTTGATCTGTTGCGACAAGGTCGGCTGCGACACATGCAGTGCCTCGGCCGCCCGCGTGAAGTTGCGGTGGTCGGCGACGGCCAACAGGTAACGGATATGGCGCAACAGCATAAAAACCTCTCCAACTATAGGTACTGCTTATAGAAACTATAATAAGCCAGTCTTGGACGCTATAGCCTGAAACTTCCATCCTTGCCCCATCAGCGACGCAAGGAGAACCACCATGCAGCATCTCATCGACGGCTTTCGCAAGTTCCAGGGTGAAGCCTTCAGCCAGCGCAGCGACCTGTTCAAACAACTGGCCACCACGCAAAAACCCGGCACGCTGTTTGTGTCCTGCTCAGACAGCCGCGTAGTCCCGGAGCTGTTGACCCAGCAAGAACCCGGCGATCTGTTTGTAATCCGTAACGCCGGCAATATCGTGCCCTCCTACGGCCCGGAACCGGGCGGTGTCTCGGCCACGGTGGAATATGCCGTGGCCGTACTGGGGGTCAGCGACATCGTGATTTGCGGTCATTCCGATTGCGGCGCCATGACGGCCATCTCCACCTGTAAATGCCTGGATCACTTACCCGCCGTGGCCAATTGGTTGCGTCATGCCGAATCGGCCAAGGTGATCAACGCCGCACGTACCCATGCCTCGGCAGCCGAGCGACTGGACGCCCTGGTGCGGGAAAACGTAGTCGCGCAACTGGCCAATCTCAAGACGCACCCCAGCGTTGCACTGGCGCTGGAGCAAGGCCGGCTGAACCTGCACGGCTGGGTCTATGACATCGCAAGCGGCGGCATCAATGCCCTGGATGGCCGCACCGGGCGCTTTATTTCCCTGCTGGACCACCCGCAGACCCGCGCGCACGCCGCCTGAACATTATTCAAACCAAGAGGAAACCATCATGTTGCAATCCCAATTTTCCCAAGCCCCACGCCTGGCCCTGGCCGACACCGTGATCGACATCAAGGCCCGCAAGAACCTGTCCTGGCAGGACCTCACCGACGGCACCGGCCTGAGCCTGGCGTTCGTCACCGCCGCCCTGCTTGGCCAGCACCCGCTGCCCAAGGACGCCGCCGATGGGGTGTGCGACAAACTTGGCCTGGACGCGGACGCCAGTCGCCTGCTGCAAAGCGTGCCTCTGCGCGGCAGCATCCAGAGCGGCATTCCAACGGACCCGACCGTGTACCGCTTCTATGAAATGCTGCAGGTCTATGGCTCAACCCTCAAAGCCCTGGTTCACGAGCAGTTTGGCGACGGCATCATCAGCGCCATCAACTTCAAGCTGGACATCAAGAAGGTCGAGGACCCGGACGGCGGTTCCCGCGCAGTGATTACCCTGGACGGTAAATACCTGCCAACCAAGCCGTTCTGATTTGCCGACAACCGTCTACGCTCTTGAAACATTGACAAGAACGAGGGACGGGTAATGAAGGCAATGCTCCGAACCACCTGGCTGTTGCTGTTGCTGTGTTTCAGCCAGGTGCACGCTGCAACCACCCAGGAACAGGACGCCAAAGCCGCCGTGGCCTTGCTGGAGAAAGCCCTGGCCTATTATCACGATAATGGTGACAAGGCCTTTGCCGCCTTCAGCCGCCAGGGCGAGTTTGTCGACAAGGACCGCTATGTGTTCGTGGTCGATACCAAGGGCGTGCTGCTGGCCAGCGGCGGGCCTTCATCGGCGCTGATTGGGCGTGATGTGTCCGAAGTGCTCGGGCCGGACCTGCGCAAATCCTTCAAGGATGCGCTGCGAATCCCCGAAGGCAACGGCATCCAACAGGCCGAATACCGCTGGCAGAACTGGAGCGATGGCAAGGTCGAACGCAAGCATGTGTTCTACCAGCGTATCGGCCAGCGCATCCTCGCCGTCGGCTACTACCTGCCCCGGGCCACTCCCGAACAGGCCAAGGCCCTGCGGGACAAGGCGGTCAAGGCGTTGGAAGACAACGAAACCGCTACGCTGAAGGCGATCAATGCACTGCAGGGCGGCTTCCTGCAGGACGACTTGTATGTGTTTGTGGTCGACCTGGATACCGGGCGTTATGTGGCCCACGGCACCAACCTGCGCCTGATCAACACCGACTTTGCCAAGATCAAGGACCCGGACGGCAAGCCCGTGGGTGAGCCGATCCTGCAATTGATGAAGGAACAAGAGCAGGGTGAGTACGAGTACCGCTGGAAAAACCCGGTGACCGCCAAGGTGGAAAACAAGCATGCCTACCTGCGCAAGAGTGGGCATTTCCTGGTGGCGGTGGGTTACTACAGCCCGTAAAGATGTTCCTTTGTGGGAGCGAGCTTGCTCGCTCTTATCAAACATAAATTAAGCTACTGATTTTAAAGGGCTTTAAATCACCTCTAAAAGATGAGATTTCGTAGGCGTCCCCCAGGTTGCTGCGCGACAGCGCTACGCCGAAGAGGTAGTGGGGACTCCCACATTTAATCTTCATCCAGACTGAAATCCCGGATCCGCCGCCAATCCCCTGTGGGAGCTGTCGAGCTTTAGCGAGGCTGCGATGGCG
>NZ_JAHIDY010000031.1:0-71214 GCF_018732265.1 Pseudomonas sp. TAE6080
CATGTGAACACCCCAAGAAATTGGATTGGTGTCCAACTTCTTGGGGGCAGTCCAGAATGTGGGAGCGGGCTTGCTCGCGAAAGCAATCTCTCAAACAACAAATACTCCTCAGAGATTCCACCCTTGAGCATTCAACCGAGTACCTACTCTCCCGACATTGCAGTCCCCATAGACAAACGTATCTTCGGCGCCCGCGACCTGTTTTCCCTGTGGTTCTCCCTCGGCATCGGCCTGATGGTCCTGCAGACCGGTGCGTTGCTGGCGCCGGGCTTGGGGCTCTCCGGCTCGTTGCTGGCGATTTTCCTCGGCACTCTGGTAGGCGTGCTGCTGTTGGCCGCCGTCGGGGTGATTGGCAGCGACACCGGTCTGTCATCCATGGCCGCCCTTAAAGTCAGCCTCGGCGCCAAAGGCGCTAGCCTGCCGGCGCTGTTGAACCTGCTGCAACTGATTGGCTGGGGCTCGTTTGAAATCATCGTCATGCGTGATGCCGCCAGTTTGCTCGGTACACGGGCGTTCAGCGAAGGTAGCCTATGGGCCAGCCCGCTGCTGTGGACCCTGTTCTTCGGCGGCCTTGCCACCTTGCTGGCGGTCAGTGGCCCGTTGACCTTCGTGCGAAAGATCCTGCGCAAGTGGGGGATATGGCTACTGCTGGCGGCTTGTTTGTGGCTGACCTGGAACCTGTTCGCCAAGGCCGACCTGGCCGCGTTGTGGGCCCAGGCGGGCGATGGTTCGCTACCGTTTGCCGTCGGGTTTGATATCGCCATTGCCATGCCATTGTCCTGGTTGCCGCTGATTGCCGACTACTCACGCTTCGGCAAACGCGCAACCCGAGTGTTTGGCGGCACGGCCCTGGGCTTTTTTATCGGCAATTTCTGGCTGATGAGCCTGGGCGTGGCCTACACCCTGGCGTTTGCGCCCAGCGGTGAAGTCAATGCGCTGTTGCTGGCGTTGGCCGGGGCTGGCCTGGGGATTCCGCTGTTGTTGATTCTGTTGGATGAATCAGAAAACGCCTTCGCCGATATCCACTCGGCGGCGGTGTCCAGCGGCATGCTGCTGCGGGTGAAAGTCGAGCACCTGGCACTGGCAATCGGGCTTGTATGCACGCTGATCGCCTGTTTCGCGCCCTTGGCCCAGTATCAGAACTTCCTGCTGTTGATCGGCTCGGTATTCGCGCCGCTGTTTGGCGTGGTGCTGGTGGATCACTTCATCCTGCGCCGGCGTGGCCAGGCGCTACCTGCAAGCCTGCGCTGGCCGGCGCTGCTGGCCTGGCTGGGCGGTATCAGCACCTATCATCTGCTGGCCAATCTGTACCCGGATATTGGCGCGACCCTACCGGCACTGGCGCTGGCAGGGCTGCTGCAATTTATCCTCGGGCGGGCCTTCAGGGGCGTACGGGCACCAGCTCAGGCTTGATGATGCCGTCGAGGCGCGCATAAGGAATCTGCAACTCGACGTGGCCCATGGCGTAGGGCGCAATCGTGGTCGTAGGGTACTTGAGCACCACGGCGCCGTAGGTCAGCGCCACGTTCGGGGTTTTCTGGAAGGGCCAGCTTTTCACGTAGTCCGGCTCCAGGCTCAGGCGGGTGCTGATCAGCCAACTGTTGTGGGCCACCTGGGCGGCTTTCCAGAACGCGTCTTCCTTGCCGGGGCGCAGCATGTCCGCGAGGGTCAGGTTTTTTTGCTGCTGGCGCGAGTAGTTGATGAAGCCGCGGCCAGGTTCGCCATGGGCACCGCCGGTGTCCAGGTAGCTGGACAGCTCGATGATCACCAAGCCGTCATGCTGCTCCCGTACCTTGGCCTGCAAGTACATGCTGTTGCGCGGGCCGGATTCGCGCAGGAATTTTTCCCGATAGGCACTCAAGGTCGCCGGCAGCGGGACGCCAGGGGAGGTGCGGGTCATTTCCAGCAGGCGCTGCTCGATCAGCGCATCGAGCTTGGGCTCGCTGGCGAAATGCACCGTATCGATGTTCACCAGTGGGCAATCGGCAGTGGTGCAGCCGGGTTGCACCACTTCGGATGCATCGCGGGTGGCTTCCAGCGGCGCGCGGTAGTTGGGTTGGAACAGGCTCTGGCAAGCGCCGAGGGTCAAGGCAATACAGGCCACGGAGGCGACTTTTAACAGCGACATGGGCGTCCTTCATAAAGCGGAGAAGAGCGAAAGATATGGGGCTTCGACTACCGGCATCCCAGTCAGTTCGCCACTAAGCTGATTACAGTGAGTTTGACCTGAGCCGCCTGTCCCGGCAACCGCAAAGGGGCTGCACCGAGGGACGCGGGCGCTGTAGGATGGCGCGATGCCAAGACACACACCGTAATAAACGAGGGTTGATATGACCGACAGTGCGAAATCGACGCCGAACAGAATTGAAGTGGTTCAGCGCGACAATGCCTACCAGGGCTTCTACAAGCTCGATCGCGTGCAGCTGCGTCACGAGCTGTTCGAAGGTGGCATGAGCCGGGTGATCAACCGTGAAGTCTTTGTGCGCCATGACGCGGTGTGTGTACTGCCCTACGACCCGCAACGTGATCAAGTGGTGCTGATCGAACAGTTTCGTGTTGGCGCCATGGGCCGCACCGACAACCCCTGGCTGGTGGAGATGGTTGCCGGGCTGATCGACAAGGACGAACAACCGGAGGAGGTTGCGCACCGCGAAGCCGAAGAGGAAGCTGGGCTGACCTTCTCTGCGCTGTGGCCGATCACCAAATATTTCCCATCGCCAGGGGGCAGCACTGAATTCGTCCACCTGTTTTTGGGGCGTTGCGACAGTAGCGGTGCTGGCGGTATTCATGGCCTGGCTGAAGAGGCAGAAGACATCCGCGTCACCGTGTGGGCCTTTGAAGATGCCCTGCAAGCGGTACGCGACGGTAAGATTTCCAACGCAGCCAGCATTATCGCCCTGCAATGGCTTGCGCTTAATCGCGCGGAAGTGAGGGGGCTATGGCAGTGAAGGTACGGGAACGTTACCGGGTCGACCTGATCGGCTTGCAAGCCGCTTGCGAGGCCAACTACGCGCGGCTGATGCGCTTGCTGCCAGACATGCGCCACACGCCCGAGGCGCGGCGGATTGCCGTGACCCATGGCGACCAGATGCTCGGCGTGCTGACCCTGGAAGTGATCCTCACCTGCCCGTACACCAGCACCTTGCGCGTGCGCCAGGAACACAGCCTGCCATGGCTGCCGGTGCCGCAGTTGGAAGTGCAGGTGTATCACGATGCGCGGATGGCCGAGGTGATCAGCGCCGAACATGCGCGGCGCTTTCGCAGCATCTATCCTTATCCCAATGTGTTCATGCACCAGCCCGATGAGAAAGCACAGCTCAATGTGTTCCTCGGTGAATGGTTGAGCCATTGCCTGGCCTTGGGCCATGAGTTTGAAGTCGTGCGGTAGATGTGAACTGCGTCTGCTTCACAGGTTTCCTCTTTGCGTCCTGCCCCAGCATAATTGCGCCCATTGCCCATTTTTCGTGATCGCCCTGGGAGAACGCCTTGCCGAGCGTATCCACTGTGAACCCTGATGCACCGGCGTTGCTGGTGCAACTGTCTGACAGCCACTTGTTTGCCGAGGCCGACGGTACGCTGCTGGGCATGAATACCCGTGACAGCCTGCAACGGGTGATCGAGCTGGTGCGGGCCCGGCAACCGCAGATTGATTTGCTGCTGGCCACCGGCGACTTGTCCCAGGACGGTACGCTTGAGTCCTACCAGCTGTTTCGCGACCTGACCCAGCCAATCGGCGCCCCGGCGCGCTGGATTCCGGGCAACCACGATGAACCGCAAATCATGGCCCAGGCGACCATGGGCAGTGCGTTGCTGGAGTCGGTGGTGGATGTGGGCAACTGGCGCATTACCTTGCTGGACTCCGCCGTGCCAGGTTCGGTGCCGGGTTATCTGGCCGAGCCGCAACTGCAACTGCTGGCGCAAGCCTTGAGTGAAGCGCCGGGTCGCCATCATCTGGTCTGCTTCCATCATCACCCCGTGCCCATTGGCAGTGCCTGGATGGAGCCCATCGGTTTGCGTAACCCCGAGGCGCTGTTTGCTGTGCTCGACCGCTTTCCCCATGTGCGGGCGGTGTTGTGGGGGCATGTGCACCAGGAGATCGACCGGGAACGCAACGGCGTGCGCCTGCTGGCGTCGCCGTCGACCTGCATCCAGTTCGCCCCGGGCAGTGAGGATTTCAAGGTCAGCGAAGAGGCTCCGGGCTATCGCTGGTTGCGTCTGCATACCGATGGACGGTTGGAAACAGGCGTGGAGCGGGTCCAGGGGTTTGCATTCACCGTCGATTACGGTAGCACTGGCTACTGATGGCGATAGTCCCGCGCTAACCTCACCACCGTGACGCCTTGCCCCAGATGCCGCAGCGATGGCTGGATCAGCACGCAATTGTCATACGGTGTGACGATTTCGCGCTGAGCATCCCGGGCGATCACCGTTCCAGCGTGAGTGATCTGCTCCAGGCCACGGAAATCATCAGTGAAGCTGAAGTCCATGCTGTGGGCGATCACCGGGTCGGTGACTTGCAAGCATTGCTGGGTTGCAGGTGTTTCCTGGCTAAGAAACCTCGACACATCAGCCTCGGCAACTGCTTGAGTCGCAATCAGGAAGCGTGCTGTCACATCGAGGGCGACGTATTCACTCTTTTTTGAAAAATGCTGGCCCGTCTCGATCAGCAGCGCATTCTTGGGGCTGGCGGCATCACCAAACCCACCGTAGTCGCGCATACGCCGGCCGTTGGCATGGCCGGCGTCTGCGACGATGGTTGCAGGTACACCTAATGATTGGGCGAACTCCAAGCCTTTGGCGCATGCACCGCACATCATCAGCGGCGGGGATTCTTCGTGCATTGAGTGGATATCGAGCAATAAATCAACACTGTCGATCAGCGGTCGTAACTCCCGTGCGCGGCGCAGTTCGGCGGAGTCGCGCGGGCCGTCGAGGCTTGATGGCAGCCAGACACGGTTCATGTCCTCGTCAATAAAGCGGGTCGCATCAATGTCCTGTGGGTCGAAGCGTTGATAGGCCTGTATGTTGGCAAACCCCAGTGACAACCGACCCTGGCGCGGGCGCACCCCACTGCGTAACAGGGTATCCACCGCGATTGCCCCACTGACTTCATTGCCATGGGTCAGCGCCATGACCAGCACATGCGGTCCTGGTTTGCCGCTGTCGAAGCTGTGGATGTAGTCGATTCCACAGTTACCGGTTTTCCATTGGCTCAGATCAGGGAACTGGACTTCCACGGGGTAGGGTTTGAGTGATGCACGAACCTGCTCAAGGGTTTTCATTTCAGTCTCCGACTGACCGATGTGTGTACTTGTCGCGAGGGGGTGGGGCGCGACAAGCAGGAAGAGTGTGTTTAATTGGCAGCGGGGTGGGTGCCGCGCATGCGGCGGCCCAGGCAGACAATCGCCAGTACGCTGATCAAAATGGTCGCCATCACGTAAAAACTGGGGGCCAGCTTGCTGCCGGTGGCGTCGATCATCCAGGTCACGATCAATGGCGCAAAGCCACCAAACAGAGTGACGGAAAAGTTGTAGCTCAGCGCCAGACCGGTCCCGCGAATACTGGTTGGGAAGATGTCGGCAAGCATCGCCGGAATCGGCCCCAGGCAGGCGGCGATCAGCACGCCGACAATCGCTTGCACGATCAGCAGCGTAGTGAAGCTTGGGAAGGTATTAAGCAGAACGAACATCGGATAAGACGAAAACCCGGTAATCAGCAATGCGATCGTCAGTACCCGAAACCGTCCGTGGCGATCGGATAAACCGCCAAATATCGGAGCCATCAGCATCAGCGTGATGCCGGTCATCAGCGCCCCGAGATACGAGGAGGTGGCGGTGATGTTCAGTTGTTTCAGGGCGTAGATAGGCATGTACAGCTTGTGCACGTAGTTGAACGCTGTCGCACCGGCCACCACCCCGATAGCCAGTAACAGGCTGACGTGTCCTTTGATCAACACATCTCGCAGCGGTGTCCTCACCACTGTGCTGGCTGCGGTTTTCTTGAAGTCCGGGGTTTCATCGATTTGCGTGCGAATGTAGAAGCCCACCGGCCCGATCAGCAGGCCGAAGCCGAATGCCACGCGCCAACCCCAGTCGTTCAACTGCACATCCGACAGCATATAGCTGAGGATTGCACTGACACCTGCGGCCAGTACTGTTGCCAGCCCCTGGGTCGACAATTGCCAGCTGGCAAAGAAACCACGACGCTTGGCATCTGCATGTTCGACCATAAACGCGGTGGCCGCACCAAACTCCCCGCCGGTAGAAAACCCCTGGAGCATGCGCGCAACGATGATCAACAGTGGTGCTGCCAGGCCGATCTGCTCATAGGTCGGGGCGAAGGTGATCATTGCGGTGCCGATCAGCATGATCATGATGGACATCGTCAACGATGCCTTTCGGCCAGCCCTGTCGGTGTATGAACCGAGCACGATGGCACCTAGCGGGCGCATCAGGAAGGAAATGCCAAACGAGCCTACGGCCAGCAACAGTGAGGTGGTTTCGTTATCGGACGGGAAAAACTGTTTGCTGATAACTACCGCAAAATAGCCGTAGATCAGCAAATCATAAAACTCCAGCGCGTTGCCGACACTGGCAGCAATGATTTCCTTCCATGGACCTCGCTGGGTTGGAGCCTGTGCCGATGATAAGACGGATGATGGGACTGTCATGGGTGTGCACCGGGTCTGTTTCACAGTTGGCATTCGGATTTGCCGAGCCGCAGCGCGGCCTGGCGAGATCGAAGGCATTAATTGTTATGGGTGAAAGCCCGGGTGAAATTGAATCAAGTGCGGGCCAACAGCAATTGCTGTTTCGGCACAGGTTTGAGCTGTTTTGGCACGGGGCCGACAGGCATTGGGATTTACGCGTCTTTAAGTTGACGCAACGACAGCGTCACAGGCCTTCCCAGATATTCATGACCATTTCGCTCTGGTTGGCGCGCAGGCGATGCAGCGAGACGTCGAAGGCCACGTGAAACTCGGGGCCGCCTGCAATCACCAGCTCGCCCGAGGCCAGCGCACCTTTGACCACCATGCGCGGCAGCCACGCCAGGCCTCTGCCACGCTTGGCCATTTCCAGGATGGCGTCATAAGAATCAGCCTGGTAGACCATCCGCAACGCTAGGTGCTGTGGCAGCCGCTCAAGGTGCTGGGCCAGCACGCCGCGTAGGGCCAGGGAGGGTGAGAAGGCCAGCCACGGGATGCTCGGGGCGTTATGATCGATGGATATCCGCTGCCGCGGCTGCTCCTTTGTGTCTGGCGCGCTGACCGGCAGCAGTTCCTCATTGGCCAGTACTCGGGAGTCGAAACGCTCCGGGTCCAACAGCGTATGGGTCAATGGGCTGGAAAAGCTCAACAGCAGGTCGACCTCGCCGGCGGACAACTTACTGATCGCTTCTTGCGCCCCACTGGTGACCAATGACACCGCAAAATTGCCCAGGCGCTGGTGCAATGACTCGTACCAGTCCGGGAAAAAATCGCAGGCCAGGGTCCGACCGGTGGCGATGCGCACGGGTTCGTCGCGGCTCAGGGTGGTGCCTTTGAATTGCGCTCTGACAGCGGTCAGCAATTGCAGTGATTGTGTGGCGGCATCCAGGAACAGCGCGCCGCAAGGCGTCAGTGACAGGGGTTGTTTGCGCTCGATCAATGGCGTGCCGACCCATTCTTCCAGCGCCCGTATACGTCGGCCGAACGCGGGGTGCGTGACACAGCGATTTTCGGCGGCACGCGACAGGCTGCGGGTGCGGGCCAGTTCGATAAAATCCTCAAGCCATTCAAGTTGCATGCGGTTTTCCTGCCTGGCGGCTCATCAACGCGGCGGAACCGATAGTACCGCCAGCGGCGATGGGCTGCACCCACAACCCCCCCGTTCCCTGTAAACTGCGCCCCTTTGGCCGATAACGCACGGAGAGCCCGGCATGTCCGCTTCGATCTTGTATATCCACGGTTTCAACAGCGCGCCAGCCTCGACCAAGGCCAGCCAACTGATGGGCGTGATGGACAGTCTCGGTCTGGCCGACCAGCTACGGGTGCCGGCCCTGCATCACCACCCGCGCCAGGCGATTGCCCAGCTGGAGCAGGCGATCAGTGAGCTGGGGCGGCCACTGCTGGTCGGCAGCTCACTCGGCGGCTACTATGCAACCCATCTTGCCGAACGCCATGGCCTCAAGGCCCTGTTGGTCAACCCGGCGGTCAGCCCCCATCGCATGTTCGACGGTTACCTGGGCACCCAGAAGAACCTCTACACCGATGAAACCTGGGAGTTGACCCACGATCACGTCGCGGCCCTGGCTGAGCTTGAAGTGGCGGCGCCCCGGGATGCCCAGCGCTATCAGGTATGGTTGCAGACCGGGGACGAAACACTGGATTATCGCCTCGCCGAGCAGTATTACCGGGCCTGTGCCTTGCGTATCCAGGCCGGCGGCGACCACAGTTACCAGGGCTTTGGCCGACAGTTGCCGGCGCTGTTGAGTTTTGCCGGCATTGGCGCAGATCAGTACCAATCCTTCGATTTCACGGCATTGTGAAACCGCAGGTTACTTTTTAATCGAACGACTCACGACGAGACCCCATGGCCACTCCCAGCGCTAGCTCTTATAACGCCGACGCCATCGAAGTCCTCTCGGGCCTCGACCCGGTGCGTAAACGCCCCGGCATGTACACCGACACCAGTCGGCCGAACCACCTTGCCCAGGAAGTCATCGACAACAGCGTCGACGAAGCCTTGGCCGGGCACGCCAAGTCGGTACAGGTCATTTTGCACGCCGACCATTCCCTGGAAGTGTCCGACGACGGGCGCGGCATGCCGGTGGACATTCACCCGGAAGAAGGGGTGTCGGGTGTCGAGCTGATCCTCACCAAGCTCCATGCGGGTGGTAAGTTCTCCAACAAGAACTATCAGTTTTCCGGCGGCTTGCACGGTGTGGGTATTTCCGTGGTCAACGCCCTGTCCACGCAGGTTCGGGTCAAGGTCAAGCGCGACGGCAACGAGTACCAGATGACCTTCGCCGATGGTTACAAAGCCACCGAGCTGGAAGTGGTCGGCACCGTCGGCAAGCGCAACACCGGGACCAGTGTGTACTTCGCGCCGGACCCGAAATACTTCGATTCCCCGAAATTCTCCATCAGCCGCCTCAAGCACGTACTCAAGGCCAAGGCCGTGTTGTGCCCGGGGTTGCTGGTCAGTTTTGAAGACAAAGGCACCGGCGAAAAGGTCGAGTGGCACTACGAAGACGGTCTGCGCTCTTACCTCGAAGATTCGGTCAGTGAGTTCGAGCGCCTACCCAACGAACCGTTCTGCGGCAGTTTGGCGGGCAATAAAGAAGCGGTTGATTGGGCGCTGTTGTGGTTGCCCGAGGGCGGCGACAGCGTCCAGGAAAGCTACGTCAACCTGATCCCCACTGCCCAGGGCGGCACCCACGTCAACGGTTTGCGCCAGGGTTTGCTGGATGCCATGCGCGAGTTCTGCGAATACCGCAGCCTGCTGCCGCGCGGCGTGAAGCTGGCGCCGGAAGACGTCTGGGAGCGCATCGCCTTCGTCCTGTCGATGAAAATGCAGGAGCCGCAATTCTCCGGCCAGACCAAGGAACGCCTGTCGTCCCGTGAGGCGGCGGCGTTTGTCTCGGGCGTGGTCAAGGATGCTTTCAGCCTGTGGCTCAACGAGCATCCGGAACTGGGCCTGGCCCTGGCCGAGCTGGCGATCAACAACGCCGGGCGTCGCCTCAAGGCCAGCAAAAAGGTCGAGCGCAAGCGCATCACCCAGGGCCCGGCATTGCCCGGCAAACTGGCAGACTGCGCCGGGCAGGACCCGATGCGCTCCGAACTGTTTTTGGTGGAAGGTGATTCTGCCGGTGGTTCCGCCAAGCAAGCGCGGGATAAAGAGTTCCAGGCGATCCTGCCGTTGCGCGGCAAGATCCTCAACACCTGGGAAGTCGACGGCAGCGAAGTGCTGGCCAGCCAGGAAGTGCACAACATCGCCGTGGCCATTGGTGTTGATCCGGGCGCCGAGGACATGAGCCAGCTGCGCTACGGCAAGATCTGCATCCTCGCCGACGCCGACTCCGACGGCCTGCACATTGCTACTTTGCTCTGCGCACTGTTCGTCCAGCATTTCCGCCCGCTGGTGGATGCCGGCCACGTCTATGTCGCCATGCCACCGCTGTACCGTATCGACCTGGGCAAAGAGATCTACTACGCCCTGGACGAAGCCGAGCGCGACGGGATCCTCGACCGCCTGGTGGCCGAGAAGAAACGTGGCAAGCCGCAAGTCACTCGATTCAAGGGCCTGGGTGAAATGAACCCGCCACAACTGCGGGAAACCACCATGGACCCGAACACCCGGCGCCTGGTGCAGTTGACCCTGGAAGACTACGCCGCCACCTCGGAAATGATGGACATGTTGCTGGCCAAGAAGCGCGCCGGTGACCGCAAGGCCTGGCTGGAATCCAAAGGCAACCTGGCCGAGGTATTGGGCTGATGCGCAGCGGTTTCGCCCTGGCGATACTGTTGTTGAGCGGGTTGGCAGTGGCCGAACCTGCGGTTGAGCTCAAGTTGTTGTCCGAACACCCGGTCGAGGGCATGCGCGGCGGTAACCTGTCGGGCCTGGCCTTGTGTGGCAAGGACTTGTGGACGGTCTCCGACCGCGACGACGACCAGATCTACCGCCTCGATACCCGTGCCGAGACCTGGCAGGCCGAAACGGTCAGGATCAACGTGCCGCCAGTGCCTGAATCGGGCCTGCCGTGGGGTTTGCGCGCGCGCACCACGGCGGCTTCGGTGATTCGTGGTGGCGACCTGGATTTTGAAGGCATCAGCTGTGACGCTGCGGGTAATCGTTATATCGTCAGCGAAGCCCACGCGGCGGTGCTGCAGGTGCCGGCAAGCGGGGATCCGGAATGGCTGAAGATTGCCCCAGGGATGGTTCGCGAGGCGCGGGCCAGTGGCCTGTTGCTGCACTTCAATGCCTTGTTTGAAGGCCTGGCGGTCAACCCCGAGGGCAATCAGATCTGGCTGGCGGCCGAACGTGAACGGCGCGGGCTGATTTCGATCAAGCGCGGGCAAAGCGTTTGGGATTGTGACGGGCCGTGCGTGCTGTTGAGCGAGGCTGGCCAGGAAATGCAACCCGCGCAGTTTCCGGGCGCCAAGGCCGTTTCCAAGGATTTTGCTGACCTTGCGCTGTTCAACGGCAAGCTGTTTACCCTGGAGCGCAATGCGTTCCAGATCTGCCGGCGCGACAGCGTGACGGCCAAGGTCGAGCGGTGCTGGTCGTACGCCGATGAGGCCCTGGTGCCGAATCGACGTTATCCCCAGAGCTATGGCCTGGCGGAAGCCTTGCTGATTGACGCCGAGGGCGCCTGGGTGGGCATCGACAATAATTTCGGCGCCCGTGCCGATGGTGAAAAACGCCCGATGGTCTATCGTTTTGCCGCCCCGGCCGGTGGCTGGAGCGCCCAGCCATGAGCGCGCAAGCGCCTGGCAAGCGCGCCGGACGTATTTTGATGTTCGTGGCATGGGGCGCCGGGCTGTTTCTGGCAACACGGTTTTTTGGGCAATGGGAAGCGCGTCAGGAAAACCCCAACGCCGTGGTCACCTCGCAGCAACACGCGGGTTATATAGAAGTGAAACTGGTCGGCAACGGCCAGGGGCATTTTGTCGCCACTGGCCAGATCAACGGCCAGCCGGTGGATTTCATGCTCGATACCGGCGCCACCGACGTGGCGGTACCGGCCGAGTTGGCCGAACGCCTGGGGCTCAAGCGCGGTTTGCCGGTGACTTTGAGCACCGCCAACGGCCGCAGCCAGGGCTATCGTACCCACCTCGACCGCCTGCAACTGGGCGATATCGTCTTGCAGGACGTGCGTGCCCTGGTGGCGCCGGGCCTGGGTGGCGAGCAAGTGCTGTTGGGCATGAGCGCATTGAAACAACTTGAATTTACCCAGCGCGGCGGCACCATGCTGCTGCGCCAGACCAGACAATGATGAGGCCCGCATGAGTGACATCCTTGCAGACAGCTTAGACGGCGTAGAACGCCGGTCGCTGGCTGACTTCACCGAAAATGCCTACCTCAACTACTCCATGTACGTGATCATGGACCGTGCCCTGCCGCATATCGGCGACGGCCTGAAACCAGTACAGCGGCGCATTATCTACGCCATGAGTGAGTTGGGCCTGGACGCCGACTCCAAGCACAAGAAATCGGCGCGTACCGTCGGTGACGTGCTCGGCAAGTTCCACCCCCACGGCGACTCGGCGTGCTACGAAGCCATGGTGCTGATGGCCCAGCCGTTCAGCTACCGCTACACCCTGGTCGACGGCCAGGGCAACTGGGGTGCGCCGGATGATCCCAAGTCGTTCGCCGCCATGCGTTACACCGAGGCGCGGCTGTCGCGCTATTCCGAAGTACTGCTCAGCGAGCTGGGCCAGGGCACCGCAGACTGGGGCCCGAACTTCGACGGCACCCTCGACGAACCGCTGGTCTTGCCGGCGCGCCTGCCCAATATCCTGCTCAACGGCACCACTGGCATCGCCGTGGGCATGGCCACTGACGTACCGCCGCACAACCTGCGCGAAGTCGCCACGGCCTGCGTGCGTTTGCTCGATGAGCCCAAGGCCACGGTCGAGCAGTTGTGCGAGCATATCCAGGGCCCGGATTACCCGACCGAAGCGGAAATCATCACCCCGCGCGCCGACCTGCTGAAAATGTACGAGACCGGCAAGGGCTCGGTGCGTATGCGTGCCGTGTACCACATCGAAGATGGCGACATCATCGTCACCGCCTTGCCGCACCAGGTCTCCGGCGCCAAAGTGCTGGAACAGATTGCCGCGCTGATGCAGGCCAAGCCGTCGAAGCTGCCGCAAGTCGCTGACCTGCGTGACGAATCCGACCACGAAAACCCGTGCCGCATCGTGATCATTCCGACCAACAGCCGGGTCGATCATGAAGTGCTGATGCAGCACCTGTTTGCCAGCACCGAGCTGGAATCCAGTTACCGGGTCAACGTCAACATCATTGGCCTGGACGGCAAGCCGCAGCTGAAAAACCTGCGCAACCTGCTGGTGGAGTGGCTGGAGTTCCGGGTCAATACCGTACGCCGCCGCCTGCAATTTCGCCTGGACAAGGTCGAGCGTCGCCTGCATCTGTTGGACGGCTTGCTGATTGCCTATCTCAACCTGGATGAAGTGATTCATATCATCCGTACCGTCGAGCACCCGAAAGCCGAGTTGATCGCGCGTTTCGAGTTGAGCGAGATCCAGGCCGACTACATCCTCGATACCCGCTTGCGCCAGTTGGCGCGCCTGGAAGAGATGAAGTTGCGCGACGAGCAGGACGCGTTGCTCAAGGAACAAGCCAAGCTGCAAGCGCTGCTGGGTAGCGAAGCCAAGCTCAAGAAACTGGTGCGCAGCGAGCTGATCAAGGACGCAGAAACCTATGGTGACGACCGTCGTTCGCCGATTGTCGAACGTACCGAAGCCAAGGCCCTGACCGAAACCGAGCTGTTGCCCAACGAGAAAATTACCGTCGTTTTGTCGGAAAAGGGTTGGGTTCGCTCCGCCAAGGGGCATGATATTGACGCCACTGGCCTGTCGTACAAGGCCGGCGATGGGTTCAAGACTGCTGCGGCTGGGCGTTCCAACCAGTTTGCGGTGTTTATCGACTCCACCGGGCGTAGTTATTCGGTGCCGGCTCATACCCTGCCGTCTGCGCGAGGCCAGGGCGAGCCGTTGACCGGGCGCCTGACGCCGCCGCCAGGGGCAAGTTTTGAATGTGTATTGCTGCCTGATGATGACTCGCTGTACGTCATCGCCTCCGACGCCGGCTACGGCTTCGTGGTCAAGGGCGAGGACTTGCAGGCCAAGAACAAGGCGGGCAAGGCCCTGTTGAGCTTGCCGAACAACGCCAAGGTGATCCTGCCGCGTCCGGTCGAGGACCGCGAAGGCAATTGGCTGGCATCGGTGACCACAGAAGGGCGCTTGCTGGTGTTCAAGATCAGCGACCTGCCGCAACTGGGCAAAGGCAAGGGCAACAAGATCATTGGGATTCCAGGAGAACGGGTGGCCAGTCGCGAAGAGTACGTGACCGACATCGCGGTGATCCCGGAAGGTTCGACCCTGGTGCTGCAAGCCGGCAAACGCACGCTGTCGCTGCGTCCTGACGATCTTGAGCACTACAAGGGCGAGCGCGGTCGCCGCGGGAACAAATTGCCCCGTGGCTTCCAGCGAGTAGATGCATTGCTGGTGGAAACACCGGCTTAAGGCGATATAGAGCACCCGATCTACGAATTTAACCCGTAGATCGGCGCTTTCGCGCTGGAGTCATGGCGCATATTCACGGATGATATGGCCTTTCCAGCGCCGGCGTGGCTGAGCGCGTATAGGTTATTTTTAGTATTACATTGTGGTTTGCCTTGTGGCAGCCACCTGGATGGGATGATGACTGCTCCACGCCTTCCTTTATTTTTGATGCTCGCTGGCCTTTTGGGGTTGGCGGGTTGCGCTACGCACCAACCGGTGTCGCTGTACCAGCTGGATAGCGGAAACCCTGCGCAGCCAGCACAGAGTGCTGGCATGGCGGTCTTGCTCGGGCCGGTCGTGGTTGCCGATTACCTACAACGTGAAACCCTGCTGCAACGCCAGGACGATGGCAGCCTGCAAGGCTCCGTCGATGGCCGTTGGGCGGGCAGCCTGTCGTCGGATATCAACCAGTTGATGCTGCGCCAGGTGGCTGGCCACCTCGACAGCCAGCGTGTGGTGCTGTCGCCGGCGCCCACCAGCTTCTCGCCCGATGTGCAGGTCTTGCTGACCATCACGCGCCTGGACTCCGGGGCATCGCAGCCGGCAATCCTTGATGCGCAATGGCGCCTGATCGACCGCCGCGGCCAGGTGCGGGACAACCGCATCGTGCATCTGCAGGAACAACACGCCGGTAGTACCGCTTCCCAGGTCCAGGCCCAGGGTGTGTTGCTGCAGCGCCTGGCAGAACAACTGTCGGTAGCCCTCAAGCCGCTGGCCAACCAGCCACCGATCGCCGAGGCCCCGCGCAAACAGGCCCCGACCCCTGCCAAGCCGGCAGCCCCGGAAAAGCCAAAGATCCCGATGGCCTCGCCGATTCGCACGGACATGGAAGTGTATCGCTTCTAAGATAAAAGGCCCCTTGTAGGAGCGAGCTTGCTCGCGAAAACCTCAAGGGCCCCGCGCTCATTCAGGATAAGCGCGTTATCGTTGACGATCTTCGCGAGCAAGCTCGCTCCTACACAGACCCAATAAAAAGCCCACCCATGAGTGATCATGGGTGGGCTTTTTATTGGGGGAGGATTCAACCCTTGCTACGGGTCTCATGCATCCGTGCCAACTGGCGCTCCAGCATCGACGGATAAGGCTCCATCAACCGCTCTACACAGCACGCGCCTTCGGGGCTTGCAATCGGGCGGATCCGCGCACGCTGGCGGATCAAGGCGTCGTCGCTGATCTTGCGCTCCACCAGCAACAGGTTGCGGCTGTGTTGCGACAAGGCCAGTGCGTCCTGGGCGTTTTCGGTCAGCAGCAGGTCGATCTGGCTCATGCCATACAGGTCGTCGCCCAGGGTCAGGCCCAGTTGCAGTTGCAGGGTGATGCCGCTATCAGCGACTTCGATCTGCAACGCATGGCCCAGCGCCCGCAACAGCTCACCGCAGCAGATGGCGTTGGTCAGGTAGTCTTCGCCGCTGTCTTCGCTATGGAACAGCATCAAGGTGCTGCCGTCGTTCAGGGTGTGCAACTCGCTCTGGTACAGCGAGGCCGCCTGGTCGAGGCAGTCGCGGTAGCGTTCCAGCAGCTCGGTCAGGCGTGCGCGGGGCAGGCGGCGCAGCTGTTCCTGGGCGCCCAGTTGCACCGCCAGTACCGCGCTTTGCTGTGGCTGTGTGTTGTGTGAGGCCGCAGGTTTTGGCGCCACCACCGGAGTCGGCGCCGACTCGTCGCGCAGGTCGGCAAACGGGTCGTCATCGTCCAGGTCGTCTTCGCCGGCCTTGATGGTTGGGCGTGGAGCCGGCTTGAGGCCTGCCACCGGCGCGGACTCGTCGAAGCTCGGGTCGCGCAGGTTGCGCACTTCAAACTCGGGTTCGTCGTCGTAATCGGTGTCGTCAAACTCCGGTTCAGGCTCGACTTCCTGTACCACCGGCTCTGGAGCGAAGCTGGTGTGCAACTGGCGGGCGAGGTCGCCGATTTCATCCTGGCGGTCAGTGGCCGGGGTGTGCTCGTCGATATCGCGCAGCCAGATGCGCAGTTGCATCAGGGGCGTGGAGATATGCCGGCCCAGGCGCAGGCTCAAGGCCAGGGCCAGCGCCAGCAGGATCGCGCTGAGGATCCCCATGCTTTGCAGGCTGATGGTCATCGGCTGCTGGAACTGTTGCATGTCCAGGCTGATACGCAATTGACCGGCTTTCACATCCTGAAACGTGATATTGCTCTGGTACAGGCCTTCGGCTTCACCCAGCAGGCCGTTCTTCGGGCGTTGCCCGGCCTCGGCCATGATCCGGTTGTCCACGCTGTAGATGGCGGCGTGGGCCACCAGCGGGTTCTTGGTCAGGTTGTTGAGCAGCACGTTGAGGCTGAGGATGTCGTTGGACACCAGCAACTCAGTCGCCGAGGTGGCGGTCTGGGTCGTCAAGCTTTCGCCCAGGGCGTCGGCTTGCTCGTGCATGGCCTGTTTGAACTGCAAACCCATCACGCACGCATAGATCACCAAGGCCAGGGCGACCAGGATCACGTTATGGCTGGCGATGCGTAATGCGATCGGTACACGGCGGTGGCGCAGTGCCCGGAAGATCAGCAGGAAGAAGTTATCGGTTTTTACTGGCGTGGGCCGGTTCACTTGCGCTCGGCTCTTGGTCCGTGAAGTTGACGCGCAGTATAGCGACAGGCCCAAGACCGGCAAAGCGCTGGCTGTGCCCGATGGTCACTGAAAGTGGGTAGAATGCGGTTTTTTTCCAGCCCGGGGGTGCGCTTTGCGCGAAATTGTCCTGATTAACATCACAGGTGAGGACCGTCCGGGTCTTACCGCGGCTATCACTGGTGTTCTGGCCCAGGGTGGCGTGACCATTCTCGACATCGGCCAGGCCGTGATCCACGACACCCTGTCGTTCGGCATCCTGGTCGAGATCCCGAGTACCGAGCAGGCCTCGTCCGTGCTCAAAGACATCCTGTTTACGGCCTATAAGCTGGATCAGCAGGTGCGTTTCACCCCGGTTTCCGAAGAGGATTACCAGCACTGGGTGGCCGGCCAAGGCAAAAAACGCCACATCGTCACGCTGTTGACGCGCAAAGTGACCGCCGAGCAATTGCAACGTGTCAGCTCGATCACCGCGCAGTACGGTTTGAACATCGATCATATCGACCGTCTGTCGGGTCGCATGCCATTGGATACCCCGGCAGACCAGGGCAAGGGCTGTATCGAGTTCTCCGTGCGCGGTGAGCCGGCCGATCCGCAGGCCCTGCGCGCCGAGTTCCTCAGCGTCGCCCAGGAGTTGAATGTCGATATCGCCTTCCAGGAAGACTCGCTGTTCCGTCGCAACCGCCGCCTGGCGGTATTCGACATGGACTCGACCCTGATCGAAGCCGAAGTCATCGACGAGTTGGCCAAGGCCGCCGGCGTTGGCGAGCAAGTTTCCGCGATCACCGAGCGCGCGATGGCCGGCGAGTTGGACTTTCGCGCCAGCTTCAAGGAGCGCCTGGCGCTGCTCAAGGGCCTGGACGTCAGTGTGTTGGATTCCATCGGCGCATCCCTGCGCTTGACCGAAGGTGCCGAGACCCTGTTCGCCGAACTCAAGCGCCTGGGCTACAAGACGGCAATTCTGTCGGGCGGCTTTACCTACTTCGCCAAGCAGTTGCAGGCCAAGTTGGGCATCGACTATGTGTTCGCCAACGAGCTGGAAGTGCTGGATGGCAAGGTGACGGGCGTGGCAGTCGAGCCGATTGTCGACGCGCAGCGCAAAGCTGATCTGCTACGGGAGTTGGCGCACAAGGAAGGTTTGCGCCTGGAGCAGACCATTGCGGTCGGCGACGGCGCCAACGACTTGCCGATGCTGGCAATCGCTGGGCTGGGCGTGGCGTTCCGTGCTAAGCCTTTGGTCAAGCAATCGGCCAAGCAGGCGATTTCGACCCTGGGGCTGGACGGTGTTCTGTATCTGTTGGGCTTTCGCGACCGCGACGGCCAATAACGACAGGAACGTGCTCATCAATGTGGGAGCTGGCTTGCCTGCGACAGCGGTGTTGGACTCACCATCGTCATCGCAGGCAAGCCAGCTCCCACATTGATTGGGTTCCGGCTTCAAATCTGTGGGGGATCAGGCTTTCGGCAGCGCGATACCCTGGCCCATCTGCACCGGCGTACCCGCCGCCAGTTCTTCGGCCCACTTCACCTGATCCGGCCCAAACAGCACGATGGCGGTCGAACCCAGCTTGAAACGCCCCAGTTCCGCACCTTTTTCCAGGTGGATCGGTGCGCGGGCGGCTTCGTCGTAACGGACGGTTTTTAGTTCGCGCTTAGGCGGCGTCACCAGCCCGGCCCATACGGTCTCGATCGACGCCACAATCATCGCACCGACCAATACCACGGCCATCGGCCCACGTTCGGTATCGAACACACAGACAACGCGCTCGTTACGTGCGAACAGTTCCGGCACGTTTTCGGCGGTGGTCTGGTTGACCGAGAAAATCCGCCCAGGCACGTAGACCATTTCCCGCAGGGTGCCGGCCAGTGGCATGTGCACGCGGTGGTAGTCCTTTGGCGACAGGTAGATGGTGGCAAAGTCACCGCCCATGAAGGGTGCGGCAACAGCGGCGTCGCCACCGAGCAATTCCAGCACGCTGAAGCTGTGCCCCTTGGCCTGGAACACTCGGCCGTGTTCAATCGGGCCGAGCTGGCTGACGGCGCCGTCTGCCGGGCTCAAGATTGCGCCAGGGGTTTGATCCAGTGGGCGTGCGCCCTCTTTCAAGGCGCGGGTGAAGAAGGCGTTGAAGTGCTCGTAAGCGGTCACGTCTTCGACCAGGGCCTGGGACATGTCCACCTGATAGCGCTTGGCGAACCACGTGGTGAAGGCATTCTTGAACCAGCGCACGCGGCACTCGGCAATGCAGCCGGCCAGGCGCGACAGCAGGTGGTGAGGCAGCAGGTACTGGCTGAGGATAAACAAACGCTTTTTCATGAACTGTCCTTAAACCTTAAATCTCGACGGGGGTGTCGGGGTGGTTGCCCCATTCGCCCCAGGAACCGGCATAACCTTTGACTCGCGGATAACCGAGCGCCTTGGCCACCAGGTAGGTGAAGCCAGAACGGTGGTGAGTCTGGCAGTGGGTAATGATTTCTTTGTCTTTGGTCAGGCCCAGGTCTTCGAGGATCTGCGGCATGTCGCGGCGGATCCGCAGGTTGCGCGCCTTGTCCATGCCCGCAGTCCATTCGAAGTTCACGGCGCCGGGAATATGCCCGCCTTTGGCCGCAAGGACTTTCTCTCCCGAGTATTCCAACGGCCCGCGTGCATCCCAGATCCCCAGGTCGGCAGCGCCGAGGCGGCTTTGCAGGTACTCGCGGGTGGCGGTGGGTTCGTCGTGCAGGGTCAGGCTGATCGGGCCGCCGACGGGTGCGGCGACCTCGGTGGATACCGGGTGTTTTTCATCCAGCCACGCCAGCAGGCCGCCATCGAGGTAGTGATACTTCTTGTGACCAATAACGTCGAGCAACCAGATAAACCGCCCGGCCCAGCCGCCGCCCTCGTCGTCATACACCACGTAGGTGGCATCCGGGGTGTGGCCCAGTTCGCCAAACAGCTTTTCCAGATCGGCCTTGGCTGGCAGCAGCCCTGGTGCGGGTGGCTGGCCCAGTTGGGTGCGCTTTGGGTCAACGAAGTGCGCGCCGGGGATATGCCCTTCGGCGTAGCGTGCGGCGCTGGTGAGATCCACCAGAATCAACGGCTCGGCGGCAAGCCGGCCAAGCAGGTCGCTGGGCTCGATCACCAGCGGCAAGCCAGAAAAGTCAGGCATGTGAGGTCTCCCGGGCACTAGGTTGAGCGATAAAAGAGGGCGATTGTAACGCAAGCATCAGGCGCTGCGGTTGGTAAAGCAGTGCAGGGCTTTTTCGATGCACTGGGCGGTTTTGCCGAAGGCCTGGACGGTGGTTTCGGAGAACGGCCCGCCGCCCTGGTCGGCAATCATCAGCATCACCACCCGGCCGTTACAGCTCAGGGAGCGCAACAGCAGGTGCTCGCCAACGAACAGGCGGCGCAATGAGGCAGGCAGCAGTGCTGCGAATTGCGCGTGATTGTCCGGGGTCAGGCGCACCTGCGCAGACTTCTCCAGCAAGCGTTGCAGCAGCGTGCTTTGTGCGGCCTCAAGGGTCAGGTTGGCGGCGTCCTTGGGCAGGCCATCGACCTGATGCACGCGCAACGTGGCCAGGGCCTTGTCGGCCATCAGCAGCATGACGCGCTGCATGCCGCTGGCCGCCAGGGCTTCCTTGGCGCAGGTGGTCAAGTGCATGGCGTTGGCGAAGCGGCTCGGCTCCACCAGTAATTCGCTGCAGCGCTTGCGCCAGATCGCCAGGGCTTCGGCGGTCGGTGGCGGTGCTGGCAGCAGGCCGCGATGGACCCGTTGCACATGCCACGGCCAGATCAGCGCCAGCGCCGGATGCCAGAGACCGGCGCTCAAGGTGTGGCGGGCGCTGATCACGGCCTGTTGGTGCACCTGTTGCTGAACGTCGGCCAGCGGTTGTTGCAGGTACAGCGCGGTGAGGTATTGCCAGCGCTGGGTGTGCGGGCAGGTCCAGGATTCCTGCGCCGCCAGCGCCATGCCATTGGCCAGCAGCACAGTGTTGGCGGGCTGGTTCAGCCAGCGCCGCAGCGTCGGGTCGGCATCGAGTTTTTGCTGCTGGCTCAACGGCGCTTCATCGCGGGCGATATGCAGGGCCTTGACCAGCAAACGTTGTTCCTTGAGCAGTAACTGGTAGCCCTGGGAGACCCAGATCGGCAGGCGCCAGGCTTCGGTCAAGCCCAGGCACAACTCCAGCAGGCGCACGCCAAACAATTCCTGCTCGACCTTGTGCGCCGATTGGCCCTTGTGGATCACCCGCAGTTCCCATTCTTCCAGCAGCTTGGGGTAGGCAACGGCCATCGGCCACAACGGCGAGAGAAACAGCAGGCTGCCCCAGTGAATGTCTTGCCACAGGCGTGCCAGCCGGCTGGCGAACAGGCCGCTGGCTTGTTGCGAGGCATGCTGGCTGACCAGTTGCAGTTGGCGCAGGGCCACGGGGATTTCATTGAGCGGGACTGACGGCAGGCGGGCGAGCAGTTCTTCAGTGCGCTTCAAACCCAGGCGGTTGATCGCCACTTCAAGGTTTTCTGCGGGCTCTGCCAGGCTGCCGTGGGCCTGGTTGTTGGCCTCGCGCATGACGCTCAGGACCAGCGCCGGGCTGTCTTGCATCAGCTCTGCAATATCTCGCAACGAACGGCGACTGTCGCCGATGGCCTTGCACACGGCAATGTGGCTCGCTTGCGGGACGGGCAGGTGAACCTCGTCCAGACGCTTGATCCAGCCAGCCAGGGAGTTGGGTTTTGCAGTTGGGACTGTCGTTTCATTTGCCATGATTGGGGCGCGATCATCACTTGCGGTCAACACGCCCGGAGTGGGCCGAACTGGCTTTTCGCCTTAACGGGCTATAGTCTGGCGCAGATTTGCCGATAAGTAGAAGAAGAGTTTTTAGATCTTCCGAATATGTCCATGAACCCGACGGCGCAAGTACTCATCCCCTATGGCTAAAATTATCGGCATCATCGTCGTCATCGCAAGCGTGCTCGGCGGATATGTTCTGTCCCACGGTAAAATTGCTGCGCTGATCCAGCCCTTCGAAGTGCTGATCATCGGCGGTGCGGCGTTTGGCGCTTTCCTGCAGGCTAACCCAAGCTATATGACCATGCACGTGATCAAGAAATCGCTGGGCATGTTCGGCTCACGTTTCTCCCACACCTTTTATCTGGAGGTGTTGGGCCTGGTCTACGAGATCCTCAACAAGAGCCGCCGCGAAGGCATGATGGCCATCGAGGCTGATATCGAGGACGCTGCGGCGAGCCCGATCTTCGCCAAGTACCCGGCCGTGCTCAAGGACGACCGCATGACGGCGTACGTCTGTGACTACCTGCGCATCATGTCCTCCGGCAACATGGCCCCGCACGAGCTCGAAGGCTTGTTCGACATGGAGCTGTTCAGCCTCAAGGAAGAACTCGAACACCCCTCCCACGCGGTGACCGGCATCGCCGACGGCATGCCCGGCTTTGGTATCGTCGCGGCAGTACTCGGCATCGTGGTGACCATGGCATCCCTGGGCGAAGGCGACCAGGCTGCGATCGGCATGCACGTTGGTGCCGCGTTGGTGGGTACCTTCTTCGGTATTCTCGCCGCATACGGTTTCTTTGGCCCGTTGGCCACCTCCCTGGCCCACGATGCCAAGGAAGAGTTGAACATCTACGAAGCGATCAAGGCCTCCCTGGTGGCCTCCGCCTCGGGCATGCCGCCATCCCTGGCGGTGGAATTCGGGCGCAAGGTGTTGTATCCGAAGCACCGTCCAAGCTTTGCCGAGCTGGAACAAGCAGTTCGCGGTCGCTAAGTCATGGAAAACAACCAGCCAATCATCATCAAGCGCGTCAAGCGCTTCGCTGCCGGGCACCACGGCGGCGCCTGGAAAATTGCGTTCGCCGACTTTGCGACAGCGATGATGGCGTTCTTCCTGGTGCTGTGGCTGATGTCCACCGCAACCCCGGAACAGAAAATCGCCATTGCCGGCTACTTCAAGGACCCCATCGGTTTCTCCGAGAGCGGCACGCCGTTTGTGATCGACCTGGGTGGCTCCCCAGAACTGGCCCCCGAACGGACCATCAACCCGGAGGTGCAGACCGAAGCGCCCCAGGAAAACATCCCGATCGAGCGCCAGACCGTCGAAAGCATGGCCGAGCAGGTCGAGCAGGAACGCCTGGAGTTGCTGCTGCAAGAGTTGCAGAACAAGGTGGATGAGAATCCGCAACTGCAAAAATTCAAGGACCAGATCCACTTCCAGATCACTCCGGATGGCCTACGCATCCAGATCATGGATGCCGCCAACCGACCGATGTTCGACTCGGGCAGCGCACGTCTGAAGCCCTATTTCGAAGACATCCTGCTGGCCATGGCCGACACCATCAAGGCGGTGCCGAACAAGATCAGCGTCAGCGGCCATACCGATGCCAAGCCTTATTCGGGCCAGGGCGACTTTGGAAACTGGGAGCTTTCCGCCAACCGCGCCAACGCTGCGCGCCGCGCCCTGGTGGCCGGCAGTTATCCGGATCCACAAGTAGCGCGCGTAGTGGGCTTTGCTTCATCGCAGCTGTTTGATGTCCAGGACCCGTTCAACCCGGTCAACCGGCGCATTGATATTGTGGTGCTGACCAAGAAGGCCCAGCGTGCGATTGAAGGTGACCAGGTGCCAACGCCGCCAGTGCCGACCCAGGGCGAGGGCGCGCCGGGCGAAGTGCCGGTGGACCCGAACGCCTTGCCGCCAGATCAGGAGCCATTGCCGGCCCATGAGTTGCGGCAAAAGCTCAACCTGTTTGATGAGGGTGGGGTGAAGGAGCCTACGCTGCCTACGCCGGGCTCCTAAGCGGGTCATGACATATCACCTCAATGAAAACGCCCCGATCAATCGGGGCGTTTTCATTTCTGGTCAGAGCGGGAGGTAGGCTTTGACGCCACCGATCACGCCTTGCATGTCATCGGTATGCAGGCGCGGTACGAAGTACTCTCGCCCCTTTGATCGGGTTTTCCTGTGGAGTTTGTCGAGGCGCTCGAAGCTCACGGTATAAATCATGTCGCATTTCACCCAAAGCTCCTTGTAGCCATCTGATTGAAGCGGGTTGGTGCGTAGCAGATGGTGCCAATCATGCTGGATCTCGGGGGCTGTTGAAGAGATCGGCACCACTGTGCAGAGTTTGCGATTGTGAGTGGCGGTAGGGGATATCACCACGACTTTACGGATCTTCAGCATTTCAGGGGCGACAAAGCCACGTGTGAAGTCGCAGAGAAGAACGTCGCCTTGTTTGGGGTGATAGTAGAGAGTCAATCGAATGTCCTGCAAAAAGCAAAGCCGCCCGAAGGCGGCTTCATTCGACACGCAGTGGAGCTTGCTTCGCCCCTTCTGCGCCGCTGGATCAACTTCGCAAAGGATCCAGACTCCTGCCGGCTTGTGCCGGTGACGGAGCGATTATGGGCATCAGGAATTTCGAATTCAAGCGGGCTTGCATGATGAGCCACCCAGTTGCTCTGAAGTCTTGATGCCAACCCTCATTAAATCAATGGAATAGCGGGTCTTAGGGCGCAATTTATATGTATCAAGGCATGGCTGTTCAATAGCTGCTCTCCGGCAAGCTGGCGATGATCGAGCGATAGCTGTTCATCCGCTGCTGCTGCACGCGTCCGTCTTCCAGTGCCTTGAGCAAGGCGCAGCCCGGCTCGCGGTCGTGCTTGCAGTCGCGGAAGCGGCAGGTGCCGATCAAGTCGTTGAACTCGATGAAGCCGGCTTCCACGTCGCTGCGGCTGACGTGACCCAGGCCGAACTCACGGATGCCTGGTGAGTCGATCAACTCGCCGCCACCCGGGAAGTGAAACAGGCGGGCGGTGGTGGTGGTGTGCGTGCCCTGGCCGGACAGTTCCGACAGCGGGCCGACGCGGGTTTCGACTTCCGGCAGCAGGCTGTTGACCAGCGACGACTTGCCCACGCCCGACTGGCCGACGAACACGCTGATGCGCCCATCCAACTGTTGTTGCAGTTGTTCCATACCATTGCCATGGTGCGCCGAGACTTCCAGCACCGGGTAACCCAACTGCCGATAAACCGCGAGCAATGCATTGAGCGCTGGCGCGTTCTGTTCGTCGATCAGGTCGAATTTATTCAATAGCAGCAGCGGGCGGATGCCGGCGTGTTCGGCCGCCACCAGATAGCGGTCGATCAGGTTGGCGTGCGGCTCGGGCAGCGGGGCGAAGACGATGACAATCATGTCGACGTTGGCCGCCACCGGCTTGAGTTGGCCGCGACTGTCCGGGCGACGCAGTTCGGTGGTGCGCGGCAGCTGCGCGACGATCACCCCGATGCCCTGGTTGCCGGCACGCCAGACGACTTTATCGCCGGTTACCAGTGCCGGCAGGTTGGCGCGCAAGTGGCAGCGGAAAACCTGGCCCGCCAGTTCGCCTTCCAACGCCTCGACTTCGACCTGCACGCCAAAGTGCGCGATCACCAGGCCCGTTTGCTCGGGGCCCAGGTCGCCACCCTCCAGCGCTTCCACGGCAGAGGATTCGCGTTTGGCGGCGCGGGCAGCGCGTTCACCCTGGATCTTTTCGATGCGCCAGTTTTGGCGACGGTTGAGCTGGCGTTTGGCCATTGGTGTTCCGTGTCGATAATGCAAAAGGTTGGGTAAAACGGTCGCGAGTCTAGCACGCCGCCGCCTGCTAAACTGCGCAGCTACGCCAAGGTGCCAAGGAACCACGACATGCAAAACCCACAGAACCTGATTTGGATCGATCTGGAAATGACCGGTCTGAACCCTGACACCGACGTCATCATCGAGATGGCGACCATCGTCACCGACAGCAACCTCAACACCTTGGCCGAAGGTCCGGTGATCGCCATCCACCATAGCGATGCGGTGCTGGCCACCATGGACGAGTGGAACACCCGCACCCACGGCAACTCGGGTTTGACCCAGCGCGTGCGCGATAGCCGTATCAGCATGGCCGAGGCTGAAGCCCAGACCATTGCCTTCCTGGAAAAATGGGTGCCCAAGGGCAAGTCGCCGATCTGCGGCAACAGCATCTGCCAGGACCGGCGCTTCCTTTATACCCATATGAAGGGGTTGGAGAGCTATTTCCATTATCGCAACCTGGACGTATCGACCTTGAAAGAACTGGCCGCGCGCTGGGCGCCGGAGGTCAAGGACAGCTTCCACAAGGGCAGCACCCACCTGGCCCTGGACGATATTCGTGAGTCGATTGCCGAGTTGCAGCATTACCGCAAGCATTTCATCAAGGCTTGATTCTATGGTGTTCGCGATTGGGTGCGACGGGGTCTTTCGCCGCGCGCCCCCTTTTGGTGCCTCCGCCAAATGATTAGACTGCGCGCCTCATTGCAAGGATCGCCATCATGCTGTTGATGCTCTACCTCATCGCCATCACCGCTGAAGCCATGACCGGTGCCTTGTCGGCCGGCCGTCGTGGCATGGACTGGTTTGGCGTGGTGCTGATCGCGTGCGTCACAGCCCTTGGCGGCGGCTCGGTGCGTGATGTGCTGCTCGGCCACTACCCGCTGACCTGGGTCAAACACCCGGAATACCTGGTGCTGACCTCGGTTGCAGCGTTGGTCACGATCTTTATCGCCCCGCTGATGCGCCATCTGCGTTCGTTGTTCCTGGCGCTGGACGCCGTGGGCCTGGTGGCGTTTACCCTGATCGGCTGCATGACGGCCCTGGAAATGGGCCACGGCATGCTGGTGGCTTCGGTCAGTGGGGTGATTACTGGTGTGTTCGGTGGAATCCTGCGGGATATCTTCTGTAACGATATTCCGCTGATCTTCCGTCGCGAGTTGTATGCCAGCGTGTCGTTCCTGGCTGCCTGGTGCTACATGCTGTGCATCTACCTGGAATTGCCCGGTGAGCAAGCGATCCTGCTCACCCTGTTCAGCGGTTTTCTATTGCGCCTGCTGGCGATCCGCTTTCACTGGGAAATGCCCAAGTTCGTCTACAACGACGAACACTGACGCGTTGCGTGCTGGTTCAGCGCCCACTCCACATGTTCGCGAACCAGCTCCGAAGGGTAATCCCGGCGGGCCTTCAAGGCTTCCAGCACTGGAATGCTGGAGGGCGCATTGCCCAGGCCGACCGCCAGGTTGCGCAGCCAGCGCTCATAACCGGCACGGCGCAGGGGCGAGCCTTCGGTGCTGCTGAGGAATTTATCCTCATCCCACATAAATAATTCGGCCAGCTCGGCGTTATCCAGGTTGTGGCGCGGCTTGAAATCGCTTTCTCCTGAAGGTCGCGCGAAACGATTCCACGGGCAAACGATCTGACAGTCATCGCAGCCAAACACGCGGTTGCCAATCAACGGCCGCAGGTCTTCGGGGATCGCGCTCTTGAGTTCAATGGTCAGGTAGGAAATACAGCGCCGGGCGTCCAGCACATAAGGCCCGACGAACGCATTGGTCGGGCAGATATCCAGGCAGGCGGTGCAGCGCCCGCAGTGTTCGGTGCTGTGGGGCAGGTCGACGGGCAGTGGCAGGTCGACAAACAGCTCGCTGAGAAAGAAGTAACTGCCTGCCTTGCGGTTGAGGACCAGGGTGTTTTTGCCGATCCAGCCCAGGCCGGCCTGTTCAGCGATGGCCTTTTCCAGCACCGGGGCACTGTCGACAAAGGCGCGAAAGCCAAACGGGCCAATCTGCGCCTGGATGCGGTCGGCCAGTTGTTGCACGCGCTTGCGGATCAGCTTGTGGTAGTCGCGGCCCAGGGCGTAGCGGGAGATGTAGGCTTTTTCGGGTTGGGCCAGCAATTGCGCCATTTGCGTGTCGCCGGGCAGGTAATCCATGCGCAGCGAGACCACGCGCAAGGTGCCGGGTACCAGTTCGTCGGGGTGCGAGCGCTTGCTGCCGTGGGCGCCCATGTAGTCCATCTCGCCGTGATAGCCCGCGTCGAGCCAGCGTTGCAGGTGCTGCTCATGCTCGGCCAGGTCCAGGCCGCTGATGCCGACTTGTTGGAAGCCCAGTTCGCGGCCCCAGTCTTTGATCGATTGGGCGAGGGCGGGCAGATCGGTGGTAATAGCAGGCATGAGACGAGAGAAACCGCAGGTTAGATGCGTATAATTCTGCCAGACATCGGAGCTTGAAGACGTATGCCGCAGACAAAACACGAAATAACCGACGTTCAGCCCCTGTTGCCTGGCCATTTGCCGCAACTGGCTGGCCGTTCCCCGGACGCCCACAAGGGCCAGTTCGGCCATGTCCTGGTGATTGGCGGCGACCAGGGTTTGGGCGGTGCGGCCCTGCTTGCTGCTGAAAGCGCGCTGCGCAGCGGTGCTGGCCTGGTGTCCCTGGCGACTCGCAGTGAACATATTCCAGCGGCCTTGGCCCGCTTGCCGGAAGTCATGGCGCGTGGCGTGCACTCAGCCAATCAGTTGATGGGCTTGCTGGAAAAAGTCTCGGTGATCGTTATCGGCCCTGGGTTGGGCGACATGGCCTGGGGCAAAAGCCTGCTGTCGGTGGCTGCCAATGCCCGGCAACCCCAGGTCTGGGATGCTGATGCACTGAACCTGCTGGCCGCAGGCCATGTAGACCTGCCAGCCGATTGCGTGATCACCCCCCATCCGGGCGAGGCGGCGCGGCTGATGGGCATCTCGACAGCCGAGGTTCAGGCCGACCGGCTTAAGGTGGCGCGCGCGCTGAGCCAGAAATTCAATGCGGTCACCGTGCTCAAGGGCGCGGGCAGCCTGATCGCCAGCCCGGATGGGCGGGTGTCGCGTTGTGATCAGGGGCATCCGGCAATGGCCTCGGCGGGTCTAGGCGATGTGCTTGCCGGCCTGATCGGCGCGTTGCTGGCCCAGGGCATGTCGGCGTTTGAAGCGGCCAGCCTGGCGGTGTGGCTGCACGCCACGGCGGGTGATCGCCAGGGCAGCTTTGGTCGTGGCCTGGCGGCCAGCGACCTGATTTCGGTCATTCGTCAGTTGTTGGAGGAGCAGTCACCGTGTCTGAAGTAACACTGTTTATGGCGGATGAAGAGGCCATGGTGGCTTTTGGCAAACGTATTGCCGAGGTGACTCGCGGCACGGGCCTGATCTTTTTGCACGGCGACCTGGGTGCCGGTAAAACCACGCTGTCGCGCGGCATTATTCGTGGGCTCGGCTATACCGGTGCAGTGAAAAGTCCGACGTTTACGTTGGTAGAACCTTACGAGATTGGTGACGTGCGGGCGTTCCATTTTGACCTGTATCGCCTGGTGGATCCGGAGGAACTGGAGTACATGGGCATCCGCGATTATTTCGATGGCGACGCTTTATGTCTGATCGAGTGGCCGGACAAGGGCACAGGCTTTTTGCCAAAGCCCGACCTGACCATTACCATTACCCCGCATAACCATGGACGTCAGTTGAAATTGTTGTCCCAGAGCGCGCGCAGTGAGTCCTGGTGCGCCGCTTTGGCTTTGGAATTCTAATAATGGGTGGGTTAGGTATGCGCTTTCGCGCGTTGGTTGCTGTCGTGGGGGTGTTGCTTGCGGCAATGACTGTCAATGCTCTGGCCGCTTCACAGGTAAAAAGTGTGCGCCTGTGGCGAGCGCCGGATAACACGCGACTGGTGTTCGACCTGTCTGGCCCGGTCCAGCACAGTGTCTTTACCCTGACGGCGCCCGATCGCCTGGTGATCGACATCAACGGTGCGACCCTGGCGGCGCCCTTGAAGGTCTCCACTGCCAATACGCCGATTACCGCGATGCGCTCGGCCCAGCGTACGCCGACCGACCTGCGGGTGGTCATCGACCTGAAGAAGGTCGTCACGCCCAAGAGCTTTTCCCTTGCGCCGAACGCCCAGTATGGCAACCGCCTGGTGGTCGACCTGTTTGACAACCCGGCCGACGCCGCGCCAGCCCCGGCGCCGACACCGGCTGTCGCCACGACCCCTGCCGTGCCAGTCAACCCGGCGCAACCCCAGGTCAAGTTGCCACCGCTGCCGCCTGCGCCTGCCGGCAAGCGCGATATTATTGTGGTGATCGATGCCGGCCACGGCGGCGAAGACCCGGGTGCCTCTGGCTCCCGTGGTCAGCATGAAAAGGACGTGGTCCTGGCCATCGCTCGTGAATTGCAGCGCCAGATCAACGGGATGAAAGGCTATCGCGCCGAATTGACCCGTACCGGTGACTACTTCATTCCATTGCGTGGACGTACCGAAATCGCTCGCAAGAAGGGCGCCGACCTGTTCGTTTCGATCCACGCTGACGCCGCACCGTCGAAGGCCGCCTTTGGTGCCTCGGTATTTGCCCTGTCGGATCGCGGCGCCACGTCCGAGACCGCCCGCTGGCTGGCAGACAGTGAAAACCGTTCCGACTTGATCGGTGGCGCGGGCAACGTGTCCCTGGATGACAAGGACCGCATGCTCGCCGGTGTGCTGCTGGACTTGTCGATGACCGCCTCGTTGACCTCCAGCCTGAACGTCGGGCAGAAAGTCCTGAGCAACATGGGCCGGGTCACGCCGTTGCACAAGCAGCGCGTGGAACAGGCCGGCTTTATGGTGCTCAAGTCGCCGGATATCCCGTCGATCCTGGTGGAAACCGGCTTTATTTCCAACGCCAACGAAGCCAACAAGCTGGCCAGTGCCAGCCACCAGCAGGCCCTGGCGCGTTCCATCAGCTCTGGCGTGCGTCAGTTCTTCCAGCAGAATCCGCCACCGGGCACCTATATCGCCTGGCTGCGCGACTCCGGGAAAATTGCCCAGGGCCCGCGTGACCACCGGGTGCAGCCCGGCGACACACTGGCCATGCTGGCCGTACGCTTCCAGGTGTCGGCCGCCACGCTGCGCAGCGCCAACAGCCTGAAAACCGACGAATTGAAAGTCGGCCAGGTGTTGACCATCCCCGGCACTGAATTGGCAGCCCAGTAATGAGTGAATCGGTATTGAACAGCGCCTCGCGCATCGAACTGCTCAGCCCGCGACTGGCCAACCAGATCGCGGCGGGCGAGGTAGTCGAGCGCCCGGCTTCGGTGATCAAGGAGCTGCTGGAAAACAGCCTCGACTCCGGCGCCAAGCGCATTGACGTGGATGTCGAGCAGGGCGGGGTCAAGCTGCTGCGGGTGCGCGACGACGGCAGTGGGATTTCCTCCGATGACCTGCCGCTGGCCTTGGCACGACATGCCACCAGCAAGATCCGTGACTTGGAAGACCTTGAGCGGGTGATGAGCCTGGGTTTCCGGGGTGAGGCCCTGGCGTCGATCAGCTCCGTGGCCCGCCTGACCCTGACGTCCCGCACCCGTGGCGCCGAACAGGCCTGGCAAGTAGAGACCGAAGGTCGCGACATGGCGCCGCGGGTCCAGCCGGCGGCTCATCCGGTGGGCACCTCGGTGGAAGTGCGTGACCTGTTCTTCAATACTCCGGCTCGGCGCAAGTTCCTCAAGGCCGAAAAAACCGAATTCGATCACCTGCAAGAAGTCATCAAGCGCCTGGCCCTGGCCCGTTTCGACGTGGCCTTCCATTTGCGCCACAACGGCAAGACCATCCTCAGCCTGCACGAGGCCAACGACGATGCTGCCCGCGCCCGACGCGTATCGGCGATCTGCGGCGCGGGCTTCCTGGAGCAGGCGCTGCCGATTGAAATCGAGCGCAATGGCCTGCATTTGTGGGGTTGGGTCGGCTTGCCAACGTTCTCCCGCAGCCAGGCGGACTTGCAGTATTTCTTTGTGAATGGCCGGGCGGTACGCGACAAACTGGTGGCCCATGCGGTACGCCAGGCGTATCGCGACGTGCTGTTCAATGGCCGCCATCCGACCTTCGTGCTGTTTTTTGAAGTGGACCCGGCGGTAGTCGACGTCAACGTGCACCCGACCAAGCATGAAGTGCGCTTCCGTGATGGGCGCATGGTTCATGACTTCCTCTACGGCACCCTGCACCGTGCGTTGGGCGACGTGCGCCCGGATGATCAGTTGGGCGCGCCGATTGTCACGGCCGTCGTCCGCCCGACGGGGCCAGAGGCCGGTGAATTCGGGCCCCAGGGCGAAATGAGCCTGGCAGCCAACCTGCTGCAATCGCCGCAAGCCCAGCCAAGTTACCCTGCGCCGGGTTCTGGCGCGGGTGCGGGCTATCAATATCAGTACACCCCGCGCCCACAATCGGCGGTGCCGGTGGCCGAGGCCCAGGCGGCCTATCGCGAGTTCTTTGCGCCGCTGCCCGGTGCCGAGCCGGGCGCAGTGGCTTTACCCGAAGGTGGCGGTGATATCCCGCCCCTGGGTTATGCCCTGGCCCAGCTCAAGGGCATCTATATCCTCGCGGAAAACGCCCACGGCCTGGTGCTGGTGGACATGCACGCGGCCCATGAGCGAATCATGTACGAGCGCCTGAAGATCGCCATGGCCAGCGAAGGCCTGAGCGGCCAGCCGTTGCTGGTGCCGGAGTCCCTGGCGGTCAGCCAGCGTGAAGCCGATTGCGCTGAAGAGCATCTGGCGGTGTTCCAGAAACTGGGCTTTGAATTGCAGCGCCTGGGGCCGGAAACCCTGGCTATCCGCCAGATCCCGGCTTTGCTCAAGCAGGCCGAAGCCAATCGGCTGGTGGCGGACGTGCTGGCGGACCTGATGGAATACGGCACCAGTGACCGGATCCAGGCGCATATCAACGAATTGCTCGGCACCATGGCCTGCCACGGTGCGATCCGCGCCAACCGGCGCCTGGCCCTGCCGGAAATGAACGGCCTGCTGCGGGACATGGAAAACACCGAGCGCAGCGGCCAATGCAACCACGGCCGACCGACCTGGACCCAAATGGGCCTGGACGATCTGGACAAACTGTTCTTGCGCGGCCGCTGATGAGCTCTCTACCTCCTGCCATCTTCCTGATGGGCCCGACGGCCGCCGGCAAGACCGACCTGGCTATCGAGCTGACCAAGGTCCTGCCCTGCGAGTTGATCAGCGTCGATTCGGCCCTGGTTTACCGGGACATGGACATCGGCACCGCCAAACCGTCCAAAGAGCTGTTGGCCGCCCATCCCCATCGTCTGATCGACATTATCGATCCGTCGCAAAGCTACTCGGCGGCGGATTTTCGCAGCGATGCCCTTGCCGCCATGGCGCAAATCACCGCGCGGGGCAATATCCCGCTGCTGGTGGGCGGCACGATGCTCTATTACAAGGCGCTGCAGGAAGGCCTGGCAGACATGCCGCCCGCCGATCCGCAGGTGCGCGCCGAAATCGAAGAAGAGGCTGCGCGCCTTGGCTGGCAAGCCCTGCACGAGCAATTGGCGGCGATTGACCCGGTGTCTGCCGCGCGCATTCACCCCAATGACCCCCAACGCCTGAGCCGGGCCCTGGAAGTCTGGCGCGTGAGTGGCCAGACCATGACAGCCCACCGCCTCAGACAATCTGCGCAAAGTACTGACGCAGGCACCTCTGGACCGGGACAATTGCCCTATACTGTCGCAAATCTGGCTATCGCTCCGGCGAATCGACAGGTGCTACATGAGCGAATTGCACAAAGATTCACAATTATGTTGGAACAGGGGTTCGTGGACGAGGTCGTAGCACTGCGTTCAAGAGGTGATCTGCATCCGGGATTGCCTTCGATACGTGCTGTAGGCTACCGCCAAGTCTGGGATCACCTGGATGGCAAGCTGACGTCAGCCGAAATGCAGGAGCGCGGCATTATTGCCACGCGCCAATTGGCAAAGCGCCAGTTCACTTGGCTGCGCAGCTGGACTGACTTGCATTGGCTGGACAGTCTGGATTGCGACAATCTGTCACGCGCCTTGAAATACTTGGGAACGGTCTCCATATTGAGCTGAGTCCTTGCAATTGCCGTCTATCCTTGGGGGTGTGACGGTCACAAACTATCTATTTTTCCGATTTTTTATTATTGATCCTTAAAGGAGTGCGGCACATGTCAAAAGGGCATTCGCTACAAGACCCTTACTTGAATACTTTACGTAAAGAGAAAGTTGGGGTTTCCATCTATCTGGTCAACGGCATCAAGCTGCAAGGTACGATCGAGTCTTTCGACCAGTTCGTTATCCTGCTGAAAAACACCGTCAGCCAGATGGTCTACAAGCACGCTATCTCGACAGTAGTGCCGGTTCGTCCAATTCGTCTGCCTAGCGCAACCGAATCCGAACAGGGTGACGCTGAGCCAGGTAACGCCTGATAGGAGTCTCCTTTGTTCTTTGAGCGCCACGGTGGTGGTGAGCGAGTGATCCTCGTTCACTTGGATGGACAGGACCCTGAGGCGCGCGAAGATCCGCAGGAGTTTCAGGAGCTGGCAAATTCGGCCGGCGCCGAGACCGTCGCGTTTTTTAACGTGCCGCGTCATCGGCCAACCGCCAAATTTCTGATTGGCAGCGGCAAGGTCGAAGAGCTACGCGACCTGGTCCATGCCGAAGAAGCCGATCTGGTGATCTTCAATCACATCCTCACGCCCAGTCAGGAACGTAACCTCGAACGTGTTTTCGAGTGTCGCGTGATTGACCGCACCGGTCTGATTCTCGATATTTTCGCCCAGCGCGCCCGTACCCATGAAGGCAAGCTCCAGGTTGAACTGGCCCAGCTTGACCACATGAGCACCCGCCTGGTTCGCGGCTGGACTCACCTTGAACGTCAGGGTGGCGGTATCGGCATGCGTGGCCCGGGTGAAACCCAGCTTGAGACCGACCGACGCCTGCTGCGGGTTCGCCTGCGCCAGATCAAGGGCCGCCTGGAAAAGGTACGCAGCCAACGCGAGCAATCGCGCCGTGGTCGTACGCGTGCGGATATCCCTACCGTGTCCCTGGTGGGCTATACCAACGCCGGCAAATCCACGCTGTTCAACAACGTGACCAAATCGGACGTGTACGCGGCCGATCAACTGTTCGCCACCCTCGACCCGACCTTGCGCCGTCTGGAACTCGACGACCTGGGGCCGATTGTGCTGGCCGACACCGTGGGCTTCATTCGCCACTTGCCCCACAAGCTGGTCGAGGCGTTTCGGTCTACGCTCGAAGAGTCGAGCAACTCCGACCTGCTGCTGCACGTCATCGATGCGGCCGAGCCTGACCGGATGTTGCAGATCGAACAGGTCATGGTGGTACTGGGCGAGATTGGCGCCCAGGACTTGCCGATCCTTGAGGTCTATAACAAACTCGATTTGCTTGAGGGTGTAGAGCCGCAAATCCAGCGCGACGAAAACGGCAGGCCCCAGCGGGTCTGGCTCTCGGCGCGGGACGGTAGCGGTCTGGAACTGCTCGAACAGGCGATTGCCGAGTTGCTGGGCGGCGATTTGTTTGTCGGCACCTTGCGCTTGCCGCAGCGTTTTGCTCGACTGCGTGCTCAGTTTTTTGAGTTGGGCGCCGTACAGAAAGAAGAACACGACGAAGAAGGTGTCAGCCTGCTGGCTGTTCGTTTGCCTCGTTCGGAGCTCAATCGGCTGGTGAGCCGTGAGGGTGTTGTGCCGACAGAGTTCCTCGAACAACACACTTTGCAATAAAAGCCTGAGAAAGCGGTTGTGCCGCTGTGGCAGGCATTCTGTAGCATTGGTCGGCGCGCCGTGGGTGCGTCTTTGCTTTATCAGATGGAGAGCGCTATGGCTTGGAATGAGCCGGGTGGCAACTCGAATAATCAGGATCCTTGGGGTGGTAAACGCCGCAATAATGGCGACCGCAAGGGGCCACCAGATCTCGACGAGGCCTTCCGAAAGCTGCAGGAAAGCCTGAATGGGTTGTTCGGTGGTGGAAAAAAACGTGGTGGTGACGACGGCGGTCGCACGAGCAAGGGCGGCGGCTACGGCCTGCTTGGCCTCGGCCTCGTGGCGCTGGCGGCTGTCTGGCTGTACAGCGCGGTCTATGTAGTCGACGAGCAGGAGCAGGCCGTGGTGCTGCGCTTCGGCAAGTACTACGAGACTGTCGGCCCCGGCCTGAATATCTACTTCCCGCCGATCGACAAGAAGTACATGGAGAACGTCACGCGTGAGCGTGCCTACACCAAGCAGGGCCAGATGCTGACCGAAGACGAGAACATCGTCGAAGTGCCGCTGACCGTGCAGTACAAGATCAGCAACCTGCAGGACTTCGTGCTTAACGTCGATCAGCCGGAAATCAGTTTGCAGCACGCGACCGAAAGCGCCCTGCGCCACGTCGTGGGCTCCACTGCGATGGACCAGGTGCTGACCGAAGGTCGTGAATTGATGGCCAGCGAGATCAAGGAGCGCCTGCAACGGTTCCTCGATACCTATCGCACCGGTATCACCGTTACCCAGGTCAACGTACAGAGCGCAGCGGCACCGCGTGAAGTGCAGGAAGCCTTCGATGACGTGATCCGTGCCCGTGAAGACGAGCAGCGTTCGCGCAACCAGGCTGAAACCTACGCCAACGGCGTCGTGCCGGAAGCCCGTGGTCAGGCCCAGCGCATCATCGAAGATGCCAACGGTTACCGCGACGAAGTCGTGTCCCGCGCCAAGGGTGAGGCTGACCGCTTCACCAAGCTGGTGGCCGAGTACCGCAAGGCACCGGAAGTCACCCGTGAGCGTCTGTACCTGGACACCATGCAGGAAGTCTTCAGCAACACCAGCAAGGTTCTCGTGACCGGCAACAAGGGTGGGCAGAACAACCTGCTGTACCTGCCGCTGGACAAGATGATCGAAGGTGGTCGTAGTGCCGGCAGTACTTCGTCTTCCGCCAGTTCGACTGCCGCTGCCAACGAAGCGAGCGCCCGTGCGGCCGCTGACTTGCAGCAACAGCAAACACGTTCCAGGGAGAGTCGTTGATGAGCAATAAATCGCTGACCGCCCTGATTGTGGGTGTCGTCGTGGTCATCGCTGCCTGGAACTGCTTCTACATCGTGGCTCAGACCGAGCGTGCGGTGTTGCTGCAATTCGGTCGCGTGGTCCAGGCGGATGTCCAGCCAGGTCTGCATGTGAAGGTCCCCTACGTCAACCAGGTGCGCAAGTTCGACGCCCGCCTGATGACCCTGGATGCACCGACACAGCGTTTCCTGACCCTGGAAAAGAAAGCCGTGATGGTTGATGCCTACGCCAAGTGGCGCGTCAAGGATGCCGAGCGCTTCTACACCGCAACTTCCGGCCTCAAGCAGATTGCCGACGAGCGTTTGTCCCGTCGTCTGGAATCGGGCCTGCGTGACCAGTTTGGTAAACGCACCCTGCATGAGGTGGTATCGGGTGAACGTGATGCGCTGATGGCTGACATCACGCGTTCGTTGAACACCATGGCGGAAAAAGAGCTGGGCATCGAAGTAGTCGATGTTCGGGTCAAGGCCATTGACCTGCCCAAGGAAGTGAACCGCAGCGTGTTCGAGCGGATGAGCACCGAGCGTGAGCGTGAGGCTCGTGAGCACCGCGCCAAGGGTAACGAACTGGCTGAAGGTATCCGTGCGGATGCCGACCGTCAGCGTCGCGTACTGTTGGCAGAAGCCTATCGTGAGTCTGAAGAGGCTCGCGGTGACGGTGATGCTCAAGCCGCATCGATCTACGCCAAGGCTTATGGCCAGGACCAGGAGTTCTACGCGTTCTACCGTAGCCTGCGTGCCTACCGTGAAAGCTTTGCGAACAAAACCGACGTCATGGTGCTGGACCCAAGTAGCGATTTCTTCCGCTACCTGGAAAAGTCCAAGTAACCCGCTGACTGGCTGGTTCCACTCCGTCGGGCGGCTAAAACGCTCGGCGGGGTGATCCTTTCGGAAAACGGGTGTATGATGCGGCAGCCGGGAAATTCCCGGCTTTTTTGCGTCTGCATGTTTGATTGTTGTTGTGCGTTGCAGGCGTGACAGGTTTTTCGAGGAAAGTGCCCGACGAGGCCGTTTACAGGCCATTCGTCACGTCGCTCTTGCGCGTGGTTTATGCAGGGGCCGGGTATTTTCTGCTTCACTCAAGGCTCGCCCAAGGGCTGGCCGGGTCATAGGGGAATGGCGTAATGGCAACGGTAGACCGCTGGCTGCTGCCAGATGGCATCGAAGAAGTACTGCCACCAGAGGCTGCGCGTATTGAAATCGCGCGACGCCAGGTGTTGGATCTGTTCCAGAGCTGGGGTTACGAGTTTGTCGTGACTCCCCATATCGAGTACCTGGAATCCCTGCTGACCGGCGCGGGCCAGGACCTGGATCTGCGCACCTTCAAGGTCATCGACCCGCAGTCGGGCCGGCAAATGGGCTTTCGCGCCGACATCACACCGCAAGTAGCGCGCATCGATGCGCATACCCTGCGCCGTGAAGGGCCGAGCCGCCTGTGCTACGCCGGCAGCGTGCTGCATGCCCAGCCGCGCGCCTTGTCGTCGTCCCGTAGCCCGATCCAGCTGGGTGCCGAGTTGTACGGCGATGCGAGCCCGAGCAGCGACGTCGAAGTCATCAGCCTGATGCTGGCGATGCTGCAATTGGCCGATGTGCCGGATGTGCACATGGACCTGGGACATGTCGGTATCTACCGTGGCCTGGCCCGTGCGGCTGGTTTGTCCGGTGAAGTGGAGCAACAGTTGTTCGATGCCCTGCAACGCAAGGCCATCGATGAAGTGATCGCCCTGACCGAAGGTGTGCCTGCCGATCTGGCTGGCATGCTGCGTGCGCTGGTGGATCTGTGTGGTGGTCGTGAAGTGCTGGCCGCCGCCCGTGATCGCCTGGCCAAAGCGCCTGCGCCTGTATTGGCGGCGCTGGACGACGTGCTGGCGATTGCCGAGCAGCTGTCGGCGCGCTTCCCGCAGTTGCCGCTGTATTTTGACCTGGGTGAATTGCGCGGCTACCACTACCACACTGGTGTGGTGTTCGCGGTGTTTGTGCCGGGTGTTGGCCAAGCCATCGCCCAGGGCGGTCGTTATGACGATATCGGCGCCGACTTCGGTCGGGCCCGTCCGGCGACTGGTTTTTCTACCGATTTGAAAACCCTGGTGACCCTGGGGCGTGCTGAAGTCGAGTTACCGTCTGGCGGTATCTGGATGCCAGACAGTACGGACGCGGCACTCTGGCAGCAGGTCTGCCAGTTGCGCAGCGAGGGTCAGCGTGTCGTCCAGGCCTTGCCTGGGCAGCCATTGGCCGCCGCCCGTGAAGCGGACTGCGACCGGCAATTGATTCAGCAGAACGGGCTTTGGCAAGTATCGCCACTGGCTTCTTGAGTTTTCCTGCCGGCCAACGCCGGCACCAAGTTTGCGCGAATGAGGACAAGTGTTATGGGTAAGAATGTCGTAGTCCTGGGCACCCAATGGGGTGATGAGGGCAAAGGCAAGATCGTTGATCTGCTGACCGAACATGCTGCCGCCGTAGTGCGCTACCAAGGTGGCCACAACGCTGGCCACACCCTGGTCATCGATGGCGAAAAAACCGTCTTGCACCTGATTCCGTCGGGCGTCCTGCGCGAAGGCGTGCAGTGCCTGATCGGCAACGGCGTGGTGGTTGCACCTGACGCCCTGCTGCGCGAGATCATCAAGCTGGAAGAGAAAGGCGTACCGGTGCGCGAGCGCCTGCGTATCAGCCCGTCCTGCCCGCTGATCCTGTCCTTCCACGTGGCGCTGGACCAGGCCCGTGAAAAGGCCCGTGGCGAGCTGAAGATCGGTACTACCGGTCGCGGCATCGGCCCGGCCTACGAAGACAAGGTTGCACGCCGTGGCCTGCGTGTGGGCGACTTGCTCAACATGCCGCGCTTTGAAGACAAGCTGCGTGAACTGGTGGATTACCACAACTTCATGCTGGTCGGTTACTACAAAGAGCCGGCCATTGAGTTCGACAAGACCCTGGCTGAGTGCAAAGAGTACGCTGAACTGCTCAAGCCGCTGATGCTGGACGTGACTGCTGAGCTGCACGACCTGCGTCGCGCCGGCAAAGACATCATGTTCGAAGGCGCCCAGGGTTCGTTGCTGGACATCGACCACGGCACCTACCCGTACGTGACCAGCTCCAACACCACCGCTGGTGGCGTGGCGACCGGTTCGGGCGTTGGCCCGATGTTCCTGGACTACATCCTGGGCATCACCAAGGCCTACACCACTCGCGTCGGTTCGGGTCCGTTCCCGACTGAACTGTTCGACGAAGTCGGTGCGCACCTGGCCAAACAAGGTCACGAGTTCGGCGCGACTACCGGCCGTGCTCGTCGTTGTGGCTGGTTCGATGCCGTTATCCTGCGTCGCGCTATCGATGTGAACAGCATCTCGGGCATCTGCCTGACCAAGCTGGACGTACTCGATGGCCTCGAAACCATCAACATCTGCGTCGGCTATAAAGATGCAGAAGGTAACGATGTCGCCCCGACTGACGCTGACAGCTACGTCGGCCTGCAGCCGGTGTACGAAGAAGTACCGGGCTGGACCGAATCGACCGTGGGTGCCAAGACCCTGGAAGAGCTGCCAGCCAACGCCCGTGCCTACATCAAGCGCGTGGAAGAGCTGATCGGCGCGCCAATCGACATTATCTCGACTGGCCCGGACCGCAACGAGACCATCGTTCTGCGTCACCCGTTCGCTTAATAAGCTGTTGATGTAAAAAGCAAAGGGCCCCTTCGGGGGCCCTTTGTCGTTTCTGCGGTGTGTGCGGCACGACCCTTGCTATGTTTCTCTCTTTCGCGGTGCCATCAATTTAATGGCACCCGTGGTGGAGGGATTCCCGATGTCTGCCGTTCTCTCATTGTTACAAAGCCGTCTATTGCGGCCAGTGTTCGTTACCCTTGGTATCGCTCTTTTGGTGCAAGTGCTGGTGGCGGTCGCCCTGACCCGGAGCACCGTCACGGCCCTGGAAGCTGATTTGGGCAAGCGCCTGGGTGTGGATAGCCAGAAACTGTCGGGCGAATTGACCCAGGCGGGCAAGGAAGTGACCTCCAGCCTCGACAGCCTGTCGACCAGCACCAGCGATCGCCTGACTGCCGGGCTTTCTGCGCGGTTGAAGCAGGAGCAGCAACAACTGCGTACGACCCTGGAAAAAGACCTGAAGGACTCCGCCAATGACATGGCGCAGTTGTTGGCCTCGGTTGCACCCCGTGCGATGTGGGACAGTGATGTTCCGGCACTGTCGGAGTTCGCCCGGCGCGCCCAGCGCAATCCCAATGTGCTGTTTGTGGTGTATGACGACGCTACTGGCCAGCATCTGACCCGTTATCTGAACCGGGAAAACCCGATCAACAAAGCGCTGTTGGAGAAGGGCGAGGGTGATCGTGCGTTGGATAAAGTGTTGAATGCCGCGAAAAACGACCCTTCGGTGTACTACGTTGAGGCGTCCATCAGCCCCAATGGCGTAGAGATCGGCAAGGTCCTCATGGGGGTTTCGACCGCGGCGGTGGAGGCTGACCTGGCGGCGCTGGACCAGCGCTTTGCCGCGTTGATCGCCAGTGGTGGTCAATTGGTCGGGGACAGCCTCAAGGGCGCGGCGGCGGACAGTGCGGCGGCCATGGGGGCTCGCTTGCAGTCAGCGCAGGCCACGGCCACCGAAATGACGGCCAATACCTCCAGCGCCGTACAAGAGGCCGCGCAGGCCCTGCGCTGGCGGATTGGCCTGGGCCTGGCGCTGGTTGGCCTGGGCGTGTTGTTGCTGATTGCCGTGGTGCTTGGGCGGCGTGTGGTCAACCGCTTGAAACTGTTGATTGCGGCCATGGATGATCTGGCGGCGGGTGAGGGCGATCTGACCAAGCGCGTACAGATCAACAGCCAGGATGAAATCGGCGCCATGGCTTCGGCGGTCAATCGCTTTGTGGATAAGTTGCAGCCGATTGTGCGTGAGGCGGGCGATGTGGCCCAGCGAACCGGGGTGGAAATCGGCGCGATGACCCTGCGCAATGCTGGTGCCGATGCGGCGGCGGGCTTGCAGCGCGATGAAGTGGCCGAAAGTCTGCGGGCGCTGTCGCAAATGGCTGATGAGGCCCAGGCCGAAAGCCATGCCATGCAGGCCGCGTTGCAGCAGGTGGTGGATATCCGCCAGGCCACCGATGAAAACTCCCGCACCTCGGCCGAGGTCGGCAGTCTGATTGAGGCATTGGCAGGCCAGGTGCAGGCCGGCTCCAAGGTGATTGAGCGTCTGGCCCAGCAAAGTGAACAGATTGAAGTGGTGCTGACGGTGATCCACGGCATTGCTGAGCAGACCAACCTGCTGGCATTGAATGCGGCCATCGAAGCGGCACGTGCCGGCGAGACCGGGCGTGGTTTTGCGGTGGTGGCGGACGAAGTACGTGCACTGGCGAGTAAAACCCAAAGCTCCACTGGCGATATCCAGGCGCATATCGTGGCGCTGCAGCAAGGCGCGCGCGAGGCGGTGGAAACCATCGGCAAGGCCGGACGCCAGGCCAGTGAGGGGCTGCTGGTACTGCGCGACAGCGTGCGCTTGCAGCAAACGGTGCAGGCCTCGGTTGAGCAGGTGCATGCGGCGATTGGCCTGGCGACCCGAGCTGCCGAGCATCAGGCCCAGGGTGCGCATGCGGTGCGTGGTCGGGTCGAGGTGATCCATGCCCAGGCCGAGCGTGCGGCGCAGGCGGTGGTGGAGACCACCGCCAGTGGCAAGGTGCTGGATGGGTTGGCGGCGCAGTTGAAGGCCAGCCTGGGGCAGTTTCGGGCCTGAGGTTGGCTGCTCGGGCCTCATCGCGGGCAAGCCCGCTCCCACAGGTAATCGCGTTCTAATGTGGGAGCGGGCTCAGCGGCTCAGATACATCCGCGTCGTGAGCAGATAGACGGGCAACCCCGACACCACAATCAACAACGCCGCATAAGGCGCCGCTGCCGCAAACTCCACATTCGAGGTGTGCGCCCACACCGCCGTGGCCAAGGTATTCAACCCGGTCGGGCTCAGCAGCAGCGTTGCCGTCAACTCCTTCATCGCATCCAGGAACACCAGCGCAAACGCCGCCCCCAATGCGGGAAAGATAATCGGCAAGGTCACCCGGCAAAATGCGCTGAATGACGATGCACCCAGGGTGCGGGCCGCTTCCTCCAGTTGGGGCGCCGCCTTGTTCAGCGCGGTCCGGATCGGCGCCTGGGCCAGCGGCAAGAACAGCAATGCATACGCGATCAACAGCAGTGCCGAGGTCTGATACAGCGCCGGCACGTAATGCAGGGCGAAATACACCAGGGTCAAGGCAATCACCAGGCCGGGCAGGGCGTGCAGCAGGTAGGGCAGGCGTTCGGCCCACAGCGCCAGTTGGCCCTTGTAGCGCACGACCAAAAGGCCTACCGGCACTGCCAGCGCCAGGCAGAGTGCGGCGCCGCCCAGGGACAAGGCCAGGGAGGACAGCAGCGCCTCACTGATTTGTGCTACCGGGAAGGCGGCCGAAGAACCTACGGCCAGCCAGTAACCGAGCATCCCCAGCGGAATGCCGCTGCCAATGATCGCCAGCATCAAGCAATAAAGCTGGCCCAGTGGCGCCCATTTACCCAGTCGAACCTGCTCGGCATGCCGCGCCGCGCCTTGCCCGGTACGCACATGGCGGCCCTTGCCGCGCACGCGCAATTCCAGCCAGAGCAGAGTCAGGCACATCATCAGCAACACCGCAGACAGCATCGCCGCATTGGCATTACTGAACTCCAGCTCGAACTGCTGGTAGATTGCCGTTGTGAAGGTTTGCAGGCCGATGATCGACAGGGCGCCGAATTCCACCAGCATATGCAAGGCAATCAACAGGGCGCCAGCCAGCAGCGATGGCCATAGCAGCGGCAGGGTAATGCGAAAGAACACGCTCCAGCGATTCAGGCCCAGGGTGCGCGCCGACTCCTCCAGGGATGGATCCAGGTTGCGCAGGGTGGCCGCCACCGGCAGGAACACCAGTGGGTACTTGGACAGGGTCATCACCAGGATCGCCCCGCCAAGGCCTTCGAACTGGGCGCTCAATGACACCCAGGTGAAGCTGCTGACAAATGCCGGTACGGCAAACGGCAGGCAAAGAATGACCCCCCAGATCCGTCGGCCCGGCAGGTTGCTGCGTTCCAGCAGCCAGGCCAGGGACAGGCCGATCACCGCGCAGGCCAAGGTCACGCCGACCATCAGTGCCAAAGTGTTACGCAGCAATCCGAACACATACGGTCGCCACAGCAGATGCACTGCCTCGGCCCACCCGGCTTGCCAGGCCTTGAGGCCGACATACACCAATGGCAACAGGCTCAGGCCCACCAATAGCAAGACCGGCAACAGCAACCAGATTGATGGGCGCTTGCGTCGTGGACTAAAACCCCCGCGCAAGGCGGGGGTCGGTAGCGATGGGTTCATCAGTTCAGGCCAACCTCACGTTCCAGCTCCAGGGCTTCTTCGGCATTGCCCAGGTCGGCGGGAGTGATTTTCGGCGGTTGCAGTTCGCTAAATGGCTTGAGGCCGCGATTGGATTCCATGCCTTTGCGCAATGGGTATTCGGCGGACGTGTTGGTAATCACGCGCTGGCCTTCTTCGCTGGCCATGAACGCCAGCAACTGCTGGGCTTCCTTGGGATGTTTGCTGGATTTCAGTGCTGCCGCTGCGGATACGGTAATCAGACCGCCGGCATCGCCATCGGTGAAGTAGTGCAGTTGCGAATCCAGGTTGGTCTTTTCCTTTTTCAGGGCAAACCAGTAGTAGTTGTTCACCAGTACCGTGGCCACTTCGCCATTTTCCACGGCTTTTAGCGCAACCATGTTGTTGCTGTAGACCTTGCCGAACGCGCGCAGGCCGGTCAGCCATTCTTCGGCGGCATCGCGCCCGTGCATCTTGAGGATGGCGACGGCTTGTTCCTGGAAGGCACCGCTGGTAGGGACGAAGCCGACTTTGCCCTGCCACTCTGGCCCGGCAAAATCCAGCACCGACTTGGGCAGCTCTTCTTCCTTGATCAGTTTCGGGTTGAAGGCCACGACGCGGGTACGGGCGGTCACGCCCATCCAGGCGCCATCGGCGGCCACGTATTCTTTGGGTAATACATCTAGCGTGCTGGCATCGATGGTCGCGAGCAGGCCTTGCTCGCCGAGTTTGTTCAGCGGCGGTGACTCTTCGGTGTAGATCACATCGGCGGGGGAGCGCTCGCCTTCTTCGACGACCTGGCTGGCCAATTGATTGCTGCTGCCCTTGCGCACATTGACGTGAATGCCGGTATTGGCTTCGAAAGCCTTGGCGAGTTCATCGCCGACTTCCTTGTGCTGGCCGTTGTACAGGGTCAGTTCAACCTTGTCGGCAGAATACGCGCTGGGCGAGAGCAGAGTCAGGCCGAGCAGAGTGATGGTCAGGCCACGCAGAAGGGATGTCTTGAGACGGGTATCGCGGATCATCATCCGGGGTGTTCCTCACTTGTATGCAACAAATTCTTACAAGGATAAACGATAAACCTTCTCAAGTCCGGGCAGGGCTGGAATTGCTGGCGGGGTTTTTAAACCCTAGAAACGAAAAAACCCGCTTTCGCGGGTTTGATCTGAATTTGGTGCCCAGGAGAAGACTCGAACTTCCACGACCTTGCGATCACCAGCACCTGAAGCTGGCGTGTCTACCAATTTCACCACCTGGGCATTATCAAACAACGTTGCCGCTGTTGATGGGGCGAACTATACGGCGGGCTTTTTGATCTGTAAACCCCTGATTTGATTTTATAAATCAAATTTTCAGTTAAAAATCAAAGGCTTGTAACGCAAAAACCCGCTTTCGCGGGTTTTTGTGAAACTCAAGGCTGACCTTGAGTTTTGAATTGGTGCCCAGAAGAAGACTCGAACTTCCACGACCTTGCGGTCACCAGCACCTGAAGCTGGCGTGTCTACCAATTTCACCATCTGGGCAGTATCTTCAACGTTGCCGTCGTCGATGGCGCGCACTATACGGAGTGACTTTTGAGCTGTAAACCCCCGTCATCAAAAAAGCCTGGAAAAATTCGCAGGCGGTCGCGCAAGGTGGTTTCCCGGGGGGGTAAAACGCATTTCCCGGCTAGTTATTGCTGGAAATTTCCCGTTTCAATACGCGTATGCCAAACTAACCCGCATATAGACAAGGTGAAAACTCTCTAATGGCCGATTGGCAGTCCCTCGATCCCGAGGCCGCTCGTGAAGCGGAAAAATATGAAAACCCTATTCCTAGCCGCGAACTGATCCTGGCGCACCTCGCCGATCGGGGTTCGCCTGCTAGCCGCGAGCAGCTGGTTGAAGAATTCGGTCTGACCACCGAAGACCAACTCGAAGCACTGCGCCGCCGCCTGCGCGCCATGGAGCGCGATGCACAGTTGATCTACACCCGTCGCGGTACTTACGCGCCGGTGGACAAGCTCGACCTGATCCTTGGCCGCATTGCCGGTCACCGTGATGGTTTCGGCTTCCTGATCCCTGATGATGGCAGCGATGACCTGTTCATGAGCCCGGCGCAAATGCGCCTGGTGTTCGATGGCGACCGTGCCCTGGCGCGCGTGTCGGGCCTGGACCGTCGCGGTCGCCGTGAAGGCGTGATCGTCGAAGTGGTGTCCCGTGCCCACGAGTCCATCGTCGGTCGTTACTTCGAAGAAGGCGGCATCGGCTTCGTGATTCCGGACAACCCGAAGGTCCAGCAGGAAGTGCTGGTAACCCCGGGCCGCAATGGCGCCGCCAAGGTCGGTCAGTTTGTCGAGGTGAAAATCACCCACTGGCCAACCCCGCGCTTCCAGCCACAGGGCGATATCGTCGAAGTGGTCGGCAACTACATGGCGCCGGGCATGGAAATCGATGTTGCGCTGCGCACCTACGATATCCCCCACGTCTGGCCTGAGGCCGTGCTTAAAGAGGCCGCCAAGCTCAAGCCGGAAGTCGAAGAAAAAGACAAAGAAAAACGCATCGACCTGCGCCATCTGCCGTTCGTCACCATTGACGGCGAAGATGCCCGCGACTTCGACGATGCGGTCTACTGCGAAGCCAAGCCCGGCAAACTGCGCCTGTTCTCCGGCGGCTGGAAGTTGTTCGTCGCGATTGCCGACGTATCCAGCTACGTGAAGATCGGTTCGGCCCTGGATAACGAAGCTCAGGTGCGCGGCAACTCCGTGTACTTCCCTGAGCGTGTGATCCCGATGCTGCCTGAGCAGCTGTCAAACGGCCTGTGCTCCCTGAATCCGAAAGTCGACCGTTTGGCCATGGTGTGCGAGATGACCATCTCGAAAACCGGCGAAATGACCGATTACCAGTTCTACGAAGCGGTGATCCACTCCCAGGCGCGCCTGACCTACAACAAGGTCAGCACCATCCTGGAAGCGCCGAAAACCAGCGAAGCCAAGGCTTTGCGCACCCAGTATGCAGACGTAGTCCCGCACCTCAAGCAGCTCTACTCGCTGTACAAGGTGCTGTTGGGCGCACGTCATGTGCGTGGCGCGATCGATTTTGAAACCCAGGAAACCCGGATCATCTTCGGTTCCGAGCGCAAAATCGCCGAGATCACGCCGACTACCCGTAATGACGCGCACAAGCTGATCGAGGAATGCATGCTGGCGGCCAACGTGGCCACCGCTGAGTTCCTGAAAAAGCACGAGATTCCTGCGTTGTATCGGGTCCACGATGGTCCGCCGCCGGAGCGCCTGGAAAAACTGCGCGCCTTCCTCGGCGAGCTTGGCCTGTCGCTGCACAAAGGCAAGGACGGCCCATCGCCGAAGGATTACCAGGCTCTGCTGGCCAGCATCAAGGATCGTCCGGATTTCCACTTGATCCAGACCGTGATGCTGCGTTCCCTCAGCCAGGCAGTGTACAGCGCCGACAATCAGGGCCACTTCGGCCTGAATTACGAGGCGTACACGCACTTCACCTCGCCGATCCGTCGCTACCCGGACCTGCTCACGCACCGCGCAATCCGCAGCGTGATCCATTCCAAGCAGAACACCCCGCACGTCAAGCGCGCCGGTGCCATGACCATTCCGAAGGCACGGATCTATCCGTACGACGAAGCGGCCCTGGAACAGTTGGGCGAGCAGTGCTCCATGAGCGAGCGCCGTGCCGACGAAGCTACCCGTGACGTGGTGAACTGGCTCAAGTGCGAGTTCATGAAAGACCGCGTAGGCGAGTCGTTCCCTGGCGTGATCACCGCCGTGACCGGTTTTGGCCTGTTCGTCGAGTTGACCGACATCTATGTCGAAGGCCTGGTGCACGTCACTGCCTTGCCGGGTGACTACTACCACTTCGACCCTGTGCATCACCGCCTTGCGGGCGAGCGCACTGGTCGTAGCTTCCGTTTGGGCGATACCGTGGAAGTACGGGTCATGCGCGTCGATCTCGACGAGCGCAAGATCGACTTCGAGATGGCTGAAAAAACCATCGACGCTCCGATTGGCCGCAAGAAGCGTGGTGCTGAAACTGCAGCGCCGGCGAAAAAAGGCGCTCCGGCGAAAGCTGCCGCTGCTGCCGAGCCAGCGGCCAAGCCTGCTCGCCGTTCGTCGGCCAAGGAAAAGGTCAGCGACGCCTATCGTCCTAGCGATGCCGCGGCGAAAAACGCCGAGCTGCGCAAGAGTCGCGAATTGAAGCAGCAGTTGCTCAACGAAGCCAAAAGCGGTGGTAAAGCGGCGTCTGGGGGAAAGTCCCAGGGCGCCGACAAGCCGTCGAGCAAACCGAGTAAACACCGTAAAGGCCCGCCTAAAGCGGGTTCGGCCCCCGCGAAAAGCGGCGGGTCGCGCAAACCTAAGGCCAAGTCATGAGTCTGGAAAAAATCTACGGCGTGCACGCCGTAGAAGCGTTGCTGCGTCACCACCCTAAGCGCGTCAAACAGGTATGGCTGGCGGAAGGTCGCAGTGAACCGCGCGTGCAAGCGCTGGTCGAACTGGCCAACCAAAACAAGGTTGCCATCGGCCAGGCCGAGCGCCGTGAAATGGACGTTTGGGTCGAAGGCGTGCACCAGGGCGTGGTCGCGGACGTGAGTCCAAGCCAGGTCTGGGGCGAGGCGATGCTCGACGAGCTGCTCGACCGTACCGAAGGCGCGCCGCTGTTGCTGGTGCTGGACGGCGTGACCGACCCGCACAACCTCGGCGCCTGCCTGCGTTCGGCAGATGCTGCCGGCGCGTTGGCGGTGATCGTGCCTAAAGACAAGTCGGCCACCTTGACGCCGGTTGTACGTAAAGTCGCCTGCGGCGCGGCGGAAGTGATTCCGCTGGTGGCCGTGACCAACCTGGCGCGCACCCTGGAGAAACTCCAGCAGCGCGGCTTGTGGGTCGTGGGCACGGCGGGAGAGGCTGAGGTCAGCATTTATGACCAGGACCTCACCGGCCCGACCATCCTGATCATGGGCGCCGAAGGCAAGGGCATGCGTCGCCTGACTCGCGAGCATTGCGACTACCTGGTGCACTTGCCAATGGCCGGTAGCGTCAGCAGCCTCAACGTTTCAGTCGCAACGGGCGTCTGCCTGTTCGAAGCCCAGCGCCAGCGTGGCGCCAAGTCCAAGACCAAGAAGTAATTAGGTCTGGTACAGGCCAAATGTGTGCTGGCTTGTGTAGGAGCTGGCTTGCCTGCGATGCAGGCACCTCGGTACATCAGTTGTACTGAGGTGATGCGATCGCAGGCAAGCCAGCTCCCACACAAGCCAGTTCCCACATCGCTTTGTGGGGTGCATGAGATTGTTCAAATAATCACCAATTGCCTTGCGCCCTTTCTCCCCCTTCTCTACAATTGCGCCCCTTGCCTTCCCGGCGGGCACGCATGTGCCTCCCAGTGGCAAGATTCCTAAGTGTCATTCACTCCTTGTCTGACCGTTTTTGAGCGGCAGGCTACAACCCGTAAGGAGCATTCATGCGTCATTACGAAATCATCTTTTTGGTCCACCCGGATCAAAGCGAGCAAGTCGGCGGCATGGTTGAGCGTTACACCAAGCTGATCGAAGAAGACGGCGGCAAAATCCACCGTCTGGAAGATTGGGGCCGTCGTCAACTGGCCTACGCAATCAACAATGTTCACAAGGCTCACTACGTGATGCTGAACGTTGAGTGCACTGGCAAGGCCCTGGCCGAGCTGGAAGACAACTTCCGCTACAACGATGCAGTGATCCGTAACCTGGTCATCCGTCGCGAAGAAGCCGTTACCGGCCAATCCGAGATGCTCAAGGCTGAAGAAAACCGCAGTGAGCGCCGTGAGCGTCGCGACCGTCCTGAGCACGAAGGCGCTGAAAGCGCTGATAGTGATGACAGCGACAACAGCGATAACGCTGACGAGTAATCCACGGACCTTATTAAGGAGCCTATCAAATGGCACGTTTCTTCCGTCGTCGTAAGTTTTGCCGCTTCACCGCTGAAGAAGTGAAGGAGATCGACTACAAAGATCTCAACACTCTGAAAGCCTACGTATCCGAGACCGGCAAAATTGTTCCAAGCCGTATCACCGGTACCAAAGCTCGTTATCAGCGTCAGCTGGCCACCGCTATCAAGCGCGCCCGCTTCCTGGCCCTGCTGGCCTACACCGACAGCCACGGCCGCTGAGACCGGGCAGTCGACAAGTAGTAAGGGATTGAATGCATGCGCGCCTTAGCTGAGTTCATCATGCGCGGTCGTGTGCAGGCCACTCTGGTAGTGGCTGGATGTGCAGCATTGCCGTTGTTGTATTGGTTGGGTGCTGCCGCAGGAAGCCTTGTGCTGCTGCGGCGCGGTTTGAAGGACGCCTTGGGCGTTCTTGCCCTGGGGTTGCTGCCGGCCTTGATCTGGTGGCTGCAATTCGACGATCCACGGGTACTTCTGGTACTGCTGGGGTCGTCGAGCCTTGCGTTGGTTCTGCGCGCAAGTGAGTCCTGGGTCCGTACGCTGCTGGTCAGCGTGGCATTGGGAGTGGTGTATTCAGTGGTGCTTGGCGCGGCTTTCCGCCCGCAAATCGAGGCGCTGTCGCAGGAGTTGGTAAAAATCCTGCCACTGGCCCTCGGGGATCTCTACCAGCAATTGTCGGTAGATGAGCGAGCGCGCATGGCCACACTGATTGCTCCGGTCCTGACCGGCCTGATAGCGGCACTGTTGCAGATCGTCAGTGTGCTGAGCCTGATTCTTGGGCGCTACTGGCAGGCGTTGTTGTATAACCCGGGTGGTTTTGGTCGCGAGTTTCGCAGTATCAGAATCCCCGCAGGCCCAGCGATGTTGCTGCTGGCGTGCATGCTTGTGGGGCCGAACTTCGGTCCGCAAATGGCCATGTTGACGCCGTTGTGCAGCGTACCGCTGGTGATTGCCGGGCTGGCCCTGATACACGGGCTGGTGGCGCAGAAGCGCCTGGCCAAGTTCTGGCTGGTGGGGTTGTACGTGACGCTGTTGCTGTTTATGCAACTGATCTATCCGTTACTCGTGGTCTTGGCCATTGTCGACGGCCTGATTGATTTTCGCGGTCGTCTGGCGCCGAAAGACGCCGATAACGCGAACGGTGAAGGTTAAAAGTTAGAGGATTTTCACATGCAACTGATCCTTCTGGAAAAAGTCGCCAACCTGGGCAACCTGGGCGACAAAGTAAACGTTAAGGCCGGCTACGGTCGTAACTACCTGCTGCCATACGGCAAAGCCACCGCTGCAACCGCTGCCAACCTGGCCGCGTTTGAAGAGCGTCGCGCTGAGCTGGAAAAAGCTGCAGCAGACAAAAAAGCTTCGGCTGAAACCCGTGCTGCCCAACTGGCCGAGCTGGAAGTGACTATCACTGCCACCGCTGGCGACGAAGGCAAGCTGTTCGGTTCGATCGGTACTCACGACATCGCTGACGCACTGACCGCCTCCGGCGTTGAAGTGCAGAAGAGCGAAGTTCGTCTGCCGAACGGCACCATCCGCAACGTAGGCGAATTCGACGTAGCCGTGCACCTGCACGCTGAAGTTGAAGCCACCGTACGCGTTGTCGTGGTAGCAGCTTAAGAAGCACCTAACTGACTGGCACCTCGCGTGTCAGCCAGTTAACATCGGGCACGATCCTGTTTACAGGTCGTGCCTTTTGTTTTTTCAGACCCCCTAATTTCAAGTGGCCATGAACGATATCTCCGCTCCTGAGCAATACGATCTGCAAACCGCTGCCCTGAAGGTGCCGCCGCATTCCATCGAGGCCGAACAGGCCGTGCTCGGTGGCTTGATGCTGGACAACAACGCCTGGGAACGCGTGCTCGATCAAGTCTCGGACGGTGATTTCTATCGCCATGACCACCGCCTGATCTTCCGCGCCATTGCCAAGCTGGCCGACCTGAACTCCCCCATCGACGTCGTGACCCTTGCCGAGCAATTGGACAAGGAAGGTCAGACCTCACAGGTGGGCGGTCTCGGCTACCTGGGTGAACTGGCGAAAAACACGCCGTCCGTCGCCAACATCAAGGCCTATGCGCAGATCGTCCGTGCACGGGCCACCTTGCGGCAGTTGATTGGCATTGCTACGGAAATCGCCGACAGCGCCTTCAACCCTGAAGGGCGTACGGCAGAAGAGATTCTCGATGAGGCCGAACGGCAGATCTTCCAGATCGCCGAAGCGCGACCGAAGACTGGCGGCCCGGTCAGCGTCAACGACCTGCTGACCAAGGCCATCGACCGAATCGATACCCTGTTCAACACCGACAACGCCATTACCGGCCTGTCCACTGGCTACACCGACCTCGACGGCATGACCAGTGGCCTGCAACCGGCTGACTTGATCATCGTCGCCGGTCGTCCGTCCATGGGTAAGACCACCTTTGCCATGAACCTGGTGGAAAACGCGGTACTGCGCAGCGAGAAGGCCGTACTGGTGTACTCCCTGGAGATGCCAGGTGAATCGCTGATCATGCGGATGCTCTCGTCCCTGGGCCGTATCGACCAGACCAAGGTGCGTGCCGGTCGCCTCGAAGACGACGATTGGCCGCGCCTGACCTCGGCGGTCAACCTGCTCAACGACCGTAAGCTGTTCATCGACGACACCGCTGGCATCAGCCCGTCGGAAATGCGCGCGCGCACCCGGCGCCTGGTGCGTGAACACGGCGACGTCGGCCTGATCATGATCGACTACCTGCAATTGATGCAGATCCCTGGCTCTGGCGGCGACAACCGGACCAACGAGATTTCTGAAATCTCGCGCTCCCTCAAAGCCCTGGCCAAGGAATTCAACTGCCCTGTGGTTGCGCTCTCGCAGCTCAACCGCTCCCTGGAGCAACGCCCGAACAAGCGCCCGATCAACTCTGACTTGCGCGAATCCGGAGCGATCGAGCAGGATGCTGACGTGATCATGTTCGTTTATCGGGATGAGGTTTATCACCCGGAGACCGAACATAAAGGCATCGCCGAGATCATTATCGGCAAGCAGCGGAACGGCCCGATCGGCACCACGCGCCTGGCGTTTATCGGCAAGTACACGCGTTTCGAAAACCTTGCGCCGGGCAGCTATAACTTCGACGACGAATAAGCCCGCTCCCACATTTCAAATGTATTCACAATTCAGGGCACTCCACAATCCCGACCATTACCGTCGGAATTGGTCAAAATTTGTGCTATATTCCGCGCCCGCGATTTTTCATCTCAACACCGGTCACCGTCATGCAAACAGCCAAGCCGTTATTTGACTATCCCAAGTACTGGGCCGAATGTTTCGGTCCAGCGCCATTCCTGCCGATGAGCAGGGAGGAGATGGATCAGCTTGGCTGGGATTCATGCGACATCATCATCGTCACCGGTGATGCGTACGTTGACCATCCGTCGTTCGGCATGGCAATCATCGGCCGGCTGCTGGAGTCCCAGGGCTTTCGCGTCGGGATCATTGCCCAGCCCAACTGGCAGTCCAAAGACGACTTCATGAAGCTCGGCGAACCGAACCTGTTCTTCGGCGTCGCGGCCGGCAACATGGACTCGATGATCAACCGCTACACCGCCGACAAGAAAATCCGCTCCGACGACGCCTACACCCCGGGCGGCATGGCCGGCAAGCGTCCGGACCGCGCCAGCCTGGTGTACAGCCAGCGCTGCAAGGAAGCCTACAAGAACGTGCCGATCGTACTCGGCGGTATCGAGGCTTCCCTGCGCCGCATCGCCCACTACGACTACTGGCAGGACCGGGTGCGCAACTCGATCCTGATCGACGCCACCGCCGATATCCTGCTGTACGGTAACGCCGAGCGGGCGATTGTCGAAGTCGCCCAGCGCCTGTCGTGGGGCCACAAGATCGAAGACATCACCGACGTGCGCGGCACTGCGTTCATTCGCCGTGATACGCCTGAAGGCTGGTACGAGGTGGACTCCACCCGTATCGACCGTCCGGGCAAGATCGACAAGATCATCAACCCGTACGTGAATACCCAGGACACCCAGGCCTGCGCTATCGAGCAAGAGAAAGGCCCGGTTGATGATCCGGAAGAGGCCAAGGTCGTACAGATCCTGGCCAGCCCGCGCATGACCCGTGACAAGACGGTCATTCGTCTGCCGTCCGTGGAAAAAGTCCGTGGCGACTCCGTGCTGTATGCCCACGCCAACCGTGTGCTCCACCTGGAAACCAACCCTGGCAACGCCCGCGCTCTGGTGCAGAAGCATGGTGAAGTGGACGTGTGGTTCAACCCGCCGCCCATTCCCATGACCACCGAAGAAATGGACTACGTGTTTGGCATGCCTTACGCACGTGTCCCGCATCCTGTGTACGGCAAGGAGAAGATCCCGGCCTACGACATGATCCGCTTCTCGGTGAACATCATGCGTGGCTGCTTCGGCGGCTGCACCTTCTGCTCGATCACCGAGCACGAAGGCCGGATCATCCAGAACCGTTCCGAAGAGTCGATCATTCGCGAGATCGAAGAGATCCGTGACAAGGTCCCGGGTTTCACCGGCGTGATTTCCGACCTCGGCGGCCCGACCGCGAACATGTACCGCATCGCCTGCAAGAGCCCGGAAATCGAATCTGCGTGCCGCAAGCCATCCTGCGTATTCCCGGGCATCTGCCCGAACCTGAACACCGACCACTCCTCCTTGATCCAGTTGTATCGCAGCGCCCGTGCGTTGCCGGGTGTGAAGAAGATTTTGATCGCTTCCGGTCTGCGCTATGACCTAGCTGTCGAGTCGCCGGAGTACGTCAAGGAACTGGTGACCCACCACGTCGGTGGCTACCTGAAGATCGCCCCGGAACACACCGAGGAAGGTCCGCTCAACCAGATGATGAAGCCGGGCATTGGCAGCTATGACAAGTTCAAGCGCATGTTCGAGAAGTACACCAAGGAAGCGGGCAAGGAGCAGTACCTGATCCCGTACTTCATCGCCGCCCACCCGGGCACCACCGATGAAGACATGATGAACCTGGCCCTGTGGCTCAAGGGCAATGGCTTCCGTGCCGACCAGGTGCAGGCGTTCTACCCCTCGCCAATGGCCACCGCCACGGCGATGTACCATTCGGGCAAGAACCCGCTGCGCAAGGTCACCTACAAGAGCGATGCGGTGACCATCGTCAAGAGCGAAGACCAGCGCCGCCTGCACAAGGCCTTCCTGCGTTACCACGACCCGAAGGGCTGGCCGATGCTGCGTGAAGCACTGACCCGCATGGGCCGCGCCGACCTGATCGGACCGGGCAAGGACCAGTTGATCCCGCTGCACCAGCCGTCCACCGATAGCTACCAGAGCGCCCGTCGCAAGAACTCGACGCCGGTGGGCAGCCATAAGGTCGCCAAGGAAACCACCACCAAGATCCTCACCCAGCACACCGGCCTGCCACCCCGTGGCAGCGACGGCAGCAACCCGTGGGACAAGCGTGAGCAGGCCAAGGCCGCAGCTCAGGCGCGTAACAAGCAGGCGGCCAAGGAGCGCGCTGATGCGGCCAAGGGCAAGGGCGGCAAGCCTGCGCGCAAGCCGGTCGTGCCGCGTTGATTGCAGCCTGAAATGCCAAACGCCAGCCTCCGTGCTGGCGTTTTGCTTTCTAGCGGCAGGGAAACCTGTTTGTTAAGGTGGCGCCCGTTAAACCGCCATACCTGTAGGAGCGAGCTTGCTCGCGAAAAGCGTCAACGATAACGCGAGCTGCCTGGACAAACGCGGCGCTTGTGAGTTTTTCGCGAGCAAGCTCGCTCCTACAGAAATGAGGCCTCTGCGGTCACTCGAACCCTTCAAGGAAGAACACCCCATGAGCAACCCCCTGCTCAACATCGGCATGGACTCCAACCGCTCGCAGTTCATGGCGCGCCAGCGCATCGAAAGCCAGATCAACTTGCCCCGCCTGTTCGCCGCCATCGACGCCGACCCCAGCATCGTCGGTGCGGGCGTGGTGTATATCGATGCGGACTTCAATGTCGTGACCCTGCGCGAGTTCAAGCCGATCTGCAGCATCAGGCCCAAGCGCCTCATTTTGCGTGAGGCGCAGAAGTACATTGCGCCGGCGCAGTTTGCCAATCAGGTGACTAACAACCCGCGTGAGTCTCGCTTGGTGGGGGAGGCGGTCAATACGACCCTGTCTTGTGCGGGTGCAATCCTCGGTTGGATTGTCGTCTTCAGCGGCACAGTCGCCGTGCCTTTCACGGGGGGCGCTAGCCTAGTGGTGACGGGCATCGGCGCGACTGCTGCAGCGGCCAGTACTGCGCAATGTGTAGTCGGGGGCATGAGAACTATCAACGAACTCAATGACCCGGCAGCCAACGACGATATGGATAGCGAAGACTGGTATCGCTATGCAATGCCGGTATTGGACGCCGCTTCACTGCTGGGTGCCGGCGCCTCAACTCTGACGACTCTTCGGCTGCTGCAGGCTCGAAAGGTGACGACTGGCAGAAGTTGGTACGAGTTGTCCAAGGGGTTGACCCGTCAGCAACGCAAGGCGCTCACCAAGGAGTTGCTAAGCCTGAAAGATCCAAGCTTGAGCAATAAGCTCTTGAAACTGCGCCAGCGCTCCGGTGAGTTGACCAAGCGCTATTCGGCGACCGAGATCAATCACGCTACAGTGACGCAGATCAGAGATTCCCTGGGCGCTGCCATTGGTTTTACCGGGAGCGCCTTATCAGGCAACATTCGAACTGTTGCAGTTGGCCTGTATGAGGAGCTTGAGTGATGGATCGCCAAGGTTCGTTGAGAGCTTTTTTAGCCCAGTATTTTCCAGCGTTTATATGCGCATTTTTCCTTGCCTGCTTCTCTCTCTCTGTCGCTATTTCACTGGCATCAAGTACATTTTTTCGCAGTGACCCAGAGCGGGCGCGTTATTCTTTTCTGGCGGCAGTTTTCTTGGGATTGCTCTTGGCGTTCAGCCATTTCGTCATGATTAGAGGGCGAGAGTGGGGGGCTTGGGCCATCGCAGCCTTCTACGTTGTCTGTTTTCTGGTCGTGCTGCCGACCTATAGCTATCGGCCACATATGGCTGCGTATGTAATAGGGCTGTTGTTTCCGTTGCTGGGGCTGTTGTTGCTCAATAGTCAACGTCATAGGGAAATGCGCCGTCAGCTTCTGGAGATTCGTCGTCTGCGCCAATCCTTGAAATCACAGCGCAAAAAATGATGCCCCCTCACAACCTCAACATTATTCAGAGGGTAGCAACTGCTGTGGTCTGCACTAGGAACGCGAGCAATGAATGAGCTGCCCAGCATCCGTAGTTTTTTGTCGAAGTATTTCCCGGTCTTTATGGGGGCGATATTCGCGTCCATTTTTACTCTGGTGTTTGCGGTTCCGTTGTTTTTCGACAGCTATTTTCAGGACCTTTCCATGGAGACCAATGCTAAGTATTCGTTCCTGGGTGGCATCGCGCTCACCCTAGTGATCGTGCATTGCAATTTCATGATTGCTCGCGGGCGTGCGCAATGGGTGTGGCCGCTGGCGGTGCTCCTGGGGCTGTGCTTCCTGGGTGTATTGCCCACCCTCGGTGATCAGCAGCATTCATTAATCTATGGTTTGAGCTTACTGTGTCCATTGCTGGGGCTGCTGTTGCTCAATAGTAAGCGTCATCGGGAAATGCGACAGAAACTCGTCGAGGTCCGTCATCTGCGCCAGGCTGCGATAGCAAAGTACAAAAAATGGTGATTGTGTGGATTCACTCGCCCTGCCTCAATGCGAGCTGCCTGGGCAGACTCGGTGCTTGTGAGTTTTTCGCGAGCAAGCTCGCTCCTACAGAAATGAGGCCTCTGCGGTCACTCGAACTGAATCGCGATTGGACTTTACGAGGAAGTAAGCGAATTGATGACGCTACGCGACTTTTTCAGGCAATACTTTCTGACGTTTATGAGCGGCGTATTTGCTGCGTGTTTTTCTTTGGCGTTGGCTGTGGCGCTGACGTTCGTCACCTATTTTCGTGATGCGCCGATGGCTCAAGTGGGGCTCACGATCATGTTGGTCGGGGCGCTGCTCATTCTGTTGACGGTCCATAGCAATTTTATGATTTTGCGGGGCCGACCCTCCTGGGTGTGGGTGATGGTCGGTATCTACCTCGGCTGTCTACTGTTTGTACTTCCAATGGTTCAGTACCAGCCTCATAAAGTTCTCTATGGGTTGGCGTTGTTATTCCCATTCCTCGGATTGTTGGCACTTAACAGCAAGGCTCAACGAGAGATGCGTATAAAACTCATTGGAATCCGTCGGATTCGGCAGTCTGTCAAATCAACCGTTAGATCGGGTAGTCGCATGTGAAGGCGTCGGCTTCGACAGCCGGTTTTATCGCAACGCGCAAAAAGCGTTGATTGGGTAGATTCACCACTGAGCCCCGCACTTGCGCCACAAATGTGTGCAACCCTTGCACCACGGCGGTCACTCTCGCGCCGTTTTGGTGCTGTACTGCACCGGGTCCCTTGATAAAGCGCAATGACCGCCGCTCTGGCATAAGTCTTGCGCGCTTTGTTTCCATGCCCTGGCTCGCAGGAGGCCGCCGTGTCGATTCATGTCGCGTTGCACCATGTTACGCATTACCGCTACGACCGCGCTGTGGAGCTTGGCCCGCAGATTGTGCGCCTGCGCCCAGCGGCCCATAGCCGCACGCGGATCCTGTCCTACGCGCTGAAAGTGCTGCCCGAGCAGCACTTCATCAATTGGCAGCAAGACCCCCAGGGCAATTACCTGGCGCGCCTGGTTTTCCCGGAGAAGACCGATGAGCTGCGCATCGAGGTGGATCTGGTCGCCGAGATGGCGGTGTTCAACCCGTTCGATTTCTTCCTTGAGCCCTACGCTGAAAAAATCCCCTTCAGTTACGCCGCCGATGAGCAGCGCGAGCTGGCGCCGTACCTGGAAACCTTGCCGCTGACGCCGCAATTCGCCGCGTACCTGGCCGGTATCGACCGCACGCCGCTGCCGGCCGTGGACTTCCTGGTTGGCCTCAATCAGCGCCTGGCCGCCGATATCGGCTATCTGATCCGCATGGAGCCCGGCGTACAGACCCCGGAGTTCACTCTGGAAAACGCCAGCGGCTCGTGCCGCGATTCGGCCTGGCTGCTGGTGCAATTACTGCGCAACCTGGGCTTGGCGGCGCGGTTTGTTTCCGGTTACCTGATTCAGCTCACCGCCGACGTCAAGGCCCTCGACGGCCCCTCGGGTACCGAGGTGGACTTCACCGACCTGCACGCCTGGTGCGAAGTGTATTTGCCGGGCGCGGGTTGGATTGGCCTGGATGCTACGTCCGGGTTGTTCGCTGGTGAAGGGCATATCCCGCTGGCCTGTAGTCCTGATCCATCGTCAGCTGCGCCTATCAGCGGTCTGGTCGAACCCTGCGAGTGCGAATTTACCCACGAGATGTCAGTGGAGCGTATCTGGGAAGCGCCACGTGTCACCAAGCCCTACACCGAAGAGCAGTGGCTGGCGATCCAGGCGCTGGGGCGGCAGATTGATGGCGACCTGCTCAAGGACGATGTGCGCCTGACCATGGGCGGCGAACCGACATTTGTTTCCATCGATGACCCCGACGGCGCCGAGTGGAACACCGCCGCCCTGGGCCCGGACAAGCGTCGGCTGTCTGCCGAGTTGTTCCAGCGCATGCGCAAGCATTACGCGCCCAAGGGGCTGGTGCATTTCGGCCAGGGCAAGTGGTACCCCGGCGAGCAATTGCCGCGTTGGTCCCTCAACTGCCATTGGCGCCGCGATGGCGTGCCGGTCTGGCACAACAGCGCGTTGATCGCCGATGAACAGCAGGACTACGGCGCCGATGAGGTGATGGCCGGGCGCTTCCTGGCCAGTGTCGCCGAGCGCCTGAAGTTGCCGGCGCGCTTTGTGTTCCCGGCCTATGAAGACAATTTCTACTACCTGTGGCGCGAGGGCGCGCTGGCGCAGAATGTCAGTGCCCAAGATCCGCGACTGGACGACGAACTGGAGCGTGCGCGACTGCGCAAGGTGTTTACCCAGGGCCTGGATAAAGTCATTGGCCAGGTTTTACCGCTGGCGCGCACGGCGGCCAATGATCGCTGGCAAAGCGGCCGCTGGTACCTGCGCGACAACCATTGCCGGCTGGTGCCTGGGGATTCGCCGCTGGGCTATCGTTTGCCACTGGCCTCGCAGCCGTGGGTGACGGCGGCCGACTATCCCTTCGTGCATCCGACCGATCCCAATCAGGATCTGCCGCCATTGCCTGTCACGGCGCCTGTCCCTGGCGAGCCGGCTCCCAGCGAAGAGCGTGTGCCCAGGATCGACGAGTCGGCTGACTGGCTGACGCGTACCGCCTTGTGTGCCGAGGCGCGGGAAGGTCGGCTCTATCTGTTTATGCCGCCCCTGGAGCGGGTCGAGGATTACCTGGAGCTGGTGGCGGTCATCGAGGCCTGCGCCGAAGAACTGCATTGCCCGGTACTGCTGGAAGGCTACGAGCCGCCAAGCGATCCGCGCCTGAGCAACTTCCGTGTCACGCCTGACCCCGGCGTAATCGAAGTCAATGTGCAGCCGTCCGCGACCTGGGATGAATTGGTGGAGCGCACCGAGTTCCTCTATGAAGAGGCCCGGCAAACCCGCCTGACTACCGAAAAATTCATGATCGACGGGCGCCACACCGGTACTGGCGGCGGCAACCACTTTGTGCTCGGCGGCGCCACGCCCAAGGACTCACCGTTCCTGCGTCGCCCGGACCTGTTGCGCAGCTTGATCAGCTATTGGCACAACCATCCGTCCTTGTCGTACCTGTTTTCCGGCCTGTTTATCGGCCCGACCTCCCAGGCGCCACGGGTGGATGAGGCGCGCAACGATGCGCTGTATGAGCTGGAAATCGCCTTCGCGCAGATGCCTGAGCCTGGGGAGGAATGCCCGCCCTGGTTGGTGGACCGGCTGTTGCGCAACCTGCTGATTGACGTCACCGGCAACACCCATCGCGCCGAGTTTTGCATCGACAAGCTCTACTCCCCCGACGGCGCCACCGGGCGCCTGGGCCTGCTGGAACTGCGTGCCTTTGAAATGCCGCCCCACGCGCGCATGAGCCTGACCCAGCAGTTGCTGCTGCGGGCACTGGTGGCGCGCTTTTGGCGTGAGCCCTACGCGCCGCCGAAACTGGCACGCTGGGGCACGGAACTGCACGACCGATTCCTGCTGCCGCACTTTATCGAGCAGGACTTTGCCGACGTTATCGTCGACCTCAACGCGGCCGGCTACCCGCTGCGCGCCGAGTGGTTCGCCGCGCACCTGGAGTTCCGCTTTCCCAAGGTCGGCGACTATGCCGTCAGCGGTATCGAACTGGAGCTGCGCCAGGCCCTGGAACCCTGGCATGTACTGGGCGAGGAGGGCGCGGCGGGCGGTACGGTGCGTTATGTGGACTCATCCCTTGAGCGTTTGCAGGTGAAACTCAGCGGCTTGCCGCCGCAGCGTTATGTGCTGACCTGCAACGGCGTGGCCGTGCCGCTGCATGCCACCGGGCGTGTGGGTGAGTTTGTCGCCGGCGTGCGCTATCGCGCCTGGCAACCGGCCAATTGCTTGCAGCCGACCATCCCGGTGCATGCGCCGCTGGTGTTTGATCTGCTCGATACCTGGATGCAGCGTTCCCTGGGCGGCTGCCAATACCATGTGGCCCATCCGGGCGGGCGTAATTACGACAGCCTGCCGGTCAATGCCAATGAAGCCGAGAGCCGGCGCATGGCGCGGTTTTTCCGCTTGGGGCATAGCCCCGGGACGCTGCCAGTACCGCCGGTGGTCGTGAACGACGAGTTGCCAATGACCCTGGATCTGCGGCGGTTTCCCCATAAAAATGACTAAATACAATCCTACTGTAGGAGCCGGCAAGCCAGCTCCTACAGTAGATTTGCAGTGTTTGTGAGTTAATCTGAGCCCCCTTGCCTCTGCCGAGCGTTCCATGTCCGACTTGCTCGACCGTTACCCGCTGACTGCGGGCACTTATCACGAACTGCTGGACGACAGCGGTGCTGTCCGTACCCATTGGCGGCGTTTGCTTGACCATCTGCAGCGCAGCACCCCGGCACAACTGGCCCAGCGCCAGGCGTTGCTGACCCGCCAGATCCAGGAAAACGGCGTGACCTACAACGTCTACGCCGACCCCAAGGGCGCGGACCGCCCCTGGGAGCTGGACTTGCTGCCGCACGTATTGGCGGCGGATGAGTGGGCGCATTTGTCCGCGGGCATCGCCCAGCGCGCACGGTTGCTCAACGCCGTGCTGGCCGACCTGTACGGCCCGCAACGTCTGATTGCCGAAGGTTTGCTGCCAGCAGAACTGGTGTTCGGGCATAACAATTACCTGTGGCCGTGCCAGGGCATCCAGCCGCCCGATGGGGTGTTCCTGCACCTGTATGCGGTGGACCTGGCGCGCACCCCGGACGGTCGCTGGTGGGTCACGGCGGATCGCACCCAGGCTCCGTCCGGCGCCGGTTACGCCCTGGAAAACCGGACCATCGTGTCCCGTGCGTTCCCGGACTTGTATCGCGACTTGCAAGTGCAGCACCTCACCGGCTTCTTCCGCACCCTACAGGAAACCCTGGCTCGCCAGGCACCGGGCGATGACCAGCCGCCGCTGATCGTGCTGTTGACCCCGGGGCGGTTCAACGAAAGCTATTTCGAACACCTGTACCTGGCCCGCCAGCTCGGTTACCCACTGGTAGAAGGCGGCGACCTGACGGTGCGCGACAGTACGGTGTACCTCAAGACCCTCAGCGGCCTGCGCCGTGTACACGCGATCATGCGGCGGCTGGACGATGATTTTTGCGACCCGCTGGAGCTGCGCACCGACTCGGCCCTGGGCGTGCCCGGCCTGCTGGATGCGGTGCGCCAGGGCAATGTGCTGGTGGCCAACGCCTTGGGCGCCGGCGTGCTGGAGTCCCCCGGTTTGCTGGGCTTTTTGCCGAAGATCAATCAGTTTCTGTTTGGCGAAGAACTGATCCTGCCGTCCATCGCCACCTGGTGGTGCGGCGAGGCGCCGGTGCTGGCCGAAGCCCTGGAAAAGCTCCCGGAGCTGCTGATCAAACCGGCGTTTCCCTCGCAAAGTTTTGCCCCGGTGTTTGGCCGCGACCTGAACCAGGAACAACGCCAGGCTCTGGCTGAACGAATGCAGGCGCGCCCCTATGCCTACGTTGCGCAAGAGTTGGCGCAACTGTCCCAGGCGCCGGTCTGGCACACGGTGGATGATCATCTACAGCATCGCGCCATCGGCATGCGCGTGTACGCGGTGGCCAGCGAAGACGGCTACCGGGTGTTGCCGGGCGGCCTGACCCGTGTGGCGGCGCAGGCGGACGCAGAAGTGGTGTCGATGCAGCGTGGTGGGGCGAGCAAGGACACCTGGGTCTTGGGCGAGCGCGCCCCAGGTGGCGAACAATGGCGGGCGCAGCGGGTGATTGGTGCCCACGACCTGGTGCGCCGCGACCCGTACCTGCCCTCGCGGGTGGTGGAAAACCTGTTCTGGTTCGGCCGTTACTGTGAGCGCTGTGATGACAGTGCACGCTGGCTGCGCATCGTCCTCGCCCGCTATGTCGACGGTGACGACCCGCTGGCCTTGCAGGCCGCCGTGGAGCTTGGAGAGAGCCTGCGCCTGCTGCCAGAGGAGGGTGAGTTGCCAGAGCGGCTGCTGGAAGCCCTGCTCGGTGATGACTGGCCGTCGAGCCTGCGTGCCAATTTGCAGCGTTTGCAGTGGGCGGCGTCCCAGGTGCGCGGCAAGCTGTCCCGGGAGAACTGGCAGGCCCTGGTGGAGTTGCAGCGCGAAGCCATGGAGCTGGAAAGCGAGACCCCGGACTTTGGCCAGCTACTGGACTTCCTCAACCGTCTGGTGATGTCCCTGGCGGCCTTGTCCGGTTTTGCCCTGGACGACATGACCCGCGACGAAGGCTGGCGTTTCTTGATGATGGGCCGGCGTATCGAGCGCCTGCAATTTCTCAGCAGCAGCCTAGCGGCCTTCCTGCGCGGCGTGGCGGTGTTCGATCAGGCCGGGCTGGAGTGGTTGCTGGAGCTGGGCAACAGCAGCATCACCTACCGCTCGCGCTACCTGGCGGTGCCGCAATTGATTCCGGTGCTGGACCTGTTGCTGCTGGATGAGCAGAACCCCCACGCAGTGCTGTTCCAGCTCAAACTGGTGAGCCGCACCTTGCGCCGGCTCAACGATGACTTCGGTGTGCCCCGGGAGACCGGCCTGGCGCCGCTGGTGGAACGCCTGTCGCGCTTTGACCTGGGTTGCCTGGAGAACCCGCTGTTTGGCGACGCCGGCGTACGCGCGGCCCTCGATGGCCTGGCGGACCTGTTGCAGGCCGTCGCCGATGAAAGCGGGCAAGTTTCCGATCGCCTGGCCCTGCGCCATTTTGCCCATGTGGATGATGTCAGCCAGCAAACGGTGTCTGTGTGATGAGTGCGCGCTACCAGATTTTCCACGATACCCATTACCACTACGACAGCCCGGTGTCCCTGGCCCAGCAGCTGGCGCACTTGTGGCCGCGCCCCTGTGCCTGGCAGCGCTGCACTTCGCGGCAATTGGAGATCAGCCCCGAACCGACTGCGCGCCGCGATGAGCTGGACGTGTTTGGCAACCCGATCACCCGGCTGGCGTTCGAGCGGCCCCATGATGAATTGTTGGTCAATGCCGGCTTGACCGTCGAAGTGCTGGCCCGACCGGTGCTGGATTTCAGCCAGTCACCGCCCTGGGACCAGACTCGCGACAGCCTGACCTACAGTAGCCAGCCGTTGTCGGCAGAGGCCATCGAGGCGTGCCGTTATCGTTTTGAATCGCCCTATGTGCATCTGAAGAAAACCTTCGTCGAGTTCTCCGAGAGTTGTTTTCCTGCCGGTCGTCCGCTGTTGTTGGGCGTGCAGGCGTTGATGGAGAAGATTTTCAGCGAGTTCACCTTCGATGCCGAAGCCACCCAGGTCGCCACGCCGCTGGTGGAGGTGCTGGAGCGCCGACGGGGGGTTTGCCAGGACTTTGCCCATCTGATGCTCGCTTGCCTGCGCTCACGGGGCCTGGCGGCGCGTTACATCAGTGGCTACCTGCTGACCCAGCCGCCGCCTGGCCAGCCACGGCTGATCGGCGCCGATGCGTCGCACGCGTGGGTGTCGGTCTTTTGCCCGGTGTCGGGTTGGGTGGATTTTGATCCGACCAACAACGTGCAGCCGGCACTGGAGCACATCACCCTGGCCTGGGGCCGGGATTTTTCCGATGTCTCGCCGTTGCGGGGGGTGATTCTGGGGGGCGGGAGCCATGACCCGGAAGTGCGGGTAACGGTGATGCCGTTGATGTAGGAGCGAGCTTGCTCGCGAAAAACGCAAGAGCACCGCATAAAACCAGGATGTCCGCGTTATCGTTGTAGCGCTTCGCGAGCAAGCTCGCTCCTACAGGTGTTATTCAGCCGGGTCTTTCGCGGTCTCGGTGTCATCAGCAGCCACTTCACCTTCGGCATCCGGGTTCAGTGCGCCAGCTTCTTCGTCAGCTGCAGCTTTCTTGCGTTGCAGCTTTTCCTCTTTCTTCTGTTCCTTGGCCAAGTCTCTCTGACGTTTGGCGAAGGAGTAATTAGGTTTTGCCATGGGCGATCCTCTGGGGTCGAAGGTGAGGTTGAGCGGCGGCTATTCTGCCTTTAAACGCGTCCCAAGGGGTAATCGGGTTTCAGAATCGCCTCTCAAGATTAAACGTTAGTCGACATTAACCGTTTCGTAAGTACCACTGGCGCCACAGGCGTAAGTGGCAAGCAGGCTGCGCAACAGGCTATTGAGGTGCATGGCTCGGACTCCAAAAGGGGGTGATGAGCCGATCATAGGCTGCGTGCGGCACTTTGGCTGGTTGATTCTGTCGATCAGTCTGATAGCCTAAAGTTGTATACAATTTGTTGATTCAGATCATTGGAACCTCTGCCTGCCTCAGGCAACCTTGTCGCACATGCGTTTTTTAAACCCTGCCTTGGAGATTCACATGTTTGCCAAAATCGTTGCTGTTTCCCTGCTGACTCTGGCTAGCGGCCAGTTGCTTGCTGCAGAGTGCAAGGTCACCGTCGATTCCACCGACCAGATGTCCTTCGATACCAAAGCCATTGAGATCGACAAGAGCTGCAAGACGTTCACCGTTGATCTGAAACACTCCGGCAACCTGCCGAAGAACGTCATGGGTCACAACTGGGTGTTGACCACTGAGGCTGATATGCAGCCGGTTGCAACCGAGGGCATGGCCGCCGGTATCGACAAGAACTACTTGAAAGAAGGCGACACCCGCATCATCGCCCATACCAAGATCATCGGCGCTGGTGAAACCGACTCGGTGACCTTCGACGTGTCCAAGCTCAAGGCTGATGGCAAATACATGTTCTTCTGCTCGTTCCCAGGCCACATCTCGATGATGAAAGGCACTGTGACCCTGAAGTAAGGCTCAAGACCGCGTTATCGTTCATCGCAGGCAAGCCAGCTCCTACATTTTGATTTGTGAATACATTCAAATGTGGGAGCGGGCTTGCCCGCGATAGCGGTCTGACAATCAATACACAACCACCCGGCCTACCTCACGGCGCAAACGGCATCACCCGCTTGTGCTCAGTCTTGCGATAGGTATCGCAGATAATCCTGAACGCCTCTTCACGCACCGGCTCACCGTGCAGGAACGCATCGATCTCGGTATAGGTCACGCCATGGGACGCTTCATCCGGCTTGCCCGGTGACAGGTCTTCCAGGTCGGCGGTCGGGATCTTCTCCACCAGCGACTCAGGCGCACCAAAGTGCCGGGCAATCGCGCGTACCTGGTTTTTCACCAGGCCGCTCAACGGTGCCAGGTCGCAGGCGCCGTCCCCGAACTTGGTGAAAAAGCCCATCACGGCTTCCGCCGCATGGTCGGTGCCGATCACCAGGCCGCTCGCCGCGCCGGCGATGGTGTATTGCGCGATCATGCGCATCCGCGCCTTGGTATTGCCCAGCACAAAGTCACGGGACACCGCCGCCTTGCCTTCGAAGGCCGCCACTTCATTGGCCAGGGCCTTGACCGCCGGGCCGATATTCACCGTGTGGCGCTCGTCGGGGTTGATAAAGTCGACGCTGGCCTGGGCATCGTGTTCGTCGAACTGGGTCTCGTAAGGCAGGCGCACCGCGATAAAGCGGTAAGCCTCATCACCTTTGAGGGCGCGCAGCTCTTTCATTGCCCGTTGGGCCAGGAGGCCAGCGGTCAGGGAGTCGACGCCGCCGCTGATGCCCAGCACGAGGGTCTTGAGCCCCGAATTGAGCAGACAGTCCTGGATAAAGGTAATCCGCCGGGCCACTTCCGCTGCAAGGGCGGCGTGGTCCTGGAACGGTGGTTGAACCTTGAGCTGTTGGGCAATCTCACGCTGTACGGCTTGCATGATTCACTCCTCGCTAGAGATGGCAGGTACTTTGAAAACGTGGCGCAAATAGGCGACGAAGTTCGGATCCGTGCAATGGGTCTTGCCCGCTTCATCGGAGATCTTCGCCACGGGCTGGCCATTGCAGGCAGTCATTTTAAGCACGATGCTCATCGGTTCCACACCTGGAATGTCGCAGGTCAGGTTGGTGCCGATGCCAAAGCTGACATTGATCCGACCGCGCAGCGCCCGGAAAATCTCCAGGGCCTTGGGCAGCGTCAGGCTGTCGGAGAACACCAGGGTCTTGCTCATCGGCTCGATGCCCAGCTTGTGGTAATGGGCGATGGCCTTTTCGGCCCACTGCACCGGGTCGCCAGAGTCGTGGCGCAGGCCGTCGAACAGCTTGGCGAAGTACAGATCGAAATCGCTGAGGAAGGCATCGGTGGTGATGCAATCGGTCAGGGCGATGCCCAGCAGGCCACGGTACTCGCGGACCCAGCAATCGAGGGCGGCGATCTGGCTGTCGATCAGCCGCGGGCCCAGTTGCTGGTGGGCCATGATCCATTCGTGGGCCATGGTGCCCAGCGGCTTCATGTCCAGCTCGCGAGCCAGGTGCACGTTGCTGGTGCCGACGAAACGGCCGGGGAAGTCGTGCTTGAGCACATTCACCACTTCCTCCTGCACGCGGTAGGAGAAGCGGCGGCGGGTGCCGAAGTCTGCGACCTGCAATTCGGCCAGTTCGTCGCTGCTGGCATTCGCGCTCAGCCAATCGAACTTGCGATACAGCTGTTCGCGCGCCTGCTCCAGGATGATGGTCTGGTAGCGATAACGGTTGCGCACTTCGCTGACGATGGCCAGCAGTGGCACTTCAAACAGGATCACGTGCAGCCACGGGCCGCGCAGGCGGATAAACAACTCGCCGTTCTCGATGCCGGTCTGCACATAGCGCAGGTTGAAGCGAAACAGACCGAGGAAGCGCAGGAAGTCCGGCTTCATGAAGCTGATGCGTTCCAGAAAGCCCAGTTGATCCGGGCTCAGGCTCAACTCGGCCAGGCGCTCGATCTGGTAGCGGATTTCTGCCAGATACGGGCGCAGGTCTTCGCTGTTACGGCAACGGAATTCCCATTCAACTTCCACATTGGGGTAGTTGTGCAGCACCGCCTGCATCATGGTCAGCTTGTAGAAGTCGGTGTCGAGCAGGTTCTGCACGATGCGATCGGCAAACACACTCTCGCTCATAACGGGAATCTCCAAACAAGAATGGCGCTAGTGGCGCATAGACCCGTGTTGTTTTGCCAGAGGTTTTTTTGTTGTGGCCTCTGGCGTCATCGCAGGCAAGCCAGCTCCCACAGGAGAATGCATTCCAAATGTGGGAGCATTCCAGGGGCTAAACAACTTGCTCCATCATCCACTTCACAAAGTCCCGCACCTTGGGCACCTCCGCCGAATGCTCCGGGTACGCCAGGTAGTACGCATCCTGGCTGGGCATTGCGTGCTGCCAGGGGATCACCAACTTGCCGTCTGCCAGCTCCTCTTCCACCAAAAAACGTGGCAACAGCGCCACGCCACAACCCACCTGGGCCGCCCGGATGCACATATAGAAGGTATCAAAGCGCGGCCCATGGTAGCTGTGCTCGGTCTGGTAGCCGAGGCTGGCGAACCAGTCGTGCCAGCCTTGGGGGCGCGAGGCATTTTGCAGCAGCACCAGGTTGCTCAGTTGCGTGGGATCAGTGAAAGGCTGGGTGGGCAGGCTCTCTGGGGCGCACACCGGCACCAGTTCCTCGCTGAACAACTTGAGGCTCTCGGTGCCCGGCCGCGAGCCTGCGCCGAAGTAGAAGGCCAGGTCAGCCTTGCCTTGCAGCAGTTCATCCGGCGTCTGCTCGTTGCACAGGTCCAGGTGGATCTGCGGGTGGCGCAGGCGCCAGCCCTTGAGCCGTGGTACCAGCCAGCGCGCGCCGAAGGTGTAGGGTGTGGACACCCGCAGTACTTCGGTCTCGCCGCCGTAGGAGCGCAGGTAGTGGGTCGACATTTCCACCTGGCTGAGGATCTTGCGCACTTCCACCAGATACAGGTCGCCCGCCGGAGTCATCTGCAAGCGGCGGCGCACCCGGCGAAACAGCAGGTGTTGCAGCAACTCTTCCAATTGTGCGACCTGCTTGCTGACGGCGCTCTGCGTGAGGTTCAGCTCCTCGGCGGCACGGGTGAAACTCAGGTGGCGGGTCACGGCCTCGAAGCACTGCAGGGCGGTGATCGAGGGCAAATGTCTTTTATTGAGCACGGCCTGCCTCTTTTTTGTTTTGGCATGAATAAACGGAATGATATCTCGCCTAATCGTCGTTTGTTGGTAAGTCCGGGGCCGGCTACAAATAAGGCCTGGATCGCCGTGTTGGCCGCGGCGCAATTTTTGTGTGGATTGAAGGAGTGACCCATGGTTGCCGCATTGCTTGATCGTCTCGGCGTAGACCCGGCGTTGTACCAGGCCGGTAAACAGCCTGTGCATTCACCCATCGATGGCAGTCGCATCGCCAGTGTGCACTGGGAAGGGGCCGCCGAGGTCGAGCAGCAGGTCAGTCGCGCCGAGCATGCATTCGACGCCTGGCGCAAGGTGCCGGCACCCCGTCGCGGTGAACTGGTGCGCCAGTTCGGCGACTTGCTGCGTGAGTACAAGGCCGACCTGGGCGAACTGGTGTCCTGGGAAGCCGGCAAGATCACCCAGGAAGGCCTGGGTGAAGTGCAGGAAATGATCGACATCTGCGACTTCGCCGTGGGCCTGTCGCGCCAGCTGTATGGCTTGACCATCGCCTCCGAGCGTCCGGGCCACCATATGCGTGAGACCTGGCACCCGCTGGGCGTGGTTGGCGTGATCAGCGCCTTCAACTTCCCGGTCGCGGTGTGGGCGTGGAACACCGCGCTGGCGCTGGTGTGCGGCAACGCGGTGATCTGGAAACCCTCGGAAAAGACCCCACTCACCGCCCTGGCCTGCCAGGCGTTGTTCGAGCGGGTAGCGAAGAACTTCAGCGACGCGCCACCGTACCTCAGCCAGGTGGTCATTGGCGGTCGCGACGCCGGTGCAGCCTTGGTGGACGACCCGCGCGTAGCGCTGATCAGCGCCACCGGCAGCACGCGCATGGGCCGTGAAGTGGCGCCCAAGGTCGCCGCGCGGTTTGCCCGCAGCATTCTTGAGCTGGGGGGCAACAACGCGATGATCCTCGGCCCAAGCGCCGACCTGGACATGGCCGTGCGCGCCATTCTGTTCAGCGCGGTGGGTACTGCTGGTCAACGCTGCACCAGCCTGCGTCGGTTGATCGCCCATGAATCGGTCAAGGAGGAGATCGTCACGCGCCTCAAGGCGGCGTATTCCAAGGTGCGCATCGGCCATCCGCTGGAAGGCAACCTGGTCGGCCCGCTGATCGACAAGCACAGCTTCGACAATATGCAGGACGCCCTGGAGCAGGCCTTGAGCGAAGGTGGCCGGGTGTTCGGTGGCAAGCGCCAGTTGGAAGATAAGTTCCCCCATGGCTACTACGTCTCGCCAGCGATTGTGGAGATGCCCGAGCAGAGCGATGTGGTGCGCAGCGAAACGTTCGCGCCGATCCTCTACGTGATCGGCTACCGCGATTTTACCGAAGCTCTGCGCCTGAACAACGAAGTGCCCCAGGGGCTGTCGTCATGCATCTTCACCACTGATGTGCGCGAAGCCGAGCAGTTCATGTCGGCGGTGGGCAGCGACTGCGGGATCGCCAACGTCAATATCGGCCCGAGCGGTGCAGAGATCGGCGGCGCGTTTGGTGGCGAGAAAGAAACCGGTGGCGGGCGTGAATCGGGCTCGGATGCGTGGCGCGGGTACATGCGCCGGCAGACCAATACCGTGAACTATTCGCTGGAATTGCCGCTAGCGCAGGGCATTACCTTCGACTGAGCCTCCAGCCCAAATGCGGTCAATGTGGGAGCTGGTTTGCCTGCGATGGCGATGGCGAATCCAATACCGCTATCGCAGGCAATCTGAACTGGCCTAATGAATTTGGACACATCAATAGGGCGCTATGATGGCGCCCAAA